>NZ_AP023423.1:1115000-1439628 GCF_021654335.1 Sideroxyarcus emersonii
TGCATATGATGGATGCCTTGGCGATTACAGGCGATGAAAGACGTGTAAGCCTGCGAAAAGCTGCGGGGAGCTGGCAATAGAGCATTGATCCGCAGATATCTGAATGGGGAAACCCGGCCCGCAAGGGTCACTCCTGACTGAATACATAGGTCAGGTAGAGCGAACCCGGAGAACTGAAACATCTAAGTACCCGGAGGAAAAGAAATCAACCGAGATTCCGCTAGTAGTGGCGAGCGAACGCGGAGCAGCCTGCAAACTTTAGCTTCTGAATTAGTGGAACAGTCTGGAAAGTCTGACCATAGTGGGTGATAGTCCCGTACGCAAAAATTCAGGAGTGGAACTAGGTTTGGAACAAGTAGGGCGGGGCACGAGAAACCCTGTCTGAACATGGGGGGACCATCCTCCAAGGCTAAATACTCGTAATCGACCGATAGTGAACCAGTACCGTGAGGGAAAGGCGAAAAGAACCCCGGAAGGGGAGTGAAATAGATCCTGAAATCGTATGCATACAAACAGTGGGAGCGGACTTGTTCCGTGACTGCGTACCTTTTGTATAATGGGTCAGCGACTTACGTTCAGTAGCGAGCTTAACCGAATAGGGGAGGCGTAGGGAAACCGAGTCTGATAAGGGCGATAGTTGCTGGGCGTAGACCCGAAACCAAGTGATCTATCCATGGCCAGGATGAAGGTGGGGTAACACTCACTGGAGGTCCGAACCCACTAGTGTTGAAAAACTAGGGGATGAGCTGTGGATAGGGGTGAAAGGCTAAACAAACTTGGAAATAGCTGGTTCTCTCCGAAAACTATTTAGGTAGTGCCTCATGTATCACTCTCGGGGGTAGAGCACTGTCATGGCTAGGGGTCTATTGCTGATTACCAAACCATTGCAAACTCCGAATACCGAGAAGTGCGAGCATGGGAGACAGACACCGGGTGCTAACGTCCGGTGTCAAAAGGGAAACAACCCAGACCGCCGATTAAGGTCCCCAAGACATAGTTAAGTGGAAAACGAAGTGGGAAGGCTAAAACAGTCAGGATGTTGGCTTAGAAGCAGCCATCATTTAAAGAAAGCGTAATAGCTCACTGATCGAGTCGTCCTGCGCGGAAGATGTAACGGGGCTCAAACTATGCACCGAAATCGCGGATATCTTCGGATATGGTAGGAGAGCGTTCTGTAGGCCTGCGAAGGTGTCTGGTAACGGATGCTGGAGGTATCAGAAGTGCGAATGCTGACATGAGTAGCGATAAAGGGAGTGAAAGGCTCCCTCGCCGAAAGCCCAAGGTTTCCTGCGCAACGTTCATCGGCGCAGGGTGAGTCGGCCCCTAAGGCGAGGCAGAAATGCGTAGTCGATGGGAAACAGGTTAATATTCCTGTACCTCAATGCAATGCGATGTGGGGACGGAGAAGGTTAAGCGAGCCAGGTGTTGGATGTCCTGGTTTAAGCGTGTAGGGAGATCTCTTAGGCAAATCCGGGAGGTCAATCCTGAGGCGTGATGACGAGTGCCTTCGGGCGCGAAGTTGCTGATACCAAGCTTCCAAGAAAAGCCACTAAGCTTCAGTTGCATTGGGACCGTACCGCAAACCGACACAGGTGGGCAGGATGAGAATTCTAAGGCGCTTGAGAGAACTCGGGTGAAGGAACTCGGCAAATTAGCACCGTAACTTCGGGAAAAGGTGCGCCCCGGTAGAGTGTAGAGACTTGCTCTTGAAGCTCGATGGGGTTGCAGTGAAATGGTGGCTGCGACTGTTTAATAAAAACACAGCACTCTGCAAACACGAAAGTGGACGTATAGAGTGTGACGCCTGCCCGGTGCTGGAAGATTAAATGATGGGGTGCAAGCTCTTGATTGAAGTCCCAGTAAACGGCGGCCGTAACTATAACGGTCCTAAGGTAGCGAAATTCCTTGTCGGGTAAGTTCCGACCTGCACGAATGGCGTAACGATGGCCACACTGTCTCCACCCGGGACTCAGCGAAGTTGAAATGTTTGTGAAGATGCAATCTACCCGCGGCTAGACGGAAAGACCCCATGAACCTTTACTGTAGCTTTGCATTGGATTTTGAATAGACCTGTGTAGGATAGCTGGGAGGCTTTGAAGCGGTGTCGCCAGACATCGTGGAGCCGACGTTGAAATACCAGCCTGGTGTGTTCGAGGTTCTAACCTAGATCCGTAATCCGGATTGGGGACATTGCATGGTAGGCAGTTTGACTGGGGCGGTCTCCTCCCAAATTGTAACGGAGGAGTACGAAGGTATCCTAGGTACGGTCGGACATCGTACTGATAGTGCAATGGCAAAAGGATGCTTAACTGCGAGACTGACAAGTCGAGCAGGTGCGAAAGCAGGTCATAGTGATCCGGTGGTTCTGTATGGAAGGGCCATCGCTCAACGGATAAAAGGTACTCTGGGGATAACAGGCTGATTCCTCCCAAGAGTTCATATCGACGGGGGAGTTTGGCACCTCGATGTCGGCTCATCACATCCTGGGGCTGTAGCCGGTCCCAAGGGTATGGCTGTTCGCCATTTAAAGTGGTACGTGAGCTGGGTTTAAAACGTCGTGAGACAGTTTGGTCCCTATCTGCCGTGGGCGCTGGAAGTTTGAGGGGGCCTGCTCCTAGTACGAGAGGACCGGAGTGGACGTATCTCTGGTGTACCGGTTATGACGCCAGTCGTATCGCCGGGTAGCTATATACGGAAGAGATAACCGCTGAAAGCATCTAAGCGGGAAACTCGCCTCAAGATGAGACTTCCCTGGCAACTTGATTGCCCTGAAGGGTCGTGGAAGACCACCACGTTGATAGGTCGGGTGTGGAAGCGCAGTAATGCGTTAAGCTAACCGATACTAATTGCCCGTGCGGCTTGATCCTATAACATTAGGCAAGCGCAAGTAACAACGCTCGCAACAATCAGAACACACTTTACTTCTTCCAAAATTACATCAAGCGCTGGAACCCTGAACCCGCTTCAGCGATTGATAACAGTTATGTCTGACGACCATAGCAAGTTGGCCCCACTCCTTCCCATCTCGAACAGGACAGTGAAACGACTTCGCGCCAATGATAGTGTGCATCCGCATGTGAAAGTAGGTCATCGTCAGACTCCTTACAAAGCAAAACACCCCGCCCAAAAGGCGGGGTGTTTTGCTTTGCGGGTTTGAAATGATCCAAGGCTCTGGCAACGCGCGCACGCAGGTGCGGTGCGGTTGGCTGAGCGCGCGCCGCGTGCTCGATGTCCGCCAACCTGGGAAAGGCGGCGGAATCCTTAGATTCCGTTGCAAACGGTAACGGCCACGTTGAAGCCGTCGACAGAGGGTTGCTGCAGAAATTCGCCCTCGATGCCTCTTCGCATTGCTTGGCGCGCTTCTTCCTTTGAGAGGATACCTGTTTTGCGATACAATCGCGTTCCATGACCAAGTACATATTCATTACCGGCGGCGTTGTCTCTTCCTTAGGAAAGGGCATCGCCGCCGCTTCACTTGCGGCTATCCTCGAATCTCGTGGCCTCAAGGTCACGATGCTTAAACTGGATCCCTATATCAATGTCGATCCGGGCACGATGAGCCCGTTCCAGCATGGCGAAGTTTTTGTCACTGAAGACGGTGCCGAGACCGATCTCGATTTGGGGCATTACGAGCGTTTCATCTCGGCCAAGATGCGCAAGGCTAATAACTTCACCACCGGCCAGATCTATGAGAGCGTGATCCGCAAGGAGCGCCGTGGCGAATATCTGGGCAAAACGGTACAGGTCATCCCGCATATCACCAACGAAATACAAGCCTTCGTCGAGCGCGGTGCTGCCGCGTCGCATGAGGGCAAGGCAGATGTGGCCATCGTGGAGATCGGTGGCACGGTAGGTGACATCGAATCGTTGCCGTTCCTGGAAGCGGCTCGCCAGATGGGGTTGCGCATGGGACGGCACCAGGTCGCCTACGTCCACTTGACGCTGGTTCCCTATATCGCCACCGCTGGCGAATTGAAGACCAAGCCGACCCAGCACAGCGTGCAGAAACTGCGCGAGATCGGTATCTTCCCGACCGCCTTGCTGTGCCGCGCGGATCGCCGTATTCCGGATGATGAGCGCGCAAAGATCTCGCTGTTCGCCAATGTGCGCGAAGACAGCGTGATTTCGATGTGGGATGTGGACAGTATCTATAAAGTGCCGCAAGTGCTGCACGAGCAAGGATTGGACCGCATCATCTGTGAAGAGCTGGCGTTGAATGCGCCGCCCGCCGACCTGACCGTGTGGCAGAACCTGATCAAGGCGCAGGAAAACCCGCAACACCAAATCACCATCGGCATGGTTGGCAAGTATGTCGATCTTACCGAATCCTATAAGTCGTTGATCGAGGCATTGCGTCACGCCGGTATCCATACCGCCACTCGAGTGAACATCGAATACCTCGATTCTGAGGCAATCGAAAATGAAGGGACTGATTGCCTGAAAGAGCTTGATGCGATTCTGGTGCCAGGCGGATTCGGAGTGCGTGGCACGGAAGGAAAGATCGCCGCGATTCGCTATGCGCGGGAGAACAAGATACCCTATCTCGGTATTTGCCTGGGGATGCAACTTGCGGTGATCGAATATGCTCGCCATGTTGCCGGTATGGCGGATGCCAATAGCACTGAATTCAACCTGGAAACGGAACATCCGGTCGTGGCATTGATCACCGAATGGCTGGACCGCGATGGCAAGGTTGCCAAGCGCAGCGCCGACTCCGATCTGGGGGGCACCATGCGTCTCGGTTCGCAACGTTGTCCGATCAAATCCAACACCTTGGCGCAGCGAATTTATGGCGATGAAGTGAACGAGCGTCACCGTCATCGCTATGAAGTTAACAACCATTACGTCCCTGCGCTGGAAAAAAACGGTTTGATCATTTCTGCGCGCACTCCCTCCGAAGATCTGCCGGAGATGATGGAGTTGCCGCAAAGCATGCATCCGTGGTTCGTTGGCGTGCAGTTCCACCCGGAGTTCACCTCCACACCGCGTGCCGGACATCCGCTGTTCAAGGCCTACGTCGAGGCTGCCGTGAAGCACAAGGAGGCAGCATGAAATTGTACGGATTCGATGTGCAGCCCGGACACGGTGGCGCAAAGCGCTTGGTGCGGGAAGGGCTTGCCCAACATCAGTCTGGAGGCGTCGAATTATGAAGCTGTGCGGATTTGATGTTGGCCTGAACAAGCCGTTGTTCCTGATTGCCGGTCCATGCGTGATCGAATCGGAACAGATGGCGTTGGACACCGCAGGCCAGCTGAAAGAGATTTGTCAGCGACTCGGGATCCCGTTCATCTACAAATCCTCCTACGACAAAGCCAATCGCAGTTCGGGCAAGACCTTCCGCGGTTTTGGCATGGAAGCGGGCTTGAAGATTCTGGAAAAGGTCAAAGCGCAGATCGGCGTGCCGGTACTGACCGATGTGCACACCGAGGATGAGATTGCTCCTGTCGCTGCGGTGGTGGATGTGTTGCAAACGCCCGCATTCCTGTGCCGCCAGACCGACTTCATCCATGCCGTGGCGAAAGCCGGCAAGCCGGTGAATATCAAGAAAGGCCAGTTCCTGTCGCCGTGGGACATGAAGAACGTGGTGGACAAGGCGCGCGAAGTGAGCGGCGCGGACAACATCATGGTGTGCGAGCGCGGTGCCTCGTTCGGCTACAACAATCTGGTGTCGGATATGCGTTCGCTGGCAGTCATGCGCAATACCGGTTGTCCGGTGGTATTCGATGCCACGCATTCCGTGCAATTGCCCGGAGGGCAGGGCACGGCGAGCGGCGGCCAGCGCGAATTCGTGCCGGTATTGGCACGCGCAGCAGTCGCGGCCGGGGTGGCGGGGGTGTTCATGGAAACGCATCCCGATCCTGCGAAAGCATTGTCGGATGGGCCGAATGCATTTCCGTTGGGCCATCTGCAAGCGCTGTTGCAGACGCTCAAAGCGCTGGACGAATTGGTGAAGCAACACGGTTTTATCGAAGAGAACGTTAACTTGAAAAGTGTGTGAGTGAAGGAAGAATAAGAATGAGTGCAATCGTTGATGTAGTAGCGCGTGAAATACTGGATTCCCGTGGCAACCCGACCGTAGAAGCGGATGTGTTGCTGGAGTCGGGCGTGATGGGCCGTGCCGCTGTGCCGTCCGGAGCTTCCACAGGAGAGAAAGAAGCGATCGAGTTGCGTGATGGCGACAAGAAGCGTTATCTCGGCAAAGGCGTGTTGAATGCCGTTGAAAATGTGAACACGGAAATCGCTGAAGCGATCATCGGCCTGGATGCCGCTGAGCAGGCTTTCATCGACCAGACCATGATCGAACTGGATGGCACCGATACCAAATCGCGCCTGGGCGCGAATGCCATTCTCGCCGTCTCCATGGCCGTGGCGCGTGCCGCAGCAGAAGAGAGCGGCCTGCCGCTGTATCGCTACCTCGGCGGTGCAGCACGCATGGAAATGCCGGTGCCGATGATGAACGTTATCAACGGTGGAGCACACGCGACTGGCGGTGCAGATATGCAGGAATTCATGATCGTCCCGGTAGGGGCGCCAAGTTTCCGCGAGGCGTTGCGTTACGGCGCCGAAGTATTTCATGCCTTGAAGTCAGTCCTGCATCATCGTGGACTTCCCACCACGGTTGGTGATGAAGGGGGATTTGCACCGGCGCTGGGTTCAAATGAGGGGGCATTAAAGGTCATCGTCGAAGCCATTGAGGCTGCTGGCTATGTACCTGGTGCAGATGTGGCCATCGCTATGGACCCTGCTGCTTCCGAGTTCTATAAAGATGGCAAGTATCACCTGAAGGCCGACGGATTGACTCTCACTTCAGCGCAAATGGTCGATTTGTATGCAACCTGGGTGGACAAATATCCCATCGTTAGTATCGAAGACGGCATGAGCGAGCACGATTGGGATGGCTGGAAGGCACTGACCGACCGTCTCGGCAAGCAGATCCAGCTGGTCGGCGACGACGTGTTCGTGACCAATACCAAGATCCTGCGCGAAGGTATCAAGCGCGGCATCGCCAATTCCATCCTGATCAAGGTCAACCAGATCGGCACCCTGACCGAGACCTTTGCGGCCATCGAGATGGCGAAGCGTGCCGGCTACACCGCCGTGATCTCGCACCGTTCCGGCGAGACCGAAGATTCCACCATCGCCGATCTGGCTGTGGCTACGAATGCCATGCAGATCAAGACCGGCTCTTTGTCCCGCTCCGACCGCATGGCGAAGTACAACCAGCTGCTGCGCATCGAAGAAGACCTCGGCGACAGTGCCTCTTATCCGGGACGTGAGGCTTATTACCAGTTAGGCTGATGCGTGTCGTCACCTACATCCTGCTTGCTCTTCTCCTGCTGTTGCAATATCCGCTCTGGCTGGGGAAGGGTAGCTGGCTGAAGGTGTGGGAGATGGGCAAGCAGGTCGAAGCCCAGAAACAGATCAACGATCAGACCCAAAAGCGCAATGCGTCACTGGATGCGGAGGTGCGCGACCTCAAGCGCGGCACCGATGCTATCGAAGAACGTGCGCGTAGCGAACTGGGCATGGTCAAGCAGGGCGAAGTGTTCTTCCAGGTGGTCGGTGGAGAAGGGGCTGCAACGGCCTCGGGCGTGGCAGCCACCGTTCCTTCCACACTCGACGCTAAGTGATCACCGTCGGCTGTTCCCGCCCCGTGCGGGTCTGCAATTCCGAGATATGCAGCGCAATCCTGATCAAGTCCTTCAAGGCCTCCTGAGCATCCAGATGGTGGCGCGAGACGGCGGATTCGAATGCTTCCAGGTAAACGCGCAGCGTCGCGCCTTCCGTGCCTGTGCCGGACAGGCGGAAGACGATGCGTGAGCCGTCGCTGAAAAGGATGCGTATCCCCTGGCCATTGCTGATGCTGCCATCGACCGGATCGGTATAGCTGAAATCGTCGCAAGCCTGTATCGAATACCTGCCGAAAGCCGTGCCGGCCAGCGTGCCGAAGCTGTCGCGCAGATGCCGCATCACGCCATTGGCCGCTTCCGTCGGCAACCCCTCATAATCGTAGCGCGAATAGAAATTGCGGCCGAATCTGGCCCAATGCTCGCGAGTGATGGTTTCCACCGATTGCTTGCGGACTGCCAGGATGTTGAGCCAGAACAGCACTGCCCACAGCCCGTCCTTCTCGCGCACATGGCTGGACCCGGTACCGAAGCTTTCCTCGCCGCACAGCGTGACCTTGCCCGCATCCATCAGATTGCCGAAAAATTTCCAGCCGGTCGGCGTCTCGAAGCAGGGGATATCCAGCGCTTGCGCCACACGGTCCACGGCGGCGCTGGTCGGCATCGAACGCGCCACGCCTGCCAGGCCCTTGGCATAGCCGCGTACCAGCGTGGCGTTCGCCGCCAGCAAGGCGAGGCTGTCCGAAGGTGTTACGAAGAAGCGTTTGCCCAGGATCATGTTGCGGTCGCCATCGCCATCCGATGCCGCACCAAAATCCGGGGCATCTGTACCGTACATGATCTCCACCAAATCGTGGGCGTAGGTCAGGTTGGGATCGGGATGGCCGCCGCCAAAATCTTCCAGCGGCACGGCATTCATCACGCTGCCGGATGGTGCACCCAGGCGCCTTTCCAGTATCTCCTTGGCATATGGCCCGTTCACCGCATGCATTGCATCGAACCTGATTTTGAAGCCGCCCTGCAATAGCGACCGTATTGCGCCAAAATCGAATAAAGACTCCATCAGATCGGCATAGTCGCTTACCGGGTTGATTACCTTGACTTTCATATTCCCCAAAGTCGTCTCGCTCAACAAATCCAGCGGAACATCCGCAGCATCGAGCATGCGATAGCTGGAAATGGCCTTGCTCTTGGCAAAGATCGCTTCGGTCACCGATTCGGTGGCCGGCCCACCATTGCAGCCGTTGAACTTGATGCCGAAGTCACCGTCCGGTCCCCCCGGATTGTGGCTGGCCGACAGGATGATGCCGCCGAAGGTCTGGTATTGCCGGATCACGCACGAGGCCGCCGGCGTGGACAGGATACCGCCGCGGCCCACCAGCACCTTGCCAAAGCCATTGGCTGCGGCCATCTTCAGGATGACCTGAATCGCCTCGCGATTGTAGAAACGCCCGTCACCGCCCAGCACCAGCGTCGCGCCCTGGGGTGCGTTGACGCTGTCGAAGATGCTCTGGACGAAATTTTCCAGATAATGCGCTTGCTGAAAGGTGGTGACCTTCTTGCGCAGGCCGGAAGTGCCGGGTTTCTGGTCGGAGAACGGTTGGGTCGAAACGGTGCGGATATTCATCAAACAACCTTCCTTGGCGGTATTATTCTTGCGAAATCATACCATCGGCTGCAACCGGATAACCCCGGATTCTGCTGTTCGGGTTAAGCTCTCATTTTCGTTTGAACACAGTCCCCATGAGTCACGGCCACGCCCAACAAATCCTGCGCGACACGTTCGGTTACACCGCGTTCCGCGGCGCGCAGCAGGCCATCGTCGAGCACGTTGCGGCCGGCGGCGATGCGTTGGTGTTGATGCCTACCGGCGGCGGCAAATCGCTGTGCTACCAGATCCCCGCCTTGTTGCGCGATGGCGTCGGCATTGTGGTCTCGCCGCTGATCGCGCTGATGCAGGACCAGGTCGATGCGCTCAAGCAACTGGGCGTGTCGGCCGCTTTCCTCAATTCCAGCCTGGAAGCCGAAGCAGCGCGCGAAGTCTCGCGGCAGCTGATGCGCGGCGAATTGAAGCTGCTGTATGTCGCGCCGGAGCGGTTGATGACGGAAGGGTTCCTGGATCTGCTGGAGCGCCTGCAGCAAGAGAACCGGGTTGCCCTGTTCGCCATCGACGAAGCGCACTGCGTATCGCAATGGGGCCACGATTTCCGCCCCGAATACCGCGCGCTGACGGTGCTGCACGAGCGCTTCCCCTCCGTGCCGCGCATCGCGCTCACCGCCACGGCGGATGCGCCGACGCGCAGCGAGATTGTCGAGCGCCTGGCGCTGGAAAGGGCTACCCAGTTCGTCTCCAGCTTCGATCGCCCCAACATCCGCTATCGCGTCACGCTCAAGGACAACGCGCGCCAGCAGTTGCAGACCTTCCTCGAAACCGAACATCCCGATGACGCCGGCATCGTGTATTGCCTGTCTCGGAAGAAGGTGGAGGAGACCGCCGCATGGCTGAAGGAGCAGGGCTGGGATGCCCTGCCGTACCACGCCGGGCTGGATGCCGCCACGCGCAACGCGAACCAGAAGCGTTTCCTGCGCGAGGAGGGCGTCATCATGGTCGCCACCGTCGCGTTCGGCATGGGCATCGACAAACCCAACGTGCGCTTCGTTGCGCACCTCGACCTGCCCAAGAGCATGGAAGGCTATTACCAGGAAACCGGCCGAGCCGGCCGCGACGGCCTGCCTGCGAACGCCTGGATGGCCTATGGCCTGGGCGATGTCGTGTCCATGCGCCAGATGCTGCTGTCCGGCGATGCGGCGGAAGAGCGCAAGCGCGTCGAACTGCAGAAGCTCGATGCACTGCTGGGCTTTTGCGAATCCACCGCCTGTCGCCACCAGACCATCCTGCGCTATTTCGGCGAGGAGCATCCCGGCGATTGCGGCGCATGCGACAACTGCCTGTCGCCCGTGGATACCTGGGATGCCACCAAAGCCGCACAGATGGCGCTTTCCTGCGTTTACCGCACCGGGCAGCGTTTCGGCGTCGTGCATCTGATCGACGTGCTGCTCGGCAAGCTCACGCCCAAGGTCGAGCAATTCAACCACCAGCAACTGAGCACCTTCGGTATCGGCAAGGATCTGGCGCAAGCGCAATGGAGCAGCGTCTATCGCCAGCTCACCGCGGCCGGCTTCATCAATGTTGACATGGAGGGCTACGGCGGCCTGCGCCTTACCGAAGCGGCGCGTCCGGTGCTGCGCGGCGAGCAGGAAGTGTGGTTGCGCCGCGATGCCGAGCCGGCGAAACGCAAATCCAGCAAGGCAGAACGCGGCTCGCGGCTGCGCGAAGCCTTCGCCGGGGCCAATGAAGATCCGCTGTGGTTGGCACTCAAAGCCAAACGCATGGAGCTGGCGCGCGAGCAGGGGGTTCCGCCATATGTCATTTTTCACGACAGCACTTTGCTGGAAATCCTCAACCGCAAGCCGCAGACGCTGGATGAAATGGGGCAGGTCAGCGGCGTGGGGCAGGCCAAGCTGGCGAAGTATGGCGACGATTTCCTGCGAGTGCTGGAAGATGTCGCTCAATTCAAGCCAGCACCCTGACAGGCCATATGTGATTATTCTCACAGACGGTCTGGTCGATGTGCAGTAAGGTATCGCACTCATCAATGACAGGAGGGTAGGCATGTTCACGAATCGTTTCGCGCTGGTCGCCATGGTGCTGTGGATAGCCACAGTAGCGGTGTTTGCATGGTTCTTCGTGCGGGGCAACACGACGGCCGGAACGGATGGCCGGACTGCCGTGGTGCTGGCGCCGGCAGAACGCGACCTGGTCCTGGGCGAGATGCGCGGCTTGTTGTCTGCATCGCAGCAGGTCGTGCTAGGCATACGGCAGGGCGACATGAAACTGGTGGCAAAGTCGGCGCGGGCAGCGGGCATGGCTTCGGCTGCCGATGTCAATCCGGCGCTGATGGCCAAGCTGCCGGTCGCGTTCAAGTCCCTCGGCATGAGCGTGCATCGCGATATGGATGACCTGGCGCTGGCCGCGGAAAGCGGCAAGGGCCAGGCCGATCTGCTGGGCATGCTGTCCGATACGATGTCGAAGTGTGTGGCATGCCACTCCGCCTGGCAATTGCAGCCGGTGCAATGAGGCTTCGGACTGCGCAATAGCCGGCGCGTCTTCCGTCAAGATTGAACCCGGCCCTCACTTGAGGCAAGATGCGCCCCTTGGGATTCGTCCCGGCAAGGTATCGTATCGATCAACAGTTCAAGAGAGCAGACATGGGTGCACAGTGGAAAGCCAGACATAAGGAAGTGGCGGCGAATGCCAAGGGCAAGATATTCGGCAAATTGGCCAAAGAAATCATGGTCGCGGCCAAAGGCGGTGCCGATCCGAGCCTGAATTCGCGCCTGCGCCTGGTGGTCGAACAGGCCAAAAAAGCCTCCATGCCCAAAGACACGCTGGATCGCGCCATCAAGAAGGGCGCCGGTCTGCTCGACGGTGGAGCGCAACTGGAACGCCTCGTCTATGAAGGCTTTGCCCCGCACCGCGTACCTGTCATCGTCGAATGCCTGTCGGACAACGTCAACCGCACCAAGTCGAGCATGAATGTGCTGTTCCGCAAAGGCCAGCTGGGGGCGGAGGGATCCGTTTCCTGGGACTTCAGCTATGTCGGCATGATCGAGGCGACGCCGAACAGCCAGGAAAGTGATGCGGAGATCGCTGCCATCGAAGCGGGAGCGCAGGATTTCGAGCCTTCCGAAGAAGGGGCGAGCCTGTTCATCACCGATGTCACCGACCTGGATGCCGTATGCAAGGCGTTGCCTAACCATGGCTTTACCGTCGTCTCCGCCCAGCTCGGCTACCGTCCCAAGAATCCTGTCACCATCAGCAATGATGCCGAGCGCGAAGAAGTGGAAGCGTTCCTCGAGGCCATCGACGCGGATGATGATGTGCAGAACGTCTACGTCGGCTTGGCCGGTTAGGCGGGCTGCAGTTGACGGCCTGTGTCGGGCCGTCGCAGGCTGAAAAACTCCGGTTTCGAATGCTGCATGACCGCCAGGTTTGACAGTTACTGCTTCCAGACCATAGAATCCACGCGCAATCGTTGATTTCAACATCAACGCCTGCAAGGGCAAACCCGTCGAAAGGCGGGGACGCAAAGCTTCCGGGCTAAGGGACAAGTTCCTATTCGACATTTCGTCGAGTGCCAGCGGGGCCGCCAGGTGATCTGAGCATTCCCTCTATTCCTTTTGGCGTTCCGCTGTAATGAAGTCTTTGCGTATAACCGACATGAGGGTTATATGGCAGTGGTCAATCCGGAAGTCAGGAAGTCAGGCGGCGGCAAGCAGAAGATTCGACCTCTGGTGGTCAAGCGGATCGTGCGAACCGGCAAACCGCATGCGCGCGGCGCCTGGAAGATCGCATATGCCGATTTCGTGACCGCCCTGATGGCTTTCTTCCTGTTGATGTGGTTGCTCGGGAGCAATTCCGAGGCGCGCCTGCGCAGCATTGCGCAGTATTTCCAGACTCCCCTGATGGTCGTCTTGTCAGGCGGAAAGGATATGTCCGATCACAGCAGCCTTATCCATGAAGGGAGCAATCGCCCGGTGGCTGGCGAAGCGCAACTCAGGCAGGGTGAAGCACCGGGGATGGCCCCGGCTACCTTGAGCGACGGGCGGCTGGATGCGCAGCGCAAGGAAAGGTTGCGCCTGCAGGAATTGAAGCGCAGCCTGGAACTGGAAATCGAAGCGCATGCAGAGTTGCGTGCATTCAAGGATCAACTCCAGATCGATATCACTACAGACGGTTTGCGCATCCAGATCATCGATAAGCAGAGCCGTCCCATGTTCAATCTGGGAAGCACTACGTTGCAGCCCTATGCGGTGGACATCCTGCACAGTTTCGGCACCACCCTGAACGCCGTTCCGAACAAGATCGGCATTACCGGACATACCGATGCGACGCCCTACCAGGGAACCACCAGGAATTACAGCAACTGGGAATTATCCCTGGATCGAGCCAATGCAGCCCGGCGTGCGCTGGTCGGCGGCGGCCTGAAGGACGACAAGATCCTTCGTGTTGTCGGCCTGTCTTCATCTGCCTTGTTCGATCCGGCAGACCCGTTCAGCGCACACAACAGGCGCATCAGCATCATTGTGATGAATGCGCAGGCCGAGCAGGCTGCCGCCATGGACGGCGCAGCGCCGGAGGGCGAATGATGTCCATGCCTATGACAAAGCGTCCAGCACCGGGCTGGCCTCGTACCGTTTTATTTCATCTCGACACTTGAACCATCATGACTCGATCGGAACTGATTCAACAGCTTGCTTCACGCCATCCCGAGCTGACCCAGAAAGACATTGAAATGGCGGCCCGCCTTATCCTGGACAAGATAGCCAGCGTGCTGGAACAAAAAGGGCGGGTGGAGATCCGGGGCTTCGGCGCCTTTGCGGTGTTCCATCGCCGGCCTCGCAAAGGACGCAATCCGAACACCGGCATGATCATCGAATTGCCCGCCAAGGATGTGCCGCACTTCAGGGCCGGCAAGGATTTGCGCGAACGAGTGAATCGCTCCCATGCAGTGCCCCGTTCGGTTGCCTGCCCTGAGGCCAGGCTGGAGGCGATGGAGGCCTGAAACGCTATCGAGATGCCCGGTGCGCCTGACAGCAGCGTAGCCGGCCCCGATATCCGATTGACTTGCCGCCAGTCGCCCCCGTATATTTCGCCCCATGTACGCACAGCAACTCATTTCCGCCCGATCGACGATGTCCAAGCGACTGTGGCTGGCCCTGCCAGCACATAGCCGCAGCACACTCCGGTTCTGACGTTTCTGTTTCCAACCGGGCAACTGCGGGTCGACCGCGTTGCTTCTGCCTGAGACCCGTACTGCCGATAAACAAAGGGTCTTGCAAAGATGGCAAATCAAACCAGCAGCGCCTTCAACCAGCGGGATGTCCTGTTCGGCATCGTCTTCGCCCTGCTTGCCGCGGTGGGTTTTTCGGCCAAGGCGATCCTGGTCAAGCTGGCTTATCTCGATCATGTCGATGCCGTGACGCTGCTGGCCTTGCGCATGGTGTTCTCGGCGCCGTTCTTCATTGGCGTGGCGATCTGGGTCAGGCGCCGCCACGCCGTGCCGCTCGACATGCATGACCGGATACTGGTGCTGGGGCTGGGCCTGATCGGCTACTATTGTTCCAGCTTCCTCGACTTCCTTGGCTTGCAGTACATTTCCGCCGGGCTGGAACGCCTGATCCTGTTCCTCTATCCAACGATGACGGTGATCCTTTCCGCGCTGTTCTACAAGCGCGCCATCGGCCGCATGACCATGGCGGCGATGGCTTTGTGCTACGCGGGGATCGCGCTGGTCTTCCTGCACGATGCCGGGACAAAGGAAGGCGGTATCGTGCTGGGCGCATCGCTGGTATTCGCCAGCACGCTGTCCTATTCGATCTACCTGGTGGGGGCAGGGCATGCCATCGCACGCATCGGCACGCTGCGCTTCACCGCCTATGCCATGGTGGTGGCCAGCGTTGCCAGCTTGCTGCAATTCGCGGCTATGCGTCCGCTGAGCGCGCTCGACTTGCCGTTGCGCGTGTATGAACTCTCCGCTGCGATGGCGATCTTCTCCACGGTGCTGCCGGTGTTCCTGCTGTCTTTCGCGATCCGCCGCATCGGCTCCGGCAGCGCCTCGCTGATCGGCTCCATCGGCCCGGTCAGCACGATCTACATGGCATACGTGTTCCTGCACGAGAGCGTCTCGCTGCTGCAGATCGCAGGGTCGTCGCTGGTGCTGGCTGGCGTGCTCATCATCAGCCTGAACAGCAAGCGCGAAGGCAAGTAACGGCGGGGAGGGCGATCAGGCAGGGCGGCGCAGCTTGCCGAGCACGAGCTTGATAGCTTCAAGCAGGAACACGATGCCGATGCCGATGCCGCAGGCAAGCAACCAGTGCAGGAGCGCAGGCGGCCGGAAGGCGAATGCGGCTGCAATGGCGGGGATGCCGGTGATCACGGCCAATCCTGCAAATGTTCCGGCGAGCACCCACAAGGCCACCGCAGAAGGCGACGCAAAGATCTGCTGCCGCTTCTGCTGACGGGGGCGGATGGAGAATATCAGCGCTGCATTGGCAGTAATCATGACGATAAAGGCCAGTGCACGGGCCTCTTCGGCCAGCATGCCGGAGCGCAGGCTCCACATATAGAACGCAACGATCCCCAGCGTGACCCAGGCGCCCTGGGCCAGGCTGACCACAAGATGCCGGGGCGAAACGAGGTGTTCCGCCTGTGTGCGCGGCGGTCGCTCCATCAGCCTGGCATCGCCCTTTTCCGCCTCGAATACGATGGAACAGGCGGGGTCGATGATCAGTTCCAGGAAGGCGATATGGATTGGCGCCAGGACCAGCGGCAAGCCGAACAGCAGGGGCAGGATGGACAGGCCGATGATGGGGATGTGTACGGCAAGGGTGTACAGCACTGCCAGGCGCAGGTTGGCGAAGATGCGGCGTCCCAGCCGGATGGCGGCAACGATGGCGCTGAAATCGTCTTCCAGCAGCACCAGCGAGGCGGCTTCGCGGGCGACGTCGGTACCGCGCTTGCCCATGGCGATGCCGATATGGGCAGCTTTCAGCGCCGGCGCATCGTTTACTCCGTCGCCGGTCATGGCGACCACTTCGCGATTGGCCTTGAGCGCTTCGACGATGGCGAGCTTCTGTTGCGGCGAAACGCGTGCGAAGACATTCACCGATGCGATACGCCGCGCCAGCGTAGCGGTATCCATGCCGGCCAGCTCGTCCCCCGTCAACAGATTCCGGCCGTCGATCCCGGCATGGGTTGCAATCGCCCGGGCGGTGCGCGGATGGTCGCCGGTGATCATCACGACGCGGATACCGGCGCGCCGACATTCGGCGACCGCATCGGCCACTTCCGGACGCAGCGGATCGGCAAGCCCGGCCAGGCCGACGAATTCGAAATCGAAGTCGTGCTGGATGTCCGGCCAATCCTTGTGGATGCTGTGTCTTGCCTTGGCGATTCCAAGCACGCGCAGGCCGCGATCCGCCATCAACTGCGCATCCTGCTGCACGCGTTGCCGTTCAGCTTCGGACAAGTGGCAAAGATCGGCGATGGCCTCAGGCGCCCCTTTGGTGGCGACGACATCATGTTTGCCGGAATCGTTGCGCCACAGATGCGACATGGCAAGCAGCTCCGGCGAAATCTCGTACTCCCGCGCCAGCGACCAGTCCGGGTGCAGGTGTTCCGTGTTGGCCAGGAATTCGCGGGCAAAACGATGGAATGCCAGTTCCATCGGATCATGGGGATCGATCTCGCTCGCCAGTACGGCGTATTCGAGCAACTCGTGATAGGCCTCGGGCAGTCCGCTGCGGGCGATATCGGTCGTTTCCAGCAGCCTTCCGGAGACTGACAGGGCAGTCACCGTCATGCGGTTCTGGGTCAATGTCCCGGTCTTGTCCACGCACAACACCGTGGTCTCGCCCAGCGTCTCGATGGCGTTGAGGCGCCGCGTCAGCACACGCTGCTCGGCGATGCGGCGCGCGCCCAGTGCAAGGAACACGATCATGATGACCGGGAATTCCTGCGGCAGGATGCCCATCGCCAGGGTGATGCCGGCAAGCAGCCCGTCGAGCCAGCCGCCGCGCAAAGACAGGTACAGCAGGGCCAGCAGGATGCACAAACCGATGCTGAACAATGCCAGGCGCCTGGTCAGCAGGCCGATCTCGTCGCGCAGGGGCGATGCTTCGATGTCGATCTGCCGCAACGACCTGCCGATGCCGCCCAGCTCGGTCTTGCTGCCGGTCGCCGTCACGCGTATCAATCCCTGTCCGCGTACGATCAGGGTGCCGGCAAACACTGCGCTGTGCTCCGGGAATTTCTCCACCGCCACGGATTCGCCCGTCAGCATCGATTCGTCCGCCGCCAGTTCATGCGCCTGCAGCACGCTGCCGTCAGCAGGGACACGGTCGCCTTCGACCAGGACCAGGATATCGTCGCGCACCACATCGCGTCCGGCGATGCGCGTCGGCACGCCATCCCGGATCACCAGCGCACGCGGACTGGAGAGGTCGCGCAGCGCTTCCAGTGCGTTCTCGGTGCGCCGTTCCTGCAGCACGGTGACTGCCATGATGATGAGCACGAACCCGAGCAGGATGACGGCCTCATGGGCATCGCCCATGGCGAGATAGATTGCTCCGGCGCCTAGCAGCAGCATGAACATCGGTTCGCGCATCACTTCGCCTGCGATCGCCAGCAAGGTGCGGCGCTGGTCCGTGCCGAGTTCATTGGCTCCCTCGGCAGCCAGGCGTGCGGCCGCTATTTCGTGAGTCAGTCCTGGTGGAAAGGCGGTGGCCATGTCAGCTCGGGAGCATCGTTCAGTGTCGGGTGTGCATGCGCGGCAACTATAGCAAACTCATCCGTACAGCGTCCGCCTCAAATTCGCCCGGCGCGGATATCCGGCGGCAGGGTGGTTCGGGCACCTGGCAGGGCGTATACTGAAAAACACAGGGATGGTTAGGAGGTTGTCATGCTTCTGAGATCGGTCTTTATCGTTCTGTTGGCCTGGTTCGGCTGCGTCATTGCGGCAAACGCGCAATCCCTGCACGACCCGACGCGTGGCGAATTGTTGTACTCGACGCATTGCATTGCCTGTCACGATACCCAGGTGCACTGGCGGGACAGGAAGCAGGCCGCGGACTGGAAGGGGCTCCGCCGGGAAGTGCGTCGCTGGCAGAAACTTGGCAAGCTGCGCTGGAGCGACGAGGATGTCGCCTCGGTTGCGCGCTACCTGAATACCCGTTACTACCACTATCCCACGCCGGACTGAGCGGTGGATGCCGGAATGCCGATGGATGGGACACTTCGGCCGTGGTGGCTGGAACCCCCGCCGACAGGGACGGCCGGCTTGTCCGGGACGGAGGCCAGGGCACGCTTGGCCAGGTTCGGCCCCAACCTGTTTCGCGAACGGGCGGAAAAACCGCTGCTGTTGCAATTCCTCACCCGCTTCAAAAATCCGCTGGTCATCATCCTGCTCGTTGCCAGCGCGGTTTCGGCGTTCACCGGAGAGCTCACCAACTTCATCATCATCAGCTGCATCGTTCTGATGAGTGTCACGCTGGATTTTGTGCAGGAGTATCGCGCCAACGCGGCCGCAGAAAAGTTGAAGCTGTCGGTTTCCTTGCGCGCCAGCGTGTTGCGCGATGGCACGCCGCAGGATGTGGCAGTGAGCAGGGTCGTTCCCGGCGATGTCGTGTTGCTCGAGGCTGGCGACCTGATTCCGGCGGATGGACGAGTGATAGAGGCGCACGACTTTTTCGTCAAACAGGCGCTGCTGACGGGGGAATCCTATCCGGTGGAAAAGAAACCGGGCGCATTGCCCGACACTGCCACCGAACTGCAGGAGGCGACCAACGCGGTGTTCATGGGCACCTCGGTCATCAGCGGCAGCGCCCGCATGCTGGTGGTCAAGACGGGGACGACCACCGCCATCGGCGAGATCGCCGACAGTATTTCCCGCCCGTCGTTACCGACCTCGTTCGAGATCGGCACCCGCCGCTTTGGCATGCTGATCATGCGGCTGACATTCCTGATGGTCATGTTCGTACTGCTCGTGAACACATTTTTCCACAAGCCCTGGCTCGAGTCTTTCCTGTTCGCCGTGGCACTCGCCGTTGGCCTGACGCCAGAGCTGTTGCCGATGGTGGTTTCGGTCACGCTGTCGCGTGGAGCGATGCGCATGGCCAGGCAGCACATGATCGTCAAGCGCCTGGCAGCCATCCAGAACCTGGGATCGATGGATGTGCTGTGCACAGACAAGACCGGTACGTTGACCGAAGCGAAGATCCGCATGGAACGGCATGTCGATGCGGAAGGACGGCCCAGCGAGCGGGTGCTGGAACTGGCCTATCTCAACAGCTTCTTCGAAAGCGGCTTGAAGAGCCCGCTCGACGAAGCCATTCTCAACCACACGCATATCGATCTGGATGGCTGGAAAAAGATCGACGAAGTGCCATTTGATTTCGAGCGTCGTTGCGTCTCGGTGCTGATCGACAACGGCGAGGCGAGATGGCTGGTGGTGAAAGGCGCGCCAGACGAGATCGTCGGGCTATGCACGCGCTACGAAGCGGATGGAACCAATCTCCAGCGCCCGATCGACGATGCGGCTCTGGCAGGCATACGCGACCAGTACCACGCCTTGGAACAGGAAGGCTTTCGCGTACTGGGCGTTGCCTGGCGCCAGGTGCCGCTGGACCATCCGCATGCCGTGGTGAGCGATGAGACGGAACTGGTGCTGGCCGGATTCGCCGCCTTCCTCGATCCCCCCAAAGAGAGCGCAGCTTCCGCGCTTGCTGCGCTGAAGAAAGCGGGCGTTGCGATCAAGATCGTGACGGGCGACAGCGATCTGGTTACGCGGCATGTCTGCCAACAACTGAAAATCCCAGTCACCGGGGTGTTGAGCGGCAAGGAGATCGCGCAGATGGACGACCTCGCGCTGCGCGCCAGAGTGGGGGAGGTGAACCTGTTCTGCCGGGTCAATCCGGCGCAGAAGGATCGAGTTATCCGGGCGCTCAAGGCGCGCGGTCATGTGGTCGGCTATCTGGGCGATGGCATCAACGATGCGCCATCGCTGCACTCGGCAGATATCGGTTTGTCGGTCGATTCGGCAGTGGATGTGGCAAAGGAGGCGGCCGACATGATCCTGCTGAAACAGGACCTGCATGTGCTGCATGCGGGCGTGGTGGAAGGGCGGCGTACCTTCGGCAACATCATGAAGTACATCATGATGGGAACCAGCTCGAATTTCGGCAACATGTTCAGCATGGCGGGCGCTTCGCTGTTCCTGCCGTTTCTGCCGATGTTGCCGACACAGATATTGCTCAACAACATCCTCTATGACATCTCGGAAATACCGATCCCGCTGGACAAGGTGGATGCTGAGGAGGTGGCCAGACCGCGCGTGCTCGACCTGAATTTCGTGCGCAACTTCATGCTGGTGATCGGGCCGGTCAGCTCGGTGTTCGACTTCCTGACTTTCTACGTCATGCTGGCGGTACTGCATGCAGACGAGCGGCTGTTCCAGACCGGCTGGTTCGTCGAATCGCTGTGCACCCAGGTGCTCGTCATCTTCATCATCCGCACCCGCGGCAATCCGCTGAAGAGCCGCGCCCATCCTTTGCTGGTGGCGACCTCGCTGGCGGTGGTGTGCATCGCGGTGCTGCTGCCCATTACGGCACTTGGAGTACATTTCGGCTTCGTGTCTCCGCCCGCCAAGTTCTATCTCATCCTCGGCGGCATGGTGCTGGTCTATCTCTCCGCAGTCGAACTGGCCAAGCGGACTTTCTATCGCTGGTCGGCAGTGAGGAAATGATTCAAGGAACCTTCGATAAGCTCGTCACACCGGCGAAGGCCGATGTCCAGTAGACAAATACGCTTGATTACCGTCTGCACCCGCAAGGAGTATGCCGTGGGTGTGGGGGGCTAAAGCCTCAACAACGCACGCAGCGCCGGAATGACGAAGCCGGGATTGTGTGACCGTGCTGGACGCTGCTTACGTTAGCCCCGATTGCCACTTGGCGAGGCGGGCATGCATGCGTTTGTAATGCGAGCCGCGCCAGTAGACCCTGCCGCATGAGGGGCAAACGCTCAGCGGTTCGTTTGGCCTGATCGCATCCGCAGGAGCTTTCGCAGCCGCTGCTGCATCGGCTGTCAGCAGCAGCGTATTGTCCACCAGGCAGCGGGTGAAGGCGTGACTGAGCCAGTCGAGCTGGAAGCGCGCCCTGAGCATGGCGGCATGCCGTTCAATATCGCCGTGCGGCAGGATCAGCGCAATGTCGCGCGCTGCCTTGTGCTCGCGTACCAATCGGTCCTGGGTCAGAAAATAGCGCCCTTCGTCATGGCACTGTCGCAGCAGATCGCGGTCCTGATGTCCGCCCTTGGCAAACAGCGTATCGTAGCCGGCGGCACGCAAATAGCGGCATAGCCGGCCCAGCATTTCATCGCAAAGAAAACGAGGGGGCGAATCCATTTCGGGATATTAAGCCAGATTCATTCGTTCGCGAGGGAAGCAGAAGACAACGTTTTTGCTCATAATGGCGAGCGGCAAACAATCGATCACATTTCAGGAGCGGCAAGATGCGAATACTGCATACCATGATACGGACCGGCGATCTCGACCGTTCCATCGACTTCTACACCAAGGTGATGGGCATGCGACTGCTGCGGCAGCACGACTATCCCGATGGGAAATTCACGCTGGCTTTTCTCGGCTATGGCGACGAAAGCGAGCAGGCTGCGATTGAGCTGACTTACAACTGGGGTGTCGATCGCTACGATATCGGTACAGGCTACGGGCATGTCGCCATCGAGGTCGATGATGTCTACGCTGCCTGTGACGAGATCAGGCAGCGAGGCGGAAAGGTGGTGCGAGAGGCCGGCCCGATGAAGGGTGGGACAAAGGCCATAGCGTTTGTTTGCGACCCCGATGGCTATATGATCGAACTGATTGGCAAGAAAGTCTGAGGGGCTGTGTTCTGGCTTGCGCAATCGGAGCGCAATCGAACGTTTTAGATAATGGTGTAGTCATGCGGCTAATTCTGTTGCTGATTGTGTCGCCCCTATTTATTTCTGGCTGCGGAGTAGTAGGGGGAGGGCTTGTGAGAGATGACTACCATATTTCAACTGTACCATTCTTCTATTCGGATGAATGCTCATCCACCGATAGCGTGCAAACTGGATGTCAAAGAAAGCCGCGTCAAATTACAGGGCGCTATTTTGTAGTGATGTGTCCTTCAAAGGAGTCTGGGGTGTTAACGAGTTGCAGCCAAGCCGAGGCTAACGCCCTCACCGTGGAAGACTTTGTTGCTACATGGGGGAAGCCGAAAGAACATGGAGAAAAATTCGGACTAGAATATATTTCCTACAATAACAGTATCGCTTGGCGTGGCTTCTTCGGTATCTTTATTATCATTCCACTACCACTAATTGCTCCTGTTGGACGCAATGAAACTATTCTTTTTTTCAAGGACGGTAGACTAATTCGCACAATGGTCGAGTTCGGACGTTGGGACTCTAAATTCGAGCCCGTACCACCGAGGTAAGGCAATGCTGAACGTCTGAAATGGGTTAGGAAGGGCAACTTATTTACGTCCGCTTTAGCGGAGGCTAGAGACGGTGGCGTTACCGAATGCAAACAGGCAAAATTCGGCCAGCTACAGACATTGATGGTTGCAACTATGTTTGATCGCTGGTGGAGCCAAATAATACGGCCTAAAAGTGAGGTACAAATATGTCGAAAGAGAACTGGACATACATATTATGGTCTTGGATCGCCTTATGGATATTTGTGACCTTTAATTATTTTGTACTCCATTTCCCTTTTTCTTTTGTTAGCACTAAAGATATTTTTAATACAGCAGTTGGTGGACTAATTGCTTTTGGATTTAATCTGGTTCTGCATGATAGGAAAGAAACAAAGGAAAATCTTGCAGCTGGTCTAGCAGCATTATTTACAATTAGAAGCCAGTTCGATGATTATTTGAATTGTAGGTTGGGTATATATAACTCAATTGCTACAACAAAAAGTGCCCAAATACCTGGCGCTCCGGACTGGTCATTTGTTAAGCCATTAGGTTTTAATTTTAACCCTTCAAATGTTTTTGATTTTAAATCTATAGACTTTCTCTTAACGTCACCATCGGGTAAGGATGTTTATCAGCATTTGCAACTGCTTGAGCGTACTTATTTAGATCTCATGGCTAGATATAACGATTTAAACGGTAGTGCGATCGAACTTCAAAAGACGATGTCGGGGATTATCCAAATAAAGTTTAATTACCAGCATCCCTCGTTTCAAACAATGGAATATGAAATTGGGCCAGAGTTAATTGGAAGAGTGATTAGTCAGCAACATTCCGTGATTGTTCGCCTTGTTCGTGATGAGGCAAGATATTCTAAAATTTTTGGAATGCTTCAGAACGAATTGCTAACTCGGTTCGGTGTTGAAGTGATAGGGAATAATGTGCATGAAATTCCAGTTGCCTATCGAAAGTCGAATTTACCTAAATTACCTCAGTCTCTTGCTAGTATCGTTTAGTAACATAGGTCATTCTAACTAAAATTGGCGCCCGCTTTTGAGAGCAATGTTCGTTAAGTTACCCAGGGACGAACGAAAAAATGGAGAATGGACGTCTCAAGCTGTGTGCATTTCGGACGCTCATGTTAGCAAAGGCAAACTGGGCGAAATCGGCCATGAACGGACGTTCACTCAAATCACCAGGGGCTTCTAAGCCTTGGAATAACAGGCATTCAGAGCAATATGCCGAATGGAAAATCACACGAAAATTTATATCAGGGATTAGCATGAAATTATTACAAGTAATTCTGCTGTTCTCGCTGTCAATAGTTTCTTGTAGTACGTTTGCAGTTGAAGAAACTTACATCCGCGAATACACATATCAAGCTAGCGAAGTTGATAGCAAGGTGTCGTCTAGAACACTTGCGCTACAGCAAGTCAAAACATTGCTGTTACAAGAGCTAGGAACTCATGTCAGCGCAATCGTATCGCAGCAAACTTCTTCAGATGGTATGAATCTCAACAAGGTTGACATTGAGACATTGTCTGCTGGGGTTGTTAAGATTGATATATTGGAGGAGAAGTGGAACGGCTCTGAGTATTACCTGAAGGCACAGATCAAAGCCGACCCAAATGACGTTCTTAAAGCAATCGATAAGATGCTCGATGTACAAAATAAGCAACAGCAGATTGATCGGCTTAATACGGCATTATCCAAGGCAAACGCCGCAAACAAAGATGCGGCGACCTCATTAAAAGAGTTAAGGAAAAAAACTGAAGCTGCATTGGCAGAAAATGAACGGCTAAAGAATCAATTTGCCAATATAAATACGGCTGAAGAACAGCAGCGAATTCAGGCAACTTATACGAAGAACGTTAATACAGTGTCTGCAGCAGAATTGTATAGACAAGGAGACCTGTACTACAGGCAAAAAGATTACTCTAGCGCAATAAAATTATATAGAGAGTCCGCAAATCTAGGCAATGCTGTTGCTCAAGCAGCCCTTGGATTTATGTACGCAAATGGGCTTGGTGTGCCTCAGGACTACATGCAGGCCGTGCACTGGTTCCAAGAATCGGCCAATCAAGAGAGCGCTTATGGTCAAGCTAATCTAGGATTTATGTACGACTACGGTTATGGTGTAAAACGAGATTTCACTAACGCAGTCTATTGGTATCAAAAGTCAGCCGATCAAGGGAATTCGTTTGGGCAGCATCAATTAGGTTTTATGTACTTCAGCGGCCATGGTGTAAATCAAAACTACTCTGAGGCGGTGTACTGGTTTCAAAAATCCGCTGATCAAGGGTTTGCTCTTGGTCAGTACATGTTGGGGAATATGTACGAATATGGACAGGGAGTTAATCAGAATAACAATAAGGCAGCTTATTGGTATCAAAAGGCTTCTGAGCAGGGTAATGCTTTGGCCCAAATGGCTTTGGGTATTGCATTCGAAAAAGGTCGTGGCGTTCAACAAGACTACAGCAAAGCAATTTACTGGTATCGGAAGGCTGCTGCTCAAGGTGCAAAATATGCTACGAAAAAACTCAAAGAACTCTCGCAAAAAGCTAATTAATGTGATTGCTGCAGTTGCAGCATGTTAACTTAAACAAGCTGCGCGAGTGATCAGCTAATCATTGATCACAGGTAAACAGATCTACTCGCCTTCGGCATTCGAGTTTAAAGTACCCTTGCACTACTTTTCGTAAGGCGCGAATCAGTACACCGCCGTACGATTGCATAAATTAGGGATATGGGATGCCTTTCGAAGACGATTTGCGAAACTTTATCAATTTGACCCATGCCTACGCATGGCGCCAGGCGAAAACTGTCGGGAAAGTACCCGATGAACCGGGGCTGGTTAGCGCCTTTATTGCCAAGCCAATGCTCGACGAGCTCGAACGATTGGTCAAGGCAGAGTTGGGAGCGAGTACAACGGTGTTGGTGGACGGCATATTTACCCACAAGACACCGACAGTCAGGCCGATGGTCGCGCCAAATTCAAATTCGGTAGAAATCGCCGATCTTATGCTGGTCCGTCAGCACGTCAATCCAAATACCGGCGTACCCATTTCCGGGCGGGCATTTCTTCTTCAGGCAAAGCGAAACACAGTACCCAACAGTGGGAATGTCGCTGCCGGAAACCCCTTAATTCAATTTAATCTCTACCAAAATTGGCCCCCTTTCGAAGGTACTACCCGCCTATCCCAAGGAGCGGCCAATAGTGCGAACTGGCGATTTCCGAATATACCGGGTAATCCATATGGTCGCTACCTGGCGGTTCTCGATGGTAATGCTTTCGTTCCAGCGGTTGCACCACCAGTTTGGCAAGGCTGCCCGGCTCGAAATGCGCAATTCGCTCCCTATACGTTTCCTGCCGAAGGGAGCTGGGGTTATGGAGAGATCGGCCCGTTAACCACCCCCGCTGCAGGCGTGAATTGCGGCACCGACTTTGCCCTCTTGCTCGCCAAGTTCATAAAAGGAAATGCAGGCGTTCCATTTACCCCCGGGCTGTGGTCCCAGACCGACCACTGGTCGACCTTCGTCACGGAAATGCTGGACCATGCCTTATCGACAAATTACACCTATTTATCCGCCCGAACAGGAATAACCCAGCCAACAAAGCGAATGGGGGGAATCTCTTCGTTTGTTGCGGCGCAACCAATTCTGGAACTGTTACGCAGGAGGTATTCGGTGGGATTCAACAAAGTGCTTGCGCGTCGGTTTTGGGATATTGATAAATTCGATGGGTGGCTCCCCTGGATCTATTGGCCTTGGCCAGATGGCAAATTCTTCGTGTCCTACCGCGATATTATCCGAGCCATTGCTCGCGAGGATGATGGTGACGTGCTTCCGCCTAAGGTCGGAAATGAGCAACCACCGGACGAACCTGGCTTTCCCAGCTTGCTATCGATAGTTACGATTGGAGATGAAACGCCGGAAGGGCTAAAAGGTTGATGAGGGTTTCTCTACTTGATGAATACTCAGTGGGATAGCTCGTCACAGCGATCGATATGAAGTTCTACTCTCTGGTCCGATGTAAATACGTGGGAATCAGCTAGCTGGCAATACAGGAAAGAGATTCGTTACATCTATTTTATTTGAAAGCGAGAGTAATACCCTACAGATTTAATTGACTGCCTCGGCCAGAAATTCTGGATTGGTGATTTTGGTTATCTCGTCCGCTAAGGGTTAGGAACCGACGTCTTAGGTTCAACAAAACGTTGGCTGGCAACGTCTGCTACTGAAGGAACAGCGGACATCGCTGCACCTTGAACAAACTCCCTGTCCAGCAAACCATTGATGTTGCTTATGGCCGAGCATCTGACCCTGCCAGATGAAATCTTGACTAGTCCTGCAACGCTTGGGGCGACATTGCGGCAGGTTATTTCCCGACGGTGCGTTCTGCCGATCGAACGGTGTTGGCCACCAGCATGGTGATGGTCATGGGGCCGACGCCGCCGGGCACGGGGGTAATCCAGCCGGCGACTTCCTTGGCGGAATCGAAATCCACGTCGCCGCACAATTTTCCATCCGCCATGCGGTTGATGCCGACGTCGATGACGGCAGCGCCCGGTTTGATCATGTCGCCGGTGATCATCTTCGGCTTGCCGGTGGCAACCACGAGGATATCGGCGTCGCGCGTGAACTTGGCGAGGTCGACCGTTTTCGAGGTGCAGATGGTGACGGTGGCGTTGGCTTGCAGCAACAGCATGGCCATCGGTTTGCCCACGATGTTGCTGCGGCCGATCACGACTGCATGCTTGCCTTCAATGGAAACCCCGCTCTTTTCCAGCAGTTTCATCGCGCCATAGGGGGTGCAGGGCGCGAAGCGCATGTTGCCGGTCGCCAGTGCGCCGACGTTGACCGGATGGAAACCGTCCACGTCCTTGTCCGGGCTGATGGCTTCGAGCACCTTGCCGCTGTCGATATGCCTGGGCACCGGCAGTTGCACCAGGATGCCGTGTATCTTCGGGTCTGCGTTCAGTGCAGCGATCCTGCCCAGCAGTGCCGCTTCCGATGTATCGGCAGGCATGACGATGTGCTCGGAATGCAGGCCGAGCTCGGCGCAGGCTTTTACCTTGTTGGCCACGTAGACTTTGGAGGCCGGGTCTTCGCCGACGATGATGACCGCGAGTCCGGGAACGATGCCGCGCGCCTTGAGGGCATCGGCGCGAGCTTTCCATTCGGCGCGTACTTCCTGCGCGATGGCCTTGCCGTCAATGATGCGTGCGGTCATGTTGATCTCCTTGTGTCTCAGAACTGCGGCTTGTCCGAGGATTTTTCGTAATTGGCAACGCCTGCCATGATCTCTTTGCGGGCTTCTTCCACATCACCCCAGCCGCCGATCTTCACCCATTTGTTGGGTTCGAGGTCCTTGTAGTGGGCGAAGAAGTGCTCGATCTGCTTCAGCACGATCTCTGGCAGTTCGGTATGGCTCTTCAGGCCACGATACAGGGTGGAGAGCTTGTCCACCGGCACCGCCAACACCTTGGCGTCGAAACCGGATTCGTCTTCCATCTTCAGCACGCACAGCGGGCGGCAACGTACCACGACTCCGCTGTTCAGCGGCACCGGGGTGATGACCAGCACGTCGACGGGGTCGCCGTCGTCGGACAGCGTATGCGGGATGTAACCGTAGTTGCAGGGGTAGTGCATCGCCGTATTCATGAAGCGATCCACGAAAATCGCACCGGATTCCTTGTCCACTTCATATTTCACTGGCTCGCCATGCATCGGGATCTCGATGATGACGTTGAAATCGTTGGGAAGATCCTTGCCGGAGGGGACTTTGTTCAAACTCATGGTGCGACGCCTTTACGTGAAAATTGAAAGGCGCGAATTGTATCACCGAGTGACCGTCTGCCAAAGACCGCCACCCGGTGCCAATACTGGTCAACAGCCCCGATCAGTAGTCGGTATAGCCCTTCTCGCCCGGTGTGTAGAAAGTGGCTGCGTCCGGCGCAGTCAATGCGGTCCCGTTCTGCAGTTTCTGCACCAGATCTGGATTAGCGATGAAGGGGCGGCCGAAGGCCACCAGGTCGCCACGCTGCGCATCAAGGTCGGCATGGGCGCGCGCCGCATCGTAGCCGCCGGACAGGATGTACTTGCCCGTGAAGTTGGCGCGGATCTTGGCCTTCAATTCCGGGCTGACTTCCGGTGCGCCCATCGAGCTGTGATCGACGACGTGGATGTACGCCAGGCCGAGCTTGTTCAATTCCTCGACCAGCCGCAGATACATCGCATCCATCTTGAGGTCGGAAACAGTGCCGTTGAACGCGCCATAAGGCGAGATGCGCATGCCGATGCGGTCGGCGCCGATCACGGCGACAGAGGCTTTGGCCACTTCCACGGCGAAGCGGATGCGGTTTTCGACGCTGCCGCCCCATTGGTCGGTGCGCTGATTGGTGGCGGTGTTGAAGAACTGGTCGATCAGGTAGCCGTTCGCGCCGTGCAGCTCGACGCCGTCGAAGCCCGCTTCGATCGCACGTTTCGACGCATTTGCATATTCGGCGATAGTGGAGAGGATCTCCGCTTCGTTCATTGCTGCGGGTACCGGATGCGGCTGCATGCCGCTGCTGTCGGTCCACATCTCGCCCGGGGCCGCAACGGCGGAAGGCGCCAGGATCCTGCTGCCAGCGGCCATGTTGGCCGGATGGCTGACGCGGCCGGTGTGCATCAACTGGATGAAAATCTTGCCGCCCCTGGCATGTACGGCATCGTTGACCTGTTTCCATCCCTTTACCTGCTCATCGCTGAATATGCCGGGAATGCGTGCGTAGCCGAGCCCGTTGGGGGAGGGGGATGTACCTTCGGTGATGATCAGGCCGGCAGTTGCACGGTCTGCGTAATATTTTTCCATCAGCGCGTTCGGCACATTGTCGATGGCGCGAGAGCGCGTCATCGGGGCCATCACGATACGGTTCTTCAACTGCAGTTTGCCCAGGGTGACAGGGGTGAACAGGATATTGCTCATGTCGTGCTCCTTGCTGACTTCGGACATATCTCCCCCTCGGCGGGAGGGGGAGATAACGGATTATTGCTTGATGGATTCGACCGGGATCGACAGGGTGACATCGTCGCCCACGTATGGCACATATTTGGCCATATTGAATTCAGAGCGCTTGACCTGTGCGGTGACGTTGGCGCCGCAAGCGTCCTTCTTGGCCATCGGGTGCGGCATGCACATCATCGAGGTCACGGTGAGCGTCACTGGTTTGGTGATGCCCTTGATGGTCAGGTTGCCGTCTACTGCGGCTACCTTGTCACCGTCGAACTTGACCTTGGTCGATTTGAAGGTGATCGTCGGATACTTCGCCGTATCGAAGAAATCTTCTCCCTGGATGTGTTCGTTGAACAGGGCGTAACCGGTATCCACCGACTTCGCATCGATCTCGACGTCCACTGCGCCAGTCTTGGCTGCGCGGTCAAGCGTGATCGTTCCCTTCACAGTATCGAAACGGCTGACCTGGTTGGAGTAGCCGAAGTGGCTGTACTCGAAACGCGGCTTGGTATGGTTGGTGTCGATGACATAGGTTTCAGACGCGGCATAAGCGACCGAAGACATCGAAGCGGCCAGGGCCAGGGCGACTAATTTATTCATGGTGTTCTCCTGTGGTTGATGAAGTTAAAGCTACTTGTGACTGGGTGCTGCATTCACTACAACGTGAAACTTGATCTGGATCTCGTTCGCGACCGAGCTGACATCGGTCCATTCGCCTTCACCTATCATGTAGTCGAGTCGCTTGATGGTGAAGGCGCCATCGAACGAGCCATGCGTTCCATTGGCCTGGAAGGTGACAGGCGTGGTGACATCCAGCGTCCTGCCCTTGATGCTGAGCTTGCCGGTTGCCTGATAGCGGTTGCCGCCCAGCGCCTTGAGGTCGGTGGAAACGAAACTGGCGGTGGGGTAATCCTTGGCGTTGAACCATTTTTTGCCGACCACTTCTTCGTTGCCTTCGGCCGAGCCGGTATCGATGCTGGAAACGTTGATGTCGATGCGCGCCTGAGCTTTGGCCAGCTTGGCAGGATCGAAGTAGATCTGGGCCGAGAACTGGTTGAACTTGCCTTCCAGCGGCACGCCCATTTGCGTGAAGCCGAACGTCACGGCGCTTTCGCTCGGCTGCACCTGCCTGAACTCGGCCGCACCGGCCGGGCTGGTCAGCAGTATCAGGGCGGCAACGCTGCCAATGTACTTGATTGCGGTATTCATTTTTCTCCTTGCTGAATGCGTTCGTATTCGACCTGTGCCAGATGACGCCATGATGAATGCCGGGTTCTGTGGCATCGCGAGCGTCAGGCGAGGCGGCCTGAACGATAATCGTCCAGCGCTTCGTGTATCTGCTGTTGGGTGTTCATCACGAACGGTCCGTACTGCACGATGGGTTCCTTGAGCGGTTTGCCTGCGACCAGGATCAGGCGCGCGTCTTCCGCTGCGGCAAGCATGATGCCGTCGGCCCCCGGGGTGTTGCCCAGTATGCCCATGCGCTGCGCTCCCACTGGCATGCCGCCGGCTTGCACCGTGCCGCGGTAGACATAGATGAACGCGTTGTGCGTTTCGGGCACCGCGGTCGAGAACGAACTGCCTGCCGGCAGGTGGATATCGAGATACAGCGGTTCGGTCGTTTCGCGCGTGACGGCCCCGGCCACGCCGTTGCTGTGTCCGGCGATCACGCGTACGGTGACATTGTCGGCCGTGGTGTATTCCGGGATGTCCTCGCTGGCGAAATCCTTGTACCAGGGCGCGCTCATTTTTTGTTGTGCCGGGAGGTTCAGCCAGAGCTGGAAACCTTCCATCACTCCGTCTTTTTGTTCCGGAATCTCCGAATGGATCACGCCGCGTCCCGCGGTCATCCATTGCACGCCGCCATTGCCCAGCAGGCCCTCGTGTCCGGCGCTGTCGCGATGACGCATGCGCCCGGCAAGCATGTAGGTCACTGTTTCGAAACCGCGATGGGGATGATCGGGAAATCCGGCGATGTAATCGTCCGGATCGTCGCTGCCGAACGCATCGAGCATCAGGAACGGGTCGAGCCGGTGTTGCAATTTGCCGGTCAGCACGCGGGTCAGCTTGACGCCGGCACCGTCCGAAGTGGCGATGCCCTCGACCAGGCGTTCTATGGTGCGCGATTGCCGCAATTTTGTCTGGGTGGCGATATTCATGGCAACTCTCCTTGGTGGAGTAAAGTGCTTGCATATTATGCGTCCCGAAAAGATAGATAAAGCCGCTAATTCGGGATAGACTGTCCCATAAATGGAACAAAAAAATATCTCTGCCGATGATTACATCCTGTTTGTCGCTGTCGCCGACCAGGAAAGTCTGGTGCGGGCCGCCGAGCAGCTCGGCATGCCCAAGGCCACGGTTTCGCGCCGTTTGACCAACCTGGAAACCGCGCTGGGGCAGCGCTTGTTGCTGCGCACGACGCGCCGGCTGACGCTCACCGAGTTCGGACAGGAGTTCCTCGATCACTGCCGCCGTGTGGCCGAGGAGGTGGCGACCACGCAGGATTTCGTCCGCAGCCAGGATGTGCAGCCGCATGGTCGTCTGCGGGTCTCCATGCCGGAAGATTATGCCAAGCACAATCTGTCGCGCGCGCTGGCCACTTTCATCGAAGCCTACCCGGAGATCCAGCTCGATCTCGATCTGAGTTCGCGCCGGGTCGACCTGATCGGAGAACGGTTCGATCTCGCCATCCGCATGGGCAGCCTGGAAAACGATTCCACGCTGGTCGCCCGCAAGATAGACGAGCAGCACTTCGGCCTGTATGCCAGTCCCATCTACCTGAGCCTGCATCCCGCGCCGAAACACCCGGATGAGTTGCTGCAGCACGTTGCGGTCCGGTTGCTTTCCGATCACGGCGATTCCGTTCCGTGGAAGCTGTCACGCGGCAAGGCGATCTGGGAGGGGGTTCCTTCCGGGCGGCTGGCGTTGAATTCCATCGGCCTCATCCAGCAGGTGTTGCTGGACGGCGCCGGGATCGGCGCCTTGCCCGACCGGTTCGCGCAGGAGGATGTACGCATGAAACGGCTGGTGCGCGTGTTGCCGGAATGGTGTCTGCCTTCCGTGCCGGCATGGGCGGTGATGCCGATGCGCCGCTACCTGCCGGCCAAGACGCGAGCTTTTCTCGATCATCTCGATCGCTTCATGGAAAAGGGATAGGCCGCTGCGGCCGATCGGCAGCTTGATGAAAAACCATGTCGAAAAAGCGGCTACAATGCTCGACTGATTGCACCGACAATGCGCACGATAGGGAGTGATATTTTGGTAAACATTCGGAAAGGCCTGCTGGCTGTTCTTTTCTTGCTCTGTACACCGGCATTGGCCGAGGTGGCGAAGGATCCCTTCCAGGAAATCGCCGCCAAATATCTGGCAGCCGATCCCAAGCCGGTGCTGTCGGAAGAGGCGCACAAGTACAAGGTGCAGGCGGAATTCGCCGTGCAGGAGAAGCGTAACGACAAGGCAATCGAACTGTACGGCAAGGCGCTGGAGATTGCCCCGTGGTGGCCGGAAGGGCATTACCAGTTGGCGCTGGTGCTGGGAGAAACGAAGAAATATCGCGATGCGATGCGCGAAATGAAGCGTTATTTGCTGCTTGCGCCAGCCGCCCCCGAAGCGCGTGCGGCGCAGGACAAGATATACCAGTGGGAGAGCGTGGCAGAACCCGAAGCGGGCAGGACATTCAAGGATTGTCCGGAATGCCCTGAGATGGTGGAGCTGCCGGCGGGCAGCTTCGACATGGGCTCGAACAATGGCGAGGCCGACGAGAAACCGGTGCATCCCGTCGCCATCGCGCAGCCTTTCGCCATCGGCAAGACCGAGGTCACCCAGGCGCAATGGCGCGCGATCATGGGCAACGATCCCAGTTATTTCTCGACTTGCGGCGATACCTGCCCGGTGGAGCAGGTCAGCTGGGATGACGCCCAGGCGTTCATCCAGAAACTCAATGCCAGGACCGGCAAGCAATACCGGTTACCGACCGAGGCTGAATGGGAATATGCCTGTCGCGCGGGCAAGCAGCAGGAATATTGCGGCAGCGACAGCGGGGACAGCGTGTCGTGGAACAGTTTCAACAGCGGCAGCTTCTTCTTCAACACACCGCATCCGGTGGCGACCAAGCAGGCCAATGCCTTTGGCCTGTTCGACATGAGCGGCAACGTGTGGGAGTGGGTCGAGGACAACTACCATGACGATTACAACGGCGCCCCGGCCGATGGCAGTGCATGGATGGGCGGTTCGATGCATGTGCTGCGCGGCGGCTCCTGGGGATATGACCAGAAATTCGGGCGAGCGGCATCCCGCTCCAAGTTCGGCTCCACCTATCGTTACTACAGTTACGGATTCCGCCTGGCGCGTACGCTGCCGTAATCGATCCGCGATCGATGCGATAAGTTATGACAGCGCAGGGCGGATACCGGGGCGGGCTGGACATGCCGCCAAGGCGCCCTGAGCGGGCGACAGGATTCGACAATTCAAGGGGAAGGAGTACCCAATGTTCAAGCTACCCGCCGTGATCGTCTACATGATCATTGCTTTCAACATCACCGCATTCACCGTGCTGCTGCAACTGGACATGCTGATCATCAAGTCGGTCATTTTCAAGATCATCGCCTGGGCCTTCACCATCGGCGCCTGGGCGCTGGCGTATGTCAACCGGGATAAGGTGTGGGAAATGTTCTGACCTGCTGATACCGCTTCGAAGGGGGGCGTGTTGCAAAAGCAAACAGCAAATAAAAAAGCCGACTTGCGTCGGCTTTTTCGTATACAGCTACTGACTTACTTGGCCAAGCCCAGAACGAATTCAACCAGTTCCTTGATCTGGTCTTGCTTCTTGCCAGCTGGATCGTTAGGAACCATGGCTGCGGAGCCCCAGTTGCCGGAACCACCTTGGGAAACCTTCATCATCAGGCCTTCAACCAGGGGATATTCCTTGCCCTTGAAAGTGTAGCTCTTGGCGCCTTTGTATTTCTTGGCAACATCCATCCAGGCCGGGCCAACCACTTTGTGGTCGATCGCGTGGCAAGCAACGCAGTTGTTCTTTTTGGCCAGTTCCGGCATTTCTGCGGCCATTGCGCTGCCAGCAACCATCAGCCCTGCTGCAACTGTCATGCTTACGAGAATAGACTTCATGTGTTTCCCCCTTGTAGAGTTAGTGAATAATAAATGTGAAAATTACGTATCTTATCTGTCCGCCCATTCATACGAATAAGGAGGCGTGATCGCGTTTCAGGACAGCTCGATACTCCATATCCTAGCAATGATTAAGTTAATAATTCGTTAATAAAGCATTAAATATGGGTTAATTTGCGTTTGCTGCAACAGCCTTGTGAGCCGAAGATTCAAGTCAGGTAAAAATTGCGCCAGTGCTGACTCACGATGATGGCAAGAACGATCTGACGGCCGCCTGGAAGGAGGGCCCCCGCGCTGTCATAAGCCTGGCACAGCGGGCTCACAACCGTTCATCCTCGATGGGCAAACCGCCCATCTCCTTTTGTACCGACAAATCGCCCGCATCCCGAACGACGCACGGTCTTGGGTCGGAGAGTTGATCTTTGATAGCGTGGAATTCCGCCAGTGGTAATGCTTGGCATTATTGAATGGAAGGAAGAGATCATGGGCAAATTGGACAGGATCGAAAACGATTGGGAACAGCTTTTCATGCAGTACAAGAATCCGAGCGGGGATGCCGTGATATGCATGGTGCACAAGTCATCCAGGAAACGCCTCTACTATGACGTCAAGTCAAACCGCTTCCTGTCCAGGCGCGAAGCGCAGAAATACACCATAGACCTGACAGGCCAGTTTCTGGTTCTTCGCTGATCGGACTGCTGTCGCCGGTGTCGAACTGAAGATGGCTGACGCCATGCCTGCGCATCTTGTATCCAGCTCGCATTAATCGTCCGTGCAACAAAAATGGCCGGCGGCTGCCGGCCATTTGCTGGGCGCTGGGGCCAGGTTGCGTTTACAGCAGCGGTACGATCATCAGCGCAACGATGTTGATGATCTTGATCAGTGGATTCACCGCCGGACCTGCAGTGTCCTTGTAGGGGTCGCCCACGGTATCGCCGGTCACTGCGGCTTTGTGGGCTTCCGAGCCTTTGCCGCCATAGTTGCCTTCCTCGATATATTTCTTCGCATTGTCCCATGCACCGCCGCCGGTGGTCATGGAGATGGCAACGAAGATGCCGGTGACGATGGTGCCGACCAGCACACCGCCAAGCGCTTGCGCTCCCAGAGTCAAACCGACCACCACCGGAACGGCGACTGGCAACAGCGAAGGAACGATCATTTCCTTGATGGCCGCTTTGGTCAGCATGTCCACGCAAGTGCCGTATTCGGGTTTGCTGGTGCCTTCCATGATGCCCGGGATTTCCTTGAATTGGCGCCGCACTTCGATCACCACGCTGCCTGCCGCACGGCCCACCGCCTCCATGCCCATCGCCGCGAACAGGTAGGGCACCATGCCGCCGATGAAGAGGCCGATGATCACCATGTGGTTGGACAGGTCGAACGTCAGATTATGTCCGCTGGCGGTGAGCGCATGCGTGTAGTCCGCGAACAGTACCAGTGCCGCGAGACCTGCAGAGCCGATCGCGTAGCCCTTGGTGACTGCCTTTGTCGTGTTTCCTACCGCATCCAGTGCATCGGTGATCACGCGTATGTCATGGGGCAGGTGTGACATCTCGGCGATACCGCCGGCATTGTCGGTGATCGGGCCATAGGCATCCAGCGCCACGATGATGCCGGCCATGGAGAGCATCGAAGTTGCGGCGATGGCGATTCCATACAGTCCGGCAAAATGGAAAGCGGTCCAGATGGCGATGCATACCGCGATGACCGGCGCTGCGGTGGATTTCATCGATACGCCCAGGCCCGCGATGATGTTGGTGCCGTGTCCGGTGGTGGAAGCCAGTGCGATGTGGCGTACCGGGCTGAACTCGGTGGCGGTGTAGTACTCGGTGATCCATACCAGCGCGGCGGTAAGGATCAGGCCCACGACCGCAGAAGCATACAGCGCATTGACGCTGTAGACACCATTGTCAGCCATCATCCATTTGGTGATCGGGTAGAAAGCGATCAGCGCCAGCGCGGCAGAAACCGCGAGGCCGCGATACAGCGCGTTCATGATCTTGCCGCCCTCGCGCGCCTTGACGAAGAAGGTGCCGACGATGGAGGCGATGATGGAGAAACCGCCCAGTACCAGTGGATAGATCACCGCATTGGGGCCGGCGTTCGCCATCAGCAGGCCACCGAGCAGCATGGTGGCGATGATGGTCACCGCATAGGTCTCGAACAGGTCGGCAGCCATGCCTGCGCAATCGCCGACGTTATCGCCGACGTTGTCGGCAATCACCGCGGGATTGCGCGGGTCATCCTCGGGGATGCCGGCCTCGACTTTGCCGACCAGGTCGGCGCCGACGTCCGCGCCTTTGGTAAAGATGCCGCCGCCGAGACGGGCGAAGATGGAGATCAGCGAGCCGCCGAAGCCGAGACCCACCAGAGCGTGCGTGGCTTCAGTGGAACTTGCTCCCATGCCGGTGAGGAAGACGTAGTAGCCTGCCACGCCGAGCAGCCCCAGACCCACCACCAGCATGCCGGTGATCGCGCCGCCCTTGAAGGCGATGTTGAGTGCGGGGTTGAGCCCGTGTTTCGCTGCCTCGGCAGTGCGTACGTTGGCACGCACAGAAACATTCATGCCGATGAAGCCGGTCAGGCCGGAGAGGAGGGCGCCGATGGCGAAGCCGAAGGCGGTCTTCCAGCCCAGCGCGATCAGGATGACGACGAACAAGGCTGCGCCAACCCAGGCAATGGCGGTGTACTGGCGTTTCAGGTAAGCGGATGCCCCCTCCTGTACGGCGGCGGCGATGCGCTGCATTTCGGCGCTACCGGTCGATTTTCCAAGTATCCATTTGCTTGAAAGTACGCCATACAGAATCGCTGCAATCGCACAAAACAGCGCAAATCCCAGGCCACTTGCCATGATGTTCTCCTCAAGTAAAAACCGCCCCTTGCGGAGCGGCGAGTTAGCGACGTTAAATCTTGAATTCCACCAGCTTCTTTGCGACAGCTACATTCTTCAACTGCACGTATTGCGGCATGCCGTCCTTGTAAGGAGGATAGTCTTCGCCCTTGATCAGCGGGGCAAGATAGGCGCGGCATCTTTCGGTGATGCCGTAGCCGTCGGCCGTAATGAAGTTGCGCGGCATGAACTTCTCGACATTGGCCACTTTCGACAGCGGGGCGACGCCGACCTTCCATTTGTAGGGCTTGTCTGAAATGCGCTCCACCGTGGGCATCACCGCGTTCTGTCCCTTGAGTGCCAGCTCGACGGCCGATTTGCCAAGTGCATAGGCCTGTTCGACGTCGGTCCTGGAGGCGATGTGGCGCGCCGCGCGTTGCAGGTAATCGGCGACAGCCCAGTGGAATTTGTAGCCCAGCGCATCCTTCACCATGTTGGCGACCACCGGCGCGGCGCCGCCCAGCTGTGCGTGACCGAAGGCGTCGCGCGTGCCCTGTTCGGCGAGGAAGCGGCCATCCGGATAATGGCAGCCTTCCGATACCACGACGCTGCAGTAGCCGTGCTTCTTGACCATCGCATCCACTTTGGCGAGGAATTTCTTCTGGTCGAACTCGATTTCCGGGAACAGGATGACGACCGGGATTCCGTGCTCCTCGACAAGGCCGCCTGCCGCAGCGATCCAGCCTGCATGGCGTCCCATCACTTCGAGCACGAATACCTTGGTCGAGGTCTTGGCCATGGAACGTACGTCATAGCTGGCTTCCAGGGTGGAGATGGCGATGTATTTGGCAACGGAGCCGAAACCGGGGCAGCAATCGGTGATGGGCAGGTCGTTGTCTACCGTCTTCGGTACATGGATGGCCTGCACCGGGTAGCCCATCTTTTCCGACAGTTGCGAGACCTTGTAGCAGGTGTCGGCGGAATCGCCGCCGCCGTTGTAAAAGAAATAGCCGATGTTGTGGGCCTTGAACACTTCGATCAGGCGCTCATACTCGCGCTGGTTCTGTTCCAGAGATTTGAGTTTGAAGCGGCAGGAGCCGAAGGCACCGGAAGGGGTGTAACGCAGGGCGGAGATGGCTTTGGCGGATTCTTTGGAGGTGTCGATCAGGTCTTCGGTGAGTGCACCGATGATGCCGTTGCGCCCCGCATATACCTTGCCGATCTTGTCTTTATGTTTGCGGGCGGTTTCGATGACGCCACAGGCTGAAGCATTGATGACGGCGGTGACGCCGCCGGACTGTGCATAGAACGCGTTCTTCTTTGCCATACTTTTAGCTCTCCATGAGTGATTTAGTAGTGACTTTCGAGCACGATGCCGGGGCTATCTTACGCCTTTCGATGTGTCATGTGTTGCCGAAGAAAATCATGCCCTGTCGGCTTGGGGCGGACTCAAGTAGAATGGCGCCGATGCTCGGTAAGTGTCCATAAAAATCCAGGGGGAGAGAAGCAGAATGGCCATCGAATTATTCAATAACGGCAAGCACCAGTGCCTGATGTTCGACGATCTGGTGGATGATTCCGCCGGCGAGGCGGTGCAGGCCAACCAGTTCCTGATCGTCGATAACGGCGAAGGCGCGCTGGTCGATCCGGGCGGCAACATGACCTATAACGGTCTGTTGATGGAGATGCACAATTATTTCCCGCCCAAGAAGCTGAAGTACATTCTGGCTTCGCACGCAGACCCCGACATCATCGCCTCGGTCAACAAGTGGATGATCCATTCCGACTGCAATGTGATGATCTCCAAGCTGTGGGTGCGCTTTGTGCCCCATTTCTGCAGCGGCGACAACTCTTCCGGACGAGTGCTCGGCATCCCCGACGAGGGCATGAATATTCCCCTCGGGAGTTCCGTCATCAAGGCGATCCCGGCCCACTTCATGCACTCGGAAGGCAACTTCCAGTTCTATGATCCAGTCAGCAAGATCCTGTTCTCGGGCGACATGGGTGCTTCCATCGTGGGCCATACCGAGGCTGACAAGCCGGTCGAGAACTTCAAGTCGCATATCCAGTACATGGAAGGTTTCCACAGGCGCTACATGATTTCCAACAAGATTTGCCGTTTCTGGGTGAATATGGTGCGCCAGATGGATGTCGAGGCGATCGTGCCCCAGCATGGGCGTTCTTTCGTTGGCAAGAAAATGGTGAACGAATTCCTGAACTGGATCGAAGCCCTGCCTTGCGGCATCGACCTGCTGACGCAGGATAACTACCGGGCGCCGGCCAACTGATTTTCATGTATGCGCTGAGCGGGCATCATCCGTGTGCGGATGATGCCCGTTTCATTTGATGAGCGGTATTGCTTGTGCGGTAAGGGGAGCGAACCAGCCGCGGATCAAAGTGCGCTCGCCCCGGCCTGGGCGATCTGTCCGTCCTGGATGGAACGCACTCCGCTGATGCCGAGCGCGCCGACGACGACTCCGTCACGCACCAGCGGCACGCCACCTTCAGCCGGTATCACCCCCGGCAGGGCAAGGTGGATGAGCCGGCCGCTGAGTACGGCATCCTCGGAGGCCTTGGTCGGACGCTGAAAGGCAACAGCGGCGTGTGCCTTTGCGATGGCCGTTTCGACGCTGCCGAACTGGGTGTCATGGCTGCGTTGCAGATAGAGCAGATGGCCGCCGTCGTCCACCACCGCAATGACGACCTTCCACTCGTTGGCGCGCGCTTCATTTTCGGCGGCCGCGGCAACGCGTCTGGCATCTTCCAGTGTGAGGATGGGTTTGCCGGCCATGGTCACTTGCCCAGTGCGCGGAAGACCTGGTCGCGTATGCCTTCCACGCTGCCCACTCCCGGGATGTGTATGATTTTCGGGGCCTTCAGGTCTCCGGATTTGGCCCAGGCGGTGTAGTACTCGACCAATGGCTGGGTCTGCTCGTGGTAGACGTTGAGACGCTTGATCACGGTATCTTCCGCATCGTCCGGTCGTTGCACCAGTTCCTCGCCGGTGATGTCGTCCTTGCCGGGCACTTTGGGGGGGTTGAATATCTCGTGGTAGGTGCGTCCCGATGCCAGATGCACGCGGCGGCCGCCCATGCGCTGGACGATCTCGCTGTCGGCCACGTCGATTTCCACCACATAGTCGATGCGGATGTCAGCATCCTTCATCGCCTGTGCCTGGGGAATGGTGCGGGGAAATCCGTCGAACAGGAATCCTTTGGCACAATCGGCTTCCTTGATGCGCTCCTTGACCAGGTTGATGATGATCTCGTCGGAGATCAGGTTGCCCGCATCCATCACTTTTTTGGCTGCGAGGCCGAGCGGTGTGCCCGCCTTGATGGCGGCACGCAGCATGTCGCCGGTAGAAATCTGCGGGATGCCGAACTTTTCCTTGATGTAATTCGCCTGGGTGCCTTTGCCGGCTCCGGGTGCTCCTAACAGGATCAGTCTCATGGTTCGTTCCTCCAGTTAATTTATCGTCTCGTTTCGAAAATCTTTCTGGCAAGCAGCAGGTCTGCTTCGGTGTCCACGCCGCTGGGCGGAGCCTCGGGCGTGATGGCTACGCCGATCCGGTAGCCATGATACAGCGCGCGGAGCTGCTCCAGCGATTCGATCTGTTCGATCTGTGCCGGGGCCAGCTGGCCATATATCCGCAGGAAGCTGGCGCGATAGGCATAGATGCCGATGTGCCGCAGCGCATGGGCGTGTTGCGGCGACGGCAGGTTGCCGGCATAGGCATCGCGCGGCCAGGGAATGGGGGCGCGGCTGAAATACAGGGCATTGCCTTGCTTGTCCAGCACTGCCTTGACGATGTTGGGATTGCGCATGGACGCTTCGTCATGGATGGGGTGGCATGCCGTGGCGATGGCGCAATCCGGATGGTCGTGCAGATGTTGCGCGACGGAGCGGATGAGGGCGGGCGGGATCAACGGTTCGTCGCCCTGCACGTTGACCACGATGGTGTCGTCGGCCCAGCCTTGTTGCGCCGACACTTCGGCGATGCGGTCGGTACCGCTGTTGTGGTCGGCGCGCGTCATGCAGGCCTGAAAACCGTGTTCTTGGGCGGCGGACACGATGGGCTGGTGGTCGGTTGCGATGATGACCTGCCCGGCACCGCTGAGCGAGGCCTGCTCTGCCGCGCGAATCACCATCGGTTTGCCGCCGATGTCCAGCAATGGCTTGCCGGGCAGGCGGGTGGAGGCAAAACGGGCGGGGATGACGACCTTGAAGATCGCTTTCAAAGTGCCTCGACCTCTTGTGCGCTCAGTTCGCGTGCCTCGTCTGCCAGCATCACCGGGATGCCGTCCTTGATGGCGAAAGCCAGGCGGTCGGCCTTGCAGATCAGCTCCTGTTCGGCCTTGCGATAGATGAGCGGGGATTTGCACAGCGGGCAAACCAGGATATCGAGAAGTTTGGCGTCCATTACGGCGTGACCTTTTTTAGGATGAGTTGGGTGAGGGACGGATCGATTTGTGCATCCACTCGCAGCACCCAGCATCTTTCGGTGGCGAAGGTTGCACATTTTACCGCATCTTTTTCAGTCATGAGTATCGCATCCGCATCGGCGAAGGCGATATCGCTCGCGGCATAGCGGTGATGGTCAGGGAAAGCATGCGGTTGCACATCCAGCCCGAGCTGGTCGAGGTGGGAAAAGAAACGACGCGGATGGCCGATGCCTGCAATGGCATGCAAACGCTGGCCGGCGAATTCGCCCGCCGCAACCTCGATCTCAGGATTGAGCAGGTTGTAGAAGAGCGAGCCGTGCAGGCTCATGGAGAATTCCCCGTCGCCTGCCTTGCCGCCGTTGATCACGACCGCATCGACCTGGCGCAACCGCGATACCGGCTCGCGCAGCGGGCCTGCCGGCAGCAGCAGGCCGTTGCCGAAATGCCGCGCACCATCGACGACCGCGATCTCGGCATCCCGCTGCAGGCGATAGTGCTGCATGCCATCGTCGCTGAGCACGATGTCGCATTCGGGATGCGCCTGCAGCAGGGCCAATGCCGCTGCCGGACGGTCACGGCCGATCCATACCGGGCATAGCGCACGCTGCGCCATCAGCAGCGGTTCGTCGCCGACATCGTCGGCGTCATCGGTGCCGCTGACTTCCTGCGGCGCTTTGTGCCCTCTGGCGGTTCTGGTGTAACCGCGGCTGATGATGCCGGGGTGCCAGCCGTTATCGATCAACTGCCGGGCCAGCCATAGCGTGAGCGGCGTCTTGCCGGTGCCCCCTACGCTGATGTTGCCGACGACGACAACCGGGACAGGCAGCTTGACCGAAGCGACGATCCCGCTGCGGTAAAGGAAGCGCCGCACGGCAGCCAGTGCGCGGAAGAGCAGGCTGGCGGGAAGCAGCACCAGGTGAAGCGGCGAGAGTCGATACCAGTGGTGTTGCAGCCGCTCCATGCCGGGTGTCTATTTGTTGTTCTGGTTCTGGGTGGTGAAGGTGATGCGTCCGAAGCCGGCGATGCGTGCGGCTTCCATGATGTTGATGACGGACTGGTGGGTTGCCTTGCCATCGGCGTTGATGATGATGGTCGGGTCGTTCTGGCTGCCGGCAGCCTTGCGCAAGGCTGCGCTGAAATCCGCTACGCCGTTGAAGGGCGTGCGCACGCTGTTCACCGCATAATGTTCGGAGGCATCGACCGCGACATTGATCGGTTTGCCCGGGGGCGACACGCCTTCATCTCCGGCGGCCTGGGGCAGGTTGATCTGCAGTTGGGCGAAGTTCGAGTAGCTGGTGGTGACCATCAGGAAGATCAGGATCACCAGCAATACGTCGATCATCGGGATCAGGTTGATCTCCGGCTCTTCACGGGTGATGCCGCGCCGAAAATTCATAAGGCCCCCTTATTTCCGTTCGCCATGCACGATCTCGACCAGCTTGATCGCTTGCTGCTCCATCTCGATGGTCAGGCTCTCGACCTGGGCGCGGAAGTGGCGGTAGGCGATCATGCTGGGCACGGCCACGATCAGGCCAAACGCCGTGTTGTAAAGGGCGACCGAGATGCCGTGTGCCAGTTCGGTGGGGGCTGCGCCGCCGGCATTCTGCGAACCGAAGATCTCGATCATCCCGATCACCGTGCCGAACAGGCCAAGCAGGGGGCTGATGGAAGCGATGGTGCCCAGGGTGGTGAGGAAGCGATCGAGCTGGTGGGTGGCGCTGCGGCCGGCCTCTTCGATCGATTCCTTCATGACCTCCGGCGAGCTCTTGATGTTCTTCAATCCGGCGGCGAACACCATGCCCAGCGGCGAGCCTTCGCTCAATTTGGCGAGCATCTGCTGGCTGACGCCGCGCTGTTTGAGTTCTTGTACCACTTCGTCCAGCAGGGCGGGGGGCACGATCTTCTTGCTGCGCAGGAAGATGGCTCGTTCGATGATGAGTGCGCCAGCGACCACGGAAGCGATGAGGAGTAAATAAATCGGCCAGCCGGCTGCTTCAATGAGTGTGAACACGCAACGTCTCCAGGAAATTATGCTTAAATTCGAAGGCGGCACTGTATCTTGTAGGGCATGTTTGAGCAAGGTGGGCGAGGAGTGCTGCGCGCTAACTGAGCGCTGTATAAACGATTTGTTTTCTTATGCACAAAATCTGTGGATAACTTTGTGCATGAATATCCGGGATGGCCATCGGAACCCTAGTACTGTCGCGCTTTCCGGATAATCGCTCAAAAAATGCGCCGCATTAAAATCGATTAAAAACAATGACTTGATGTAAGTTGTCATCTGCGCGAAATGTAATCCCCATGGAAAGCGGCGAATTTGCTGGGGTTGTGGATGGAAACGAATTGTCAATATGCCATTTGGCCTAATTGCGATAAAAAATTTTGCCTTGGGCAAATGCGGGATCGGGAATCTGGATGGATAAAAACCATGTGTTGAGTGTGCGCGAATTGAATCTCGCGGCAAAACAATTGATTGAAAGCGGCATCCCGTTATTGTGGGTGCGTGGCGAGATATCGAATTTCGTCAGTGCGGCTTCCGGGCACTGGTATTTTTCGCTCAAGGACGAAGCTGCCCAGGTCCGATGCGTGATGTTTCGCCACAAGAGTCAGTACCTGGATTTCAAACCTGCCAACGGCATGCAGGTCGAGGTTCTGGCACTGGCCACGCTCTATGAAGCGCGGGGGGATTTTCAGCTGACGTTGGAAAGGATGCGTCCGGCGGGACTGGGCGCGCTGTATGAGGCGTTCGAGCGCCTGAAATCCAGGCTTGAGGATGAAGGATTGTTTGATGCCGACCGCAAGCGCGCCCTGCCGCTGCTGCCAAAACAGGTCGGCATCGTCACCTCGCCGCAAGCGGCTGCGCTGCGCGATGTGCTGCGTACCTTGGCGAACAGGATGCCTGGCGTGCCGGTGGTGTTGTATCCGACGCCAGTGCAGGGCGAGGGCTCCGCGCAAAAGATCGCGCAAGCGATCAGGGCGGCGAGCCAGCGTGCTGAGTGCGACGTATTGATCGTGTGCCGTGGCGGCGGCAGCATCGAGGACCTGTGGGCATTCAACGAGGAAGTCGTGGCGCGGACTATTGCCGCCAGCCACATCCCGGTGGTGTGCGGAGTGGGGCACGAGACCGACTTTACCATTGCCGATTTCGTGGCCGACTTGCGTGCCGCCACGCCGACGGCGGCGGCTCAAGCCGTGGTGCCGGATCGGCAGGAATTGCAGCAACGCCTGGTGCAGCAGCGACGGCATCTGGCGCGTGCGGCCATGCGCCAGTTCGAGCAGCGCATGCAACAGGTGGATTTCCTGCAACGGCGGCTGGTGCATCCGGCGCAACGCATTCGCCAGCAAAGCGAGCGCCTGGACGGATTGCAACAGCGCGTGCGGCTCGCCCAAACCTATGCCATGCAGCATCAGCAGGCGCGCTGCAATGTGTTGTGGCAGCGGTTGCGGGCGTTGCGCCCGGAGATTAGCCGCGCGCGCGAACAGCATGCCAACCGGGCCCGGCGGCTAATCTCGGTCATGCGCAACCTGCTGGATCGCCATGACGCGCGGCTGGTCGCATTGCAGCAGCACTTGCAGTTCCTCGATCCGCAACAGGTGCTGGCGCGTGGATACAGCCTGGTGCGCGATGCGCGAGGCGACATCGTGGCGAGCAGCGAGCAGCTCGCCCCGGGAGAGCTGTTGGACATCACGTTTGCGCAAGGCGGGGCACGTGCCGTGGTGCAGGAAAAGCGCGGGCGCCAAACGGATTAGGTTAAAATCCGCGCCTGTTCTTTCAGTCCACGAATTGTTTCTTTATGACGAATGACATTTCCCGACGCGGACTCTGGCTGTTGTTGCTGCTGGTCGCGATCATCTGGTTCGGCAATCTCGAATACCGCAAACTCATCCGGCCGGACGAGGGCCGTTATGCCGAGATCCCGCGCGAGATGACGGTGAGCGGCGACTGGACGACGCCGCGCCTGAACGAGCTGAAGTATTTCGAGAAACCGCCGCTGCAGTATTGGGCCACCGCCGTGGCATATGAGGTGTTCGGCGAGCATCAATGGACCTCGCGTATCTGGGCGGCGCTGACCGGTTTTGCCGGCATCCTGCTGGCATGGTTCGCAGGCACACGCCTGTTCGGGCGCGAGGCGGGCATCTATGCGGCATTGTTGCTGGGCAGCAGCATGCTGTACGCGATGTTGGCGCATATCAACACGCTGGACATGGGGGTGACCTTCTTCATCACGCTCGGTCTATTCTCGCTGCTGCTCGCCCAAGGCGAAGAGCGGGTCGCGACCCGACGCAACTGGATGTTGCTGGCCTGGGCCGGGCTGGCGCTGGCCGTGTTGAGCAAGGGGCTGATGGGGCTGATCCTGCCGGGGGCTGCGCTGTTCCTGTATTCCGTGTTCAACCGGGATATCGGCGTGTGGAAACGCATGCACTGGTTCAGCGGCTTGTTGTTATTCGCGCTGATCGCGGTTCCCTGGTTCGTGCTGGTGATCAAGGCCAACCCGGAATTTTTCCAGCGTTTTTTCATTTACGAACATTTTGAGCGCTTCACCACCAAGGTGCACGGGCGCTTCCAGCCCTGGTATTACTTCGTGCCTATCCTGTTGCTGGGCATGATGCCGTGGACGCTGCTGATGTTCGACACCTTGCTGCGCACATGGCGCGGGAGCGTGCAGAAGGCCAGATCATTCAGTCCGGAACGTTTCCTGCTGGTGTGGGCGGTGTTCGTCTACCTCTTCTTCTCGGTTTCCGATTCCAAGTTGCCGTCTTACCTGCTGCCGATGTTCCCGGCGTTGGCGCTGCTGATGGGCAAACAGCTTGCGGAAATGAATGCGCGCCGCCTGTTCTGGCTGACGCTGCCCGTGCTGGCCGTGGTGGTGGCGTTGCTGGCGGGGGCTCCTTTTGCCGACAGGGCTGCCGATACGCCGTTGCAGCATGAGATGTACGGCAACTACTCGGTGTGGCTGGTGATCGCAGCGGCGAGCTGGTTCGTCGGGGTGGCTGGCGCATTGTGGCTGTTGCGCCGCGAACGCAAGATGATCGCCGTCATCTTGCTGTCGTTCTCTTCGCTCACTGCCGCGCAGTTGGCCACCTCGGGCTACAACACCATCGCCCCGGAGCGTTCCAGTTATATCCTCGCCGAAGCCATCAAACCGCTGATCAAGCCGGAGGTGCCGTTCTACTCCGTGTTCTGCTACGAGCAGACGCTGCCGTTCTACCTCAAGCGCACGTTCACTCTGGTGAGCTATCAGGACGAGATGGATTTCGGCATCAAGATGGAGCCGGAACGCTGGATACCCTCGGTGGAGCTGCTGGCCAAGCGCTGGAGCGCACAGGCGCAGGCTTATGCTATCGTGCCGACGCAACTGTTCTATATCCTCCAGCAGCAGGGAATGGCAATGAAAGAGATTTATCGTGACGAACAATATGTGGTGGTGAGCAAGCCATGAACCTGGTCAGTTTCGGTTTGATTTTTACCGGCGTGATGCTGAACGCCGCTGCACAGATCCTGATGAAGGCAGGTACCAACGCCATCGGTCATTTCGAATTCAGCGCGGCGAACATCCTGCCCATCGGCTGGAAGCTGGCGACCGAATGGCACATCGTTACCGCGCTGTTCTGCTACGGCATCAGCGTGGTGGTGTGGATACTGGCGCTGTCGCGCGTGCCGGTCAGCATCGCCTTCCCGATGCTGTCCATGGCCTATGTGGTCAATGCAGTCGCTGCCTGGTACCTGCTGGGCGAGGCCTTCAATCCGACCAAGCTGGCCGGCATGGGGGTGATCATCCTCGGTGTCATCATCATTTCAAGAGCTTGAGATTGACCGTCATGCCGGCGACGGACGGTATCCAGACAAGTGAAAGGATTCTCCGCACCGCGGAGATAAAACCAAAGGCATTTTGATAAAACCGCTGGATTCCGGCCTGCGCCGGAATGGCGGATTTGTAGAATAGAAACGGATGAAATTATGAGCGAATTCTTACCCTTTACCAGACCTTATATCGACGAAGCAGCCATCGCGGCCGTTGGCGACGTGCTGCGTTCCGGCTGGGTCACCAGCGGCCCCAAGGTACTGGAATTCGAGAAGCAGCTCTCCGCATATTTCGGCGGGCGCCCGGTACGTACCTTCAACTCAGGTACCTGCACCATGGAGATCGCCTTGCGCATTGCGGGCATCGGCGCCGGCGACGAAGTCATCACCACCCCCATTTCCTGGGTGGCCACTTCCAATGTGATCATCGAGACCGGGGCCACGCCGGTATTTGCGGACATCGACCCGGCCACGCGCAACATCGATCTGGACAAGGTCGAAGCGGCGATCACGCCTCGCACGAAAGCCATCATCCCGGTCGATCTTTCCGGTTTGCCGGTGGATCGCGACAGGCTCTACGACATCGCCAGGCGCCACAAGCTGCGCGTGGTGGAAGACGCGGCGCAGGCCATCGGCTCGCTGTGGAAAGGCAAGCGCATCGGCTCGTTCGGCGATTTCGTGTCGTTCAGTTTCCAGGCCAACAAGAACCTCACCACCACCGAAGGCGGCTGCCTGGTGCTGAACAACGAGGATGAGGCACGGCTGGCGGAAAAATATCGCCTGCAAGGCGTGACGCGCAGCGGTTTCGACGGCATGGAGGTTGATGTGCTGGGCGGCAAATACAACATGACCGATGTCGCCGCCGCCATCGGCCTGAACCAGTTGCCGCAGCTGGATGCCATCACTGCGCGTCGCCATGCCTTGGCGAGGCATTATTTCGCGACCTTCGGCGCGGATTTCGAGCGGCAGACCGGGGTGCAGCTGCCGTTGGCGAATTTCGAGAACACCAATTGGCACATGTTCGAGATCGTGCTGCCGCAAGGGGTGGTGCGTGCCGGGTTCATGGAAAAGATGAAGGCCCGCAACATCGGCTGCGGTGTGCATTACCCGCCTATCCACCTGTTCAGGATGTACCGCGAGCGCGGCTTCAAGGAAGGCATGTTCCCTGTCGCGGAGAGCGTAGGGCGCCGCATCGTCACGTTACCGTTGTTCCCGAAGATGGGCGAAACGGATGTCGAGCGCGTGGTGAAGGCTGTTCGGGAAGTGCTGGCAAGTTAGCGAATTTCGTTATCTCGCCTCTCTGCGGTAAAATGCCGCCCCTATGAGTACACCCCAACTTTCCGTCGTCATCCCAGTTTATAACGAAGAGCAGGGCCTGCATGCCCTGTTCGACCGTCTGTATCCCGCACTGGACAAGCTCGGCATCGGTTACGAGATACTGTTCGTCAACGACGGCAGCCGCGACCGTTCCGCCGCTATCCTGCGCGAGCAGTTCCAGAAACGGCCGGATGTGACACGGGTGGTGCTGTTCAACGGCAATTTCGGCCAGCACATGGCGATCATGGCCGGTTTCGAGCACTGCCGCGGACAACGTGTGGTGACGCTGGATGCCGATCTGCAGAATCCGCCCGAAGACACCGGTCTGCTGCTGGCCAAGATGGACGAGGGATACGATTACGTTGGATCCATCCGTCGCCAGCGCAACGACAGCTGGTGGCGGCATGTCGCCTCGCGCGCCATGAACGGGCTGCGCGAGAAGATCACCCGCATCAAGATGACCGACCAGGGCTGCATGTTCCGCGCCTACGACCGCAACATCATCGACGCGATCAACAGCTGCAAGGAAGTGAATACCTTCATCCCGGCATTGGCCTACAGCTTCGCGCGCAATCCCGCCGAGGTGGTGGTGGGGCATGAAGAGCGCGCAGCGGGGGAATCCAAGTATTCGCTGTACAGTCTGATCCGTCTTAATTTCGACCTGATGACCAGCTTCTCGCTGGTGCCGTTGCAGATGTTTTCCATGCTGGGGATGCTGATTTCGGTACTCTCAGGCCTGTTCTTCGTCTTCCTAGTCGTGCGTCGCCTGGTGATAGGCCCCGAAGCCGAGGGCTTGTTCACCCTGTTTGCGCTGATGTTCTTCCTCATCGGTATTGCGCTGTTCGGTATCGGCCTGCTGGGTGAATACGTCGGGCGCATCTACCAGCAGGTACGTCATCGCCCGCGTTATCTGGTCGAAGCAGTGCTGGAGCAGTCCGAGAAGGGGGAGGAGGGAAGCGGGAAGGGCAAGGCAGCTGCTCCCGACGCTGCTGAGACCGCACCCAGGAAAGCCAGGGCGAAGGCCAAGCCTGCCGGTGATGCGGCGCATCCTTCCTTGTTCGCGGATGGTGAGGAATGAGCAGGGCCGTCGTCTTAGCGTATCACAACGTTGGCGTCCGATGCCTCAATGTCCTGCTGGCGCACGGCGTCGATGTGGCGCTGGTGGTGACTCATCGCGACAACCCGAAAGAGACCATCTGGTTCGAGAGCGTGCAGAAGCTGGCCGAACTGCACGGCATCCCGACCATCACGCCGGACAATCCGAATGTGCCGGAAGTGGAAGAGCGGATACGCGCCTTGCAGCCGGATTTCTATTTCTCGTTCTACTACCGCGAGATGTTGAAAGCGCCGCTGCTGGCCATTCCCAGGCGCGGTGCGCTGAACATGCACGGTTCGCTGCTGCCTAAATATCGCGGGCGTGTGCCGGTGAATTGGGCGATAATCCGCGGCGAAACGGAAACCGGCGCGACGTTGCACTACATGACCGAAAAGCCCGACAACGGCGACATCGTGGCGCAGCAGGCTGTACCCATCCTGCCAAACGACACGGCATTCGAGGTGTTCCAGAAGGTGACGGTGGCAGCAGAAATGGCGCTGAACGGCGTGTTGCCCTCGCTGTTGGCAGGCAAGGCACAGGCAGTGAAACAGGATCTGAGCAAGGGTGCCTATTTCGGCGGGCGCAAGGCGGAAGATGGCATCATCGACTGGACGCAGTCGGCTTCGCAGATACACAACCTGGTGCGCGCTGTAGCGCCCCCGTATCCCGGAGCGACGACACAAGTGATGGGCAAGTCGATGCGCATCCTGCAGACGCTGGTCGGCGAACGCGCAGCTTCAGGCAAGGAACGGCCAGCCTTCTACGTTAAAGAAGGCAGGGCGTATGCGACATGCGGCAGCGGGCTGCTGCGAGTGGTGCGCTTCGAGCTGGACGGTGTCGAAATGAGTGCCGCAGAATTCGCAGCGAAGTACGGCGCGGAAAAGTTTGAGTTCAATCGTTGAGGAAAAAGAAATGAAGAAAGTACTGATCCTGGGTGTGAACGGCTTCATCGGCCACCATCTGTCCAACCGCATCCTGGCCACCACCGACTGGGAAGTCTACGGCATGGACATGAGCACCGACCGCATCTCCGACCTGATCGGCAAGCCGCGCTTCCACTTCTTCGAAGGCGACATCACCATCAACAAGGAATGGGTCGAGTACCACGTCAAGAAATGCGACGTGATCCTCCCGCTGGTTGCCATTGCCACACCGGCCACCTATGTGAAGCAGCCTTTGCGCGTGTTCGAACTGGACTTCGAAGCTAACCTCCCCATCGTGCGCGCCTGCGTGAAGTACAACAAGCACCTGGTGTTCCCATCGACCTCCGAAGTCTACGGCATGTGCCACGACGAAGAATTCGACCCGGAAAATTCCGAACTGATCTGCGGCCCGATCAACAAGCCGCGCTGGATCTACTCCAACTCCAAGCAGCTGATGGACCGCGTGATCTGGGGTTACGGCATGCAGGACAACCTGAACTTCACGCTGTTCCGCCCGTTCAACTGGATCGGCGCCGGCCTGGATTCGATCAATACGCCGAAGGAAGGCAGCTCGCGCGTGGTGACCCAGTTCCTCGGCCACATCATCCGCGGCAACAACATCAGTCTGGTGGACGGCGGCCATCAGAAACGCGCCTTCACCTATATCGACGACGGCATCGACGCGCTGATGAAGATCATCGAGAACAAGAACGGCGTGGCTACCGGCAAGATCTACAACATCGGCAACCCGACCAACAACTACGCCATCCGCGACCTGGCCGACATGATGCTGAAGCTGGCCAAGGAATATCCGGAGTATCGCGATTCCGCCGCCAAGGTGAAGATCGTCGAGACCACTTCCGATGCGTATTACGGCAAGGGCTACCAGGATGTGCAGAACCGCGTGCCCAAGATCACCAACACCTGCGAAGATCTTGGCTGGAAACCGTCCACCACCATGGCCGACACCCTGCGCAAGATATTCGACGCCTATCGCAGCCAGATCGCCGAAGCACGCGGCCTGGTCGACTGAAAGTGCTGAGTAACGAGTGCCGAGTGCTGAGTTAACACCAGTACTCAGCACTCAGAACTCGGCGCTCAGTACTCGTCTTTATGAAACAAATCGCCCTCAAGATCGATGTGGACACCTATCGCGGCACGCGCGAAGGTGTGCCACGTCTGGTGGAAACGCTGAAGAATCATCACGCGCAGGCCAGTTTTTATTTTTCCCTGGGGCCGGACCATACCGGACGTGCGATCAAGCGCGTGTTTCGTCCGGGATTCATGAAAAAAGTGTCGCGTACCTCGGTGCTGGAACATTATGGTTTCAAGACCCTGATGTACGGCACTTTGCTGCCGGGGCCGGACATCGGGCGCAATTGTGCCGATATCATGCGTAGCGTGCGCGATGCGGGTTTCGAGGTGGGCATCCATTGCTACGACCATATCCGCTGGCAGGACCATGTGGCAGCCAAAGGGGCTCGCTGGACCAAGCGCGAGATGCAGCGGGCGGTCGGGCGATTCACCGAGATATTCGGCACCCCGCCCAAGGCCCATGCGGCGGCAGGATGGCAGACCAATCGTCATGCCTTGCGGCAGACACAGCACCTGGGCTTTGAATACAGCTCCGATACGCGCGGTACGCGGCCATTCATTCCGACCTGGGATGCCGAGATTATCGCCTGCCCGCAATTGCCCACCACCTTGCCGACGCTGGACGAACTCGTCGGGCGCGACGGCATTACCATCCAGAATGTCGCCCAGCATCTGCTCGACATCACCAGCAAGCCGTCCGAGACCGGTCATGTCTATACCCTGCATGCCGAGCTGGAAGGGCAAAAGTGGATGCCGATCTTCGAGCAGCTGTTGCAAGGCTGGACGGCGCAGGGCTACGAACTGGTATCGATGCGTCAATACCTGCAAGGATTCAAGCTGGCCGATCTGCCCAGATACGAAGTGAAACCCGGTATGGTCGAAGGACGCAGTGGTACGCTGGCGGTACAAGGCCGGAACAGCTAAAGATTGCTGTAAAAATGCCGTAAACTGCTGTGTACCGGTATGGGGAGGGGCAATCATGCAACAGCAGAATGTGACAGGGTTGGATGGCTGGGTCGATTTCCTGACCAGGGCGGACCTTCCGGTGCTCAAGCAGACCGCGCGCGACCTGGATGCGCTCCACCAGGACCAGAACCGGTTGAGCGCGCGAGCCGTTGCCCAGGTGATCGCGGTCGATCCGATGATGACGGTCAAGCTGTTGCGCTATCTCCAGCAACATAAACGGCGCAGCCAGACCAGCGAAGTGATGCAGGTCGAGCAGGCGCTCATCATGCTGGGCGTCGAAGCCTTCTTCAACAAGATACCCTCCCAACCCACGGTGCAGGATGTGCTGAAAGGCCAGATGGATGCCTTGGTCCATCTGCTGCATGCGATCCATCGTGCGCACCGTGCCTCGGAATATGCCTATGATTGGGCGGTGCGGCTGAACGACCTGCATTACGAGGAGGTCCGCATAGCGGCGTTGCTGCATGATTTGGCCGAGATGCTGATGTGGTGTTTTGCACCGCAGGACATGCTGAAAGTGCGTGCCATGCAGCAGCAGGACAAGACGCTGCGCAGTCGGGTGGCGCAGGAGCAGGTATTCGGGTTTGCCCTGGGCGACCTGCAGAAGAAACTGGTCCAGCAATGGGAACTGCCGGAATTGCTGATGACCCTGATGGACGATGCGAACGCCAAGAAGACCCGGGTGAAAAACGTCGTGCTGGCGGTCAACCTGGCGCGCCACTCGGCCAACGGCTGGGACGATGCGGCCTTGCCGGACGATTACAAGGATATCGGCGAGTTGTTGCGTACAAGTGCGGAGCAGGCGATGCTCATCGTCGGTGCCGAAGCGGGCATCGTGTGCGACCTGAGCAAGCCGCACTGAGCCGGTTCATCTCCCTGCCTGCCAAGGCAGGCGTTCAGTCTTTCCCAAACAGGTCCCTGCTATAGACCTTGTCCGCCACATCCCGGATGTCGTCGGTGATGCGGTTGGCCACGATGACGTCGGCCTGCTTCTTGAATTGAGCCAGGTCGTTCACTACCCTGGAGTGGAAGAATTCCGGCTCCTTGAGCGCGGGTTCATACACGATCACCTCTATCCCCTTGGCCTTGATGCGTTTCATGATGCCCTGGATGCTGCTTGACCTGAAATTGTCGGAGCCGCTCTTCATGACCAGGCGGTGGATGCCGACCACGCCGGGGTTGCGCTTGATGATGCTTTCCGCGATGAAATCCTTGCGCGTTGTGTTGGACTCGACGATAGCATGGATCAGGTTCTGCGGCACGTCGCGGTAATTGGCCAGCAGCTGTTTGGTGTCCTTCGGCAGGCAGTAGCCGCCGTAACCGAACGAAGGGTTGTTGTAGTGGTCGCCGATGCGCGGATCGAGGCTCACCCCCTGGATGATCTGTTTCGTATCCAGTCCATGCGTGGCCGCGTAGGTGTCGAGCTCGTTGAAATAGGCCACGCGCATCGCGAGATAGGTGTTGGCAAACAGCTTGATCGCCTCGGCCTCGGTCGAGTCGGTAAACAGGGTCGGGATGTCCTGCTTGATCGCGCCTTGCTTCAGCAGGTTCGCGAAGGTCTCGGCACGCTTCGAGCGCTCGCCGACCACGATGCGGGACGGGTGCAGGTTGTCGTACAGCGCCTTGCCTTCGCGCAGGAATTCGGGCGAGAAGATGAGATTGTCGCACTTGAGTTGCTGCCTGAGCTTGGCGGTATAGCCGACCGGGATGGTGGACTTGATGATCATCACCGCTTGCGGGTTGATGCTCAGCACATCCTTGATCACCGCCTCGATGGATTTCGTGTTGAAGTAGTTGGTTTCGGGGTCGTAATCGGTCGGCGTGGCGATGATGACGTATTCCGCACCGGTGTAGGCCTCGCGCTTGTCCAGCGTGGCCTTGAAATTGAGCTTTTTGTGCGTCAGGTAGTCCTCGATCTCGACATCTTCGATCGGCGACTGCTTGCGATTGAGCATTGCCACCTTTTCCGGAACGATGTCGATGGCCACGACTTCGTTGTGCTGGGCAAGCAGGATGGCGTTGGAAAGGCCTACGTAACCGGTACCGGCGATGGCGATTTTCATGGAATGAACGTTAGCGTAATGTGAAAACGATGGCGCGCATTATACGCGATGGAGGTTTACAGGCATCTTTCAGACTTGTGTCAGCGCGCGTTCGATCCTGGCATCCGCTTCTGCAGCCAATGCGACCAATTTGGCATCGCCCATGATCTTCATCATTCCGGTCGGCTTGGCGAATTCGACCGACACCTTGCCCGGCGCGAATTCGCGGATCACCGCATTGCAGGGCAACAGGCTGGCCACGTCGCTGTTTGCGGTATACGCCTCGTAGGCCAGATTCGGGTTGCATGCGCCGAGGATCACGGTGGGGATGATCTCCTTGCCGGTTTTCTCCTTGATCTTGCTGTGCATGTCGATACGGGTGAGGATGCCGAAACCCTCGGCAGCGAGGGCTTTGGTGGCGCGCTCGATGGCATGGTCGAAGGTGTCGTGGATTTCGCGTTTGAAGTTGATGGCGGTCATGGTGGTCTCCTTGTTCGGGTTCAATGGGCGATGCCAGCCTGTTCGGCGATGGTTAGGACAGCAGAGGCAAGCTCCGGTTTCAGGCAATCCAGTTCGATAATATCCGGTGTTGAGCGCAACCATGTCAGTTGGCGCTTGGCCAGTTGCCGTGTTGCGGCGATGCCGGTCTCCAGCAGTTGCGGTCCGGTGATCTCGTTTTCGATGAATTGCCAGGCTTGCCGATAGCCGACGCAGCGCATCGAAGTCATGTTCGGATGCAGTGTGTATTTTTTGCGCAAGCGATGCAACTCATCCACCAGCCCCTGTTCCAGCATCTCTGCGAAGCGAGTGGCAATGCGCTGGTGCAGCACGGCGCGGTCGGAAGGGATGAGCGCAATGGGCAGGATGCGGTAGGGCAGCGGGTTCTGTTCCTGCTGCTTGAGCAGCACCGACATCGGCTGGCCGCTGAGTCGGTAGATCTCCATTGCGCGCTGGATGCGCTGCGTGTCGGTGGAATGCAGCCGGGCGGCGGTTTCGGCATCCACCTCGGCCAGCCTGGCGTGCAGGTGTTCGATACCTTGCTGCGCGATCTCGGCATCCAGCTCGGCGCGCAGTGCGGCATCGGCTTGCGGCAACGGGCTCAGGCCTTCGCGCAGCGCCTTGAAATAGAGCATGGTCCCCCCCACCAGCAGCGGGACCTTGCCGCGCGCGGTGATGTCCGCCATCAGGCGCAACGCGTCATGGCGAAAGGCCGCGGCGGAATAGGCTTCGGTGGGAGGGATGATGTCGATCAGGTGGTGCGGTGCGCGGGCCAGCGTGGCGGCATCCGGTTTGGCGGTGCCGATGTCCATGTCACGGAACACCAGTGCCGAATCCACGCTGATGAGTTCCACCGGAAGTTTTTGCACCAGTTCCACGGCGACGCCGGTCTTGCCGCTGGCGGTGGGGCCCATCAGGAAGATTGCAGGGGGCAGAATGTTCATCCCAAATAATCCGTTAGGACAAAGCGAGTCATTCCGGCGCAGGCCGGAATCCAGTGAAACAAGACCACCGCGCAGCGACACAACCAGCTGTCCCGCTTCGCGGGAATCATTTTTTCAACTGGATGGCCGTCCCTCGAAACTGCGGCCGCTGGCCTTGTTTTCCGGCCTGCGCCGGAATGACGGGGGAAATCAATGTTGGCGTTCATGCCAACTCCTGATGTCGCGTCTCGTGTATCGCCAACACGGCCAGCACGCTGATCGCCGCCGCGACCGAAATGTATCCGCCCACCCAGGCAAGGCCGCCATGCTGCACCAGTTGCTGTGCGAGGTAAGGCGCCAGCGACGCGCCGAGGATGCCGCCCAGATTGTAGGCCGCGCCTGCGCCGGTATAGCGCACGGCGGTCGGGAACAGTTCCGGCAGCAGCGCGCCCATCGGTGCAAACGTCGCACCCATCAGGAACAGTTCCAGGCTCAGGAACACAGTGATCGACACCGGCGAACCGCTGTTAAGCAGTGGCTCCATCAGAAAACCGGACAGCAGCGCGGCAATACCCGCAACCAGCAACACCGGGCGGCGGCCATAATGGTCGCCCAGCCAGGCGGAGAGCGGCGTGGCGGCTGCCATGAAGACGACCGCGATACACAGCATGCCTAGGAATTGCGGACGCGGGATGCCGAGCTTGCTGACGCCGTAGCTCAGCGAGAACACCGTGGTGATGTAGAACAAGGCGTAACACACCACCATGATCAGCGCGCCCAGGATCAGCGGCTTGGCGTGGTGTGCGAACAGCGGAACCAGCGGCAGCTTCACCGGAGGGTTCGCCTTCAGTGCCCGGGTGAATACCGGCGTCTCTTCCAGCTTGAGCCGCACATAAAGCCCGATCGCCACCAGCACCGCGCTGGCAAGGAAGGGGATGCGCCAGCCCCAGGCGCGGAACTCGGCATCGCTGAGCAGATTCGCCAGTAACAGGAAACTGCCCACCGCGAACAGGAAGCCGACAGGAGGGCCAAGCTGCGGGAACATGCCGAACCAGCCGCGTTTGCCCTTGGGCGCATATTCCGCTGCCAGCAAGGCCGCGCCGCCCCATTCGCCACCAAGTCCGATGCCCTGGCCGAAGCGCAGCAGGCACAGCAGCAAAGGTGCCACCCAGCCGACGGCTTCATAACTCGGCAGCACGCCGATCAGCGTGGTGGAGGTACCCATCACCAGCAGCGACGCCACCAGCGTCGTCTTGCGCCCGATGCGGTCGCCGAAATGGCCGAACAGCAGCGCACCGAAAGGGCGTGCGACGAAGGCGATGCCGAAGGTGAGGAAGGCGTTGAGTGCCTGCACTGCCGGATCGCTGTTGGGAAAGAACACCGGGCCTATCACCATCGCCACGGCGAGGCCGTAGATGTAGAAATCGTAGAACTCGATGGCGGTGCCGATGAAGGAGGCGAAGGCGATGCGGGTGGTAAATGAACGTTGAGTGGTGGTATTCAATTTACTAACTTGGCTATTTTTTTGTAATTAAATAGAGAAATCCAAAAAACAAAGCGGCTACAACAACACCGGCCATGAAGTCATTGGAACGAACTGTTTGTGCGATTTTATGAAAGATAGGCTGAAGTGATTCGATATTCCCGTTACGCATATCCACTGCTTGTTGTTCTTTAGCCCATGCAGGAAGCTCTTCAGGCGAAATTTCCCAAATGACAGGAATTACGGTTTTTCCGGAAAAAATTGCAGCGCCAACTTCTTGTTGAACTGCAGGTGATTTGATGGCTGCCTTCGATGCTAAGAAGAGTACCCATTGGGAACTACGCATGTTTTTTATTATCTCCTCGGACCATTTTGCGCCAGGATCGATAGATAACTCAGCCATAAAAGTCTTTACGCCAGCCAAAGATAGCGAGGTGTGAATTTGTTGGGCAATTTGTGAATCTTTGGTCGAATAGCTAATAAAAACATCTGTCATAACTTGCCCCCAGAATTAATAATCAAACATTCTTACTTCCCTCGCATGAACATCGCATCCAACTCCGCCAGCTTCACTAGGAACCAGGTCGGCCGTCCGTGGTTGCACTGGTCAGCGCGTTCCGTCTGTTCCATCTCGCGCAGAATGGCGTTCATCTCGGGTAATGAGAGCTGCTGGTTGGCGCGCACGGCAGAATAGATCGAAAAGGGTTAGCTCGCTTGTTCGAGCAGCTTGCGGATTTGCTCATGCAATTCGTTCAAGTCGGTGTGTATGGTTTTCCAGACGATTTCCAGATCGACCTTGAAGTAGCCATGCGACACGCGGTTGCGCATGGTGTAGAGGACTGACCAGGGCACTTCCGGGTGGGCTGCGGCGAATAGTGCATGATGGCGTTCGATGTTGCGGGCGGCTTCGCCGATGATCTCGAAATTGCGGATGACGGCATCCTGAGTCTTCCTGTCTTTAAGGAAAGACACTTCGTTCATGTCCGCAACATACTCGTGGATACGTTCGATGGCCTCGACGATGTGACCGAGATAGTCCGGTATGCGCAGGACGTCCGCTTTGCTCATACCGCAACGGCTTCCGCCATCACTTGAGCGCGGAATTTATCGGGCAGCGCGTTTGGGGTCAGTACATCCACGCCGACATGGAGCAGTTGTTCAACCTCGATCTGGATTCTTGCAATATCCATCAGCGTGGTTTCAGCCGTCGGCTCGACCAGCAAATCAAGGTCGCTGTCTTCGGTGTCGCTTCCATGCAAAGTTGAGCCGAACACCCGCACATTGCGCACACGATGGCGCAAGGCGATCTCGCGGATCGCATCGCGGTGTGTTTGCAAGGCAAGTGAAGGGCGCATTTTCCGATGAGTTATCGTGTTGATTGGCCGGATTATATCTACAAGCTTTGGTGCGGTGTCTGGTTTTATATACCCGGATTGGGCACCTTGCTACCCAATTCGGGCAGGAGAGGTTGGCAATTTACTTTCCACGCATGAACATCGCATCCAGTTCCGCCAGCGTGACCTGGAACCAGGTCGGCCGGCCATAGTTGCACCGGCCGGCGAGTCATTCCATACGGTGCAGCCATTTATTCACCAGAAGCCGCTGATTGTTTTTCGAGCAGTTTTTCAAAATCCGCCGCAGGCACCGGTATGGAAAACAGGTAACCCTGCCCGTAGTCGCACCCCGCTTCCAGCAAGATGGCGCTTTGCCGTTCCGTTTCCACTCCTTCCGCAATGACCTGTATGCCGAGCTTGTGCGCCATGACGATGATTGCCTCGGATAGCGCAAGATCACTGGGGTCATTTTCGATATCGCGCACGAAGGATTGATCAATCTTCAGGAAATCTGCGTCGAACTTCTTCAGGTAGGAAAGGGAAGAATAGCCAGTGCCGAAGTCGTCTATGGATATCTGGATGCCCGCCGCACGGTATATGGCCAGCTGGGCGGCGATGAGCGGGTTTGAGTTCAGGATCAGGCTTTCTGTGATTTCGATCACGATGCATTCGCCGGGCAAGCCGATTTCCCAAAGATAATCGATCCACCCGTTCGCGTACGCAATGCTGTGAAACTGGACAGAAGACTTGTTGATGCTGATCTGTATGTTGCTCCTGAATTTGTCGCTCCATTGCTTTGCGCGCATCGCCGCTTCGCGGAAAACCCAATCCCCGATTTCGATGATCAGGCCGGATTCCTCGGCCAGCGGAATGAACTCGACCGGACTGATGGTTCCAAGTTCGGGATGTTCCCAGCGCAGCAATGCTTCGGCTTTTGCGATGCGCCCATCCTGCAGGCGGACGATAGGCTGGAACACCAGGCGCAGCTGGCCTTCGCTGACAGCCACACGAAGGTCATTGGTCAGCCTGCGGTGCAACAACGCAGTTTCCTGCATCGCGTTGGTGAAGAATTCGTAACGATCTCCACCCGCCTTCTTGGCTGAGAACATCGCCCGGTCGGCATTCTTGATCAATTCTCCCGCGTCTTCTGCGTCCGTTGGGAAATAGGCAATTCCGATGCTGGCCGAGATATATGCGCCCTCTCCATCCAGCTTGAAGGGCTCTCTCAGCTTTTGAACGATGGTTTCCGCGACGCGCACCACGTGTTCGGCATCCGGGAAATCGGGCAAGATGATCGAGAACTCGTCTCCCCCCGTTCGGGCCACCGTGTCCGCCATGCGCACACAGGGCATGATCCGGCTGGTGGCTTCGAGCAGCAGCAGGTCGCCATACGAATGGCCCAGCGTATCGTTCACTTCGTTGAACTTGTCCAGGTCGACGATGAGCAGCGCGATGCCAGAATGGTCGCGACGCTCCTTCTTGATTTCCTGTTCCAGCCGGTCACGGAACAATCTGCGGTTCGGCAACGAGGTTAGCGTGTCGTAGTTTGCATGCTTCCATGCCATTTCCTCGGCCCGCTTCTGGTCTGTGACGTCGGAGTAAAGGCCCACGTAACGGAATGGATTGCCCTGGTCATCGTGGATCGTATTGATGGTCAGCCACTTCAGATATTCCTCGCCATTCTTGCGCCGGTTGTATATTTCGCCCTGCCAATGACCAGATGTGGCGAGTGCCTCCCACATCTGCTTGTGGACAGAGCGGTCGTTGCGGCCAGAATTGAATTCCTGTGCGTTCATGGCGATGATTTCGTTGAGTTCGTATCCGCTCATTTTTTTAAAAGCCGCGTTGCATGCGACGACGATTCCATGCGTATCCGTAATGAGTACGGCATCGCCTATTGCCTGGTACACCATGCTGGCAATTTGAAGTTCATTAGTCAGCCTGATTGATTTGGTCAAGGTATCGTTGAGGTAGGTGGCGCTGCTGTTCACGCCATACAGATAGATCAGGGCAATAACACCGAATATCCAGTCAAACAATTGTGTGGCTGAAAGGAATGAAGCCAGAGCGACCGAAATGATCATGGGGGCAGCGTAAATCCGGTAAAGCCGGATGCGCGGTGCGAGTGTGGAAATTGCCGCGGCCGACATGGCTGCTGCTACAAGAGCTGCCAGGAAACGCTCGTTCGCGCTTGCGCCGAAACTGAAACCCAGGATTCCCATGGCCCACAATGCGCCCAAAGCCACAACCAGTATCGTGTATCGGCTCGACCAGGCTGTCGCGTCCACAGCGTGTGCGGCTTCATCATGAAAGAAGCGGCGCGCCATGCCCAGCCGAATTGTCGAAACGAGCAGGAGCGCCAGCCACCAGATGATCCAGATGGTGAAATGGTTTGACTGGATTGCGGCGGCGACCAGGATCAGGGAAGAAGATGCGGTCGCAATAAACCCGACACCGGAATTGCGGGAAATCAGGTGTAATTTCCGAATCAGGGTTTCCGACTCGACATCTGTTGTTTCATTGTTTTTTGCACTCGCTTTCAATGTGCTCCCCGATCATTTTCCGCGCATGAACATCGCATCCAGTTCCGCCAGCGTGACCTGGAACCAGGTCGGCCGGCCATGGTTGCACTGGTCGGCACGTTCGGTCTGTTCCATTTCGCGCAGGATGGCGTTCATCTCGGGAAGGCTAAGCTGCTGGTTGGCGCGCACGGCGGAATGGCAGGCCAGGGTGGCGAGCAGTTCGTTGCGCCGTTCGGTGAGTGCGCGGGATGCGCCGAAGTCGCGCAGTTCGTGCAGCACTTCGCGCGCGGCGGTCTCGGCATGCGATTGCTTGAGCATGGCGGGCATGGCGCGTACCGCCAGCGTGTTGGTGGAGATGGGAGCGATGTCGAAGCCGAGCTGGTGCAGCGCTTCCTGTTCTTCTTCGGCGGTAGCGATGTCCAGCGCTTCGGCAGTGAAGGTGACCGGGATCAGCAGCGGCTGGGTCGGCATCTGCTGCGCGTCGAAGGCGGTCTTCAGTCTTTCGTACACGATGCGTTCATGTGCGGCGTGCATGTCCACCACGATGAGGCCTTGCTGGTTCTGGGCAAGGATGTAGATGCCGGACAACTGTCCTAATGCGAATCCCAATGGATGAGTTTCCGGCTGCGGTATGGAGGCTTCCTGCTCGCGCACCACGGCAGCTTCTTCCCATAGTTTGTAGGCGGCTTGTGGCTGTGCTGCATTGAAAGCCATTGTCTGCTGCATCCCGTCATTCCGGCGAAAGCCGGAATCCAGCGCATTTTCCGGAAAACCGGACTCCGGCTTTCGCTGGGGTGACGAAGCGGGGTTGGCGGTTTCTTCAACGGCGGCCATCGGTGCACTCAACGCATCCTGCAACGCATGGAACACGAACTGGTGGATACCCTGGCTTTCGCGGAAGCGCACTTCGCTCTTGGCTGGGTGCACGTTCACGTCCACCTGTTCCGGTGGCATGTCGAGGAACAGCACGAAGGCCGGATGGCGCTGGTGGTGCAGGATGTCCTGATAGGCCTGGCGCACGGCGTGCATCAGCACCTTGTCGCGCACGAAACGGCCGTTGACGAAAAAATATTGCTCGTCGCGGGTGGAGCGCGAATAGGCGGGCAGGGCGGCGATGCCGTAGAGGTGCAGTGCGCCGATCTGGCGTTCCACATTGACGGCGTGCTGGCCGAATTCTGCGCCGAGGATGGCGGTGATGCGCTGTGCCAGGTCGTGCCTGGGCAGTTGCCAGATGCTCTTGCCGTTATGCTGCAGCGAGAACGCCACATCCGGCCGCGACAGCGCGATACGTTTGAAGGTTTCTTCGCACCAGGCGTATTCGGTACTCTCGCTCTTCAGGAACTTGCGCCGCGCGGGTGTATTGAAATACAGCTCGCGCATCTCGACGCTGGTGCCTTGCGGGTGTGCCGCAGGCGCGGCGCCGCTTTGCGTACCGTCCGCCGCCTCGATCTTCCAGGCATGGGCAGCGTTGGCGTTGCGGCTGGTCAGTGTGACTTGTGCCACGGCGGCCATGCTGGCCAGCGCCTCGCCGCGAAAACCCATGCTGGCGACGCGCTGCAGGTCGTCGAGCGAGGCGATCTTGCTGGTGGCATGGCGCATCAGCGCCAGCGGCAGTTGTTCCTTGGCGATGCCGCCGCCGTTGTCGCGTACCACCAGCCGTTTGATGCCGCCGGCCTCCAGTTGCACCGCGATGTCGGTGGCGCCGGCATCCAGGCTGTTTTCCAGCAACTCCTTCAGCGCCGAGGCTGGGCGTTCGATCACCTCGCCGGCGGCGATCTGGTTGATGAGCAGGTCGGGGAGTAACTGGATGGAAGACATGGGCAAGGATTATAGCGGATGGGCGGAGGCGTTCGTGCTCCGCATCTCGACGAATCTTCGCAGTCGACCATATTTGCGATTGGCCACCTTGTATTGGCACTGGTACGATATCGGTTATTGAATTCTGTCGAAATCCCCGATGGCTGCGCCCTGTCCCATTCCCTCTTTGCCGGAACGTTCTCCCATGTTGGAGCGGATGACGGTGGTCGGCCTGGTGGTCTTGCTGCATGGGCTGCTGATCGCGGCCTACTGGACGCATCCGGCAGCGCCGGCGGTGCAGGTCAACGAGATGTCGATCTCGTTTGCCAGCATGCAACTGCCGCAGGCCGAGGTTGCGCCGCGACCGAAGCCGATGCCCAAACCCGAACAACACGATGCCGTCGCGCTTCCTGTCCAAGCGCCTGCAGTGAAGGAGCCGCCGCAGCCTGCCGTGCAGGATGTCACCCCGCCTTCCCCGGTGGTGCTGGATGCGGAGCCGGATTATCGGGCCGACTATCTCAACAACCCGCGCCCGCCGTATCCGCTGCTGGCCAGGCGGATGGGATATCACGGCAAGGTGGTCCTGAATGTCGAAGTGCTGGCAGAGGGCAAGGCTGGCCAGGTCTTGCTGCATCAAAGCTGCGGTCACGAGATGCTGGACAATGCTGCGCTGCAGACGGTGAGAATGTGGCGCTTTACGCCCGCACGCCGTCTGGGGCAGCCGGTGACGCAATGGTTCCTGGTCCCGATCAAGTTCTCGTTAGAGGGTAATGCCGAATGAACAATCTGTTTCCAGTCAACTCGCCCATCGTCTCGGCGACCCTGGCGTTGCTGATCCTGTTGTCGATCGTGACGTGGTCCATCGCCTTGTTCAAATTGTGGAAGCAGTGGCAGGCAAAGCAGCATGACCGGGAGTTCAACGAACGCTTCTGGGCGGTACGCGAGTGGGGCGAGGCGGAGAAGGTCGCCCATGGCAGCCGGGGCGATATCGCCCGTCTGGCACAAGCCGGATTTGCCGAACTGCGCGCGCTGGATGCGACGCAGCAGGACCTGAAGCATCTGGGGGCGCCGCACGATGTGCTGGAACGCATGTTGCGCCAGCAGTTGCAGAATATCCAGCGCTACCACGAGCGCGGTCTGGCGGAACTGGCGACCATCGGCTCCACGGCTCCCTTCGTCGGGCTGTTCGGCACGGTGTGGGGCATCATGCATGCGCTGCAGGACATCGGCAAAAGCGGCTCCGCCTCGCTGGATGTGGTGGCCGGCCCCATCGGCGAGGCACTGATCGCCACCGCGATCGGCATCGCCACGGCATTGCCTGCCGTGCTGGCCTACAACTTCTTCCTGCGCCGTCTCAAGGTCCACGTGACCGATCTGGAAAATTTTGCCCACGATTTCCTGCGCCTCGCGCAGAAGCACGACTACAAACTGTGAGGTGATCATGGCATTCGGCAACTCATTCCAGGAAGACAGCATGATGAGCGAGATCAACGTCACGCCGCTGGTCGACGTCATGCTGGTGTTGCTCGTGGTGTTCATCGTCACCGCCCCCTTGCTGGCGCCGCAATCGCTCAAGGTCAGCCTGCCCAGAACAGAAGCGGTGGCGCATGACGACAAGCTGCAGAAAATCAGCCTGGCCATCGATGCTCGTGGCGATGTCTCGCTTGAATCTGCGCACCTGAGCGACCAGGGGTTGGCGGAGTTGTTGAAAAGCCGCGCCGGCGATCCGCAATTCCAGCTGCAGATCCAGGCGGACGAAGCCGTGAATTACGGCCGCGTGGCCCAGGTCATGGCGATGGCGCAGAAGGCGGGCGTGACCAGGCTTTCTTTCTTGACGGTAACGGGCAAATAAGCGCAGGATGGGAACGTTGTTTCGTGGTGGCCAGACAGGTGTGCCGGGCCGCGTATGTCAGTGTATGAATCAAGGAGATCGATGATGAAGAAAGCAGTGATCGCAATGCTGGTAGTGTTCGGTGTTTCCATTTCTGGTGGCGTGTTCGCCTGTGACGGTAGCCAGCACGGCAAGGCCAAATCGGGTACCAGCGCACCGGCCACCCCGGCGCCAGCACCGGCAAAATAATCCGGGCAAACAACCACATCGACGGGGCCTGGGGAACCGGGTCCCGTTTTGTTTGTGCGCCAACAATGCAGTGCGACTGGGCAACAAGCTCGTATATAATCGCGGCCGAATAAATTCGCCGATTTTTGGGCGTTTGGCAGCAGCACGTTAACAGGAGGGCTTCATGCGTATAGGGATTCCTGCGGAAATTCATGCAGGCGAGACACGGGTCGCGGCTACGCCGGAAACGGTGAAGAAGATGCTGGCGGCCGGCCATCAGGTTACGGTTCAGACGGGGGCCGGAGCGGGTGCGAGCATCCCCGATGCCGAATTCGAGGCAGCCGGCGCAAAACTGGCGGGTGCATCGGACATCTATGCGCAGTCGGAGATCGTGCTCAAGGTCAGGGCGCCCGCTGCCGACGAGCTTGCCCGGATGAACAAGGGCGCCGTATTGATCGGACTGCTTGCTCCGCACCAGGCGGATCAGGTGGCTGCCTATGCAAAACAGGGTATCGCCGCCTTTGCCATGGAGCGGTTGCCTCGCACCTCGCGCGCGCAAGCCATGGATGTGCTGTCGTCGCAGGCCAATATTGCCGGCTACAAGGCGGTGATCGTCGCGGCGAGCCTCTATAAACGTTTCTTCCCCATGCTGATGACGGCTGCCGGTACGGTCAAGGCCGCGCGCGTGGTGGTGCTGGGGGTTGGCGTGGCCGGTTTGCAGGCCATCGCTACGGCAAAACGTCTGGGGGCGGTGATCGAGGCGTCCGATGTGCGCCCGGCTGTGAAGGAGCAGGTGGAGTCGCTGGGGGCGAAATTCATCGACGTGCCTTATGAGACCGATGAAGAGCGCGAAGCCGCGCAAGGGGTGGGCGGCTATGCCAAGCCGATGCCGCAGAGCTGGATGGATCGCCAGAAGGCGGAGGTCGCCAAACGAGTGGCGCTGGCCGATGTGGTCATCACCACGGCACTGATTCCGGGGCGTCCCGCACCGGTGCTGGTCACCGAAGAGATGGTCAAATCGATGAAGCCGGGATCGGTGATCGTGGACCTGGCTGCGGAGGCAGGCGGCAATTGCCCGCTCACCGAGCTCAACAAGACGGTGGTGAAGCACGGGGTGACGCTGGTCGGGGATCCCAACCTGGCGGGCTCGGTGGCGGCGGACGCATCGGCGCTGTATGCGCGCAACCTGCTCAATTTCCTCAACCTGTTGTGCGACCCCAAGAATGGCGGCGCCATCAACATCAATCGTGAAGACGACATCATCGCCGGTTCGCTGATCGCGATCGACGGCTCGGTCGTTACCAAATAAGGAGCATGCAATGAGTGGAGTGGATCCCGTTGTTCTCAACCTCACCGTGTTCATACTGGCGATCTTCGTCGGTTACCACGTGGTATGGAACGTTACCCCGGCGCTGCATACGCCGCTGATGGCCGTGACCAATGCGGTGTCCGGCATCATCATCGTCGGTGCGATGCTGGCTGCCGGCCCCAAGGAACTCGATGTCGGCACCGTGCTGGGATTGGTCGCGGTGATGCTGGCGGCTGTCAACGTGTTCGGCGGCTTCCTGGTGACCCAGCGCATGCTGGACATGTTCAAGAAGAAAGGTAAATAAGCATGTCTGCAAATTCCGTTGCACTGGCCTATCTTGTTGCGGCTGTCCTGTTCATCCTGACGCTGAAAGGGCTGAGCTCGCCGATTTCGGCACGGCGCGGCAACATGTTCGGCATGATCGGCATGGCGATCGCCGTGCTGACCACGTTGAGCCTGACGCATAACTGGGTCTACATCCTGATCGCGATTGCCGTCGGCGGCAGCATCGGCGCGGTGGTTGCCAAGCGCATCGAAATGACTGCGATGCCGGAACTGGTGGCGGCGATGCACTCGCTGGTCGGCCTGGCGGCAGTGCTGATCGCGATGTCCGCGTTCAACAATCCGGTCGCTTACGGCATCGCGCTGCCGGGCGAGATGCTGCATGCCAGCAATCGCATCGAATTGTTCATTGGTACTTTTGTCGGTGCGATCACCTTTACCGGTTCCATCATCGCTTTCGGCAAATTGTCCGGGCGCCTGTCCGGCAAGCCGGTGCGTTTCGCCGGCCAGCACTGGCTGAACCTGGGGCTGGGGCTTGCCGCGATCGGCTTCGGCGTGGTGTTCTTCATGAATCCGGGCTGGACGCCATTCCTGCTGATGACCGCGATCGCCTTGCTGCTCGGCGTATTGATCATCATCCCGATCGGCGGTGCCGACATGCCGGTGGTGGTGTCGATGCTGAACTCCTATTCCGGCTGGGCGGCGGCAGGCATCGGTTTCACCCTCAACAACAACATGCTGATCATCGCCGGTTCGCTGGTGGGCAGCTCGGGTGCGATCCTCTCCTACATCATGTGCAAGGCGATGAACCGTGCGTTCCTCAACGTGATCCTCGGCGGCTTCGGCGGCGAGGGCGCGGTGGCGGAGAGCGGCGATGCGGTGCAGCGGACTTACCGTAGCGGCAGCGCCGAAGATGCAGGGTTCCTGATGAGCAATGCCAGCTCCGTCATCATCGTCCCCGGCTATGGCCTGGCGGTGGCGCGTGCGCAGCATGCCATCAACGAGATGTCGCATTTGCTGACCGAAAAAGGCGTGAACGTCCGTTACGCCATCCATCCGGTGGCCGGACGCATGCCTGGCCACATGAACGTGCTGCTGGCCGAGGCGGAAGTGCCTTACGACCAGGTCGTGGAGATGGACGAGATCAACAACGAGTTCGCCGATACCGATGTGGTGCTGGTGATCGGCGCCAACGACGTGGTGAATCCTGCGGCCAAGAACGACAAATCCAGCCCGATTTACGGCATGCCCATCCTCGAGGCGCACAAGGCGCGCACCGTGCTGGTGGTCAAGCGCTCCATGGCAACCGGTTATGCGGGCCTGGATAACGACCTGTTCTATCTGGACAAGACCATGATGATCTTCGGCGATGCGAAGAAGGTCGTCGAAGACATCATCAAGGCACTCAGCTGATACACCAACCTCGCTTCGTTGCCGGTTACAACCGTACTGTCGTACTGCATATCGCGGTACTCAGTGCGGTTTATTTTTTTGCCGCGCAGATCGGCCTGGCACTGGCGCTGGTGCACGATACCGTCACGCTGTTCTGGCCGCCCGCCGGGATTGCGCTGGCCGCCTTGCTGCTATTCGGCTGGCGGCTGTTTCCGGCGATCGCGATCGGCGAGTTCTTCGCCACGTTGTGGATCGGCCTGCCGCTGTCGCATGTGTGCGCGATTGCCTGCGGCAATGCCCTGAGCGGGTTGCTGGGCTATTACCTGCTGCGCCATCGTTGCGGTTTCGACCAGCGCCTGCATACCTTGCGCGACGTGGCGCAGTTGTTCGTGCTGGGGGCGCTGCTCAGCACCCTGGTGGCGGCGCTCAATGGCGCATGGTGGATCAAGCTGGCGACCGGGGGATCGTGGCAGGATTTCCTGCATACCGCGCAGTACTGGTGGATGGGCGATGCGCTGGGCGTTTCGCTGTTTACCGTGACCATCCTCGCCTGGGCTCGTGGCGAGCCCTTTGCCTGGACGGCGGAACGCATGCGCCGCGCTGCGCTGATCGCCGTCGTGCTGCTGATCGCCTGCTGGATATTGTTCCTTGACCTGCCTGGCCGGATGCTGGAATTCGGCCTGTTTTTCCCGCTGCTGATCTGGATCGCCTTGAATTTCGACCTGCGTTGCGTCAGCGGGGCGTTGTTGCTGATCTTCCTCAGTTCGATACTGGGCCTGCTGGTACTCAATGATCTGCGTGCCGCCAATATGGAAGAGCTGGTCAATTTCGTCTGGCTGTACAACCTGCTGCTCGGCCTGACTTCGCTCAGTGTGGGGGTGTTGAACGCACAGCGCAACCGCACCGAACTGGCGCTGCTGGACAGCAAGGCCAGCCTCAGCGCCATGCTGGACAACATACCTTACCTGGCATGGCTGAAAGACCAGGAAGGGCGTTTCGTCGCAGTCAACCAGGCGTTCCTCAGGAGTACCGGACGTGCAGAGATGGACGAGGTGTTGGGCAAGACGGACTACGACCTGTGGCCTGCAGAGCTGGCAGCAAAGTACCGGGCGAACGATTTGGAGGTCGTGCGCAGCCGGCGCCAGAACCTGGTGGAAGAGATATCGCTGGATAACGGTCGCGAAAATTGGGTCGAAACTTTCAAGGCGCCCATCATCGGCAAGAGCGGCGAGCCGATCGGCACCACCGGGTTCGCCCGCGACATCAGTCAGCGCAAGAAAGAGGAAGCTGCGCTGCGCCTGGCGGCAAGGGTGTTCGAAAGCAGCGGCGAGGCCATCCTGATCACCGACGAACGGGCCAACGTCGTTGCCGTGAACCATGCGTTCATCGCGATGAGCGGATACCGTTCCGAAGAGATCGTGGGCAAGAACCCGCGCATGCTGGCATCAGGCCGTCACGACGCCGAGTTCTATCGCGTCATGTGGGATGAGATCAACAACCATGGCTACTGGCAGGGCGAGATCTGGGATCGGCACAAGAGCGGACGAGTCTATCCGAAATGGATGTCGATCACTGCGGTGCGCGACCAGCACGGCGAAGTGGTGAACTACATCTCCATCGCGCGAGACACCACGGAGCAGACGGAGGCGGAAAAGAACATCCATTTCCTTGCCTACTACGATGTGCTGACCGGACTTCCCAACCGCACCTTGCTGCGCGACCGCCTGGGACAGATGATCGCCATCTCGCACCGCGACAAGCAGCAGTTCGCGCTGATGTTCCTGGATCTGGACCGGTTCAAATACATCAACGACTCGATGGGGCATTCGGTCGGCGACCGCCTGTTGCAGTCGGTCGCCCTGCGCATCCAGGAATGCGTGCGCGAAGGCGACACGGTCGCGCGCCTCGGGGGCGACGAGTTCATCGTGCTGCTGCGCGAAGCGGGCGAGAGCGCGGCTTCGCTGGTGGCGCAGAAGCTTTTATCGGCCTTGGCGGCACCTTACGATCTGGATGGGCAGGTCATTTCCACGCAGGCCAGCATCGGCATCAGCATCTATCCGGATCATTCGCAGGACGCCGATACGCTGATCAAGAATGCCGATATGGCGATGTACCGCGCCAAGGAAGAAGGGCGCAACAATTCGCAAATCTTCGCACCGGAAATGAATTTCCGTGTCGACCTGCTGTTCTCCATGGAAAAGGACCTGCGCCTGGCGCTGGAGCGCGGCGAGCTGTTCCTGCAATACCAGCCGCAGGCCGACCTGGCGAGCGGCACCTTGCGCGGCATCGAGGCGCTGATCCGCTGGCAGCATCCGGTCAAGGGACTGGTCTCGCCGGCCGAATTCATCCCGGTGGCGGAAGAGACGGGGCAGATCACCGCGATCGGCGAATGGGTGCTGCGCACCGCCTGCACGCAGATGGCGGAATGGCGCAAGGCCGGACTGCCGGACCTGAGCATGGCGGTGAACCTGTCGATCCGCCAGCTGCGCCAGCCGATACTGGGGGATATGGTCAGGTCGATATTGCAGGAGACCGGCCTGGAACCCCGTTGCCTTGAACTGGAGATCACGGAAGGCATCATGATGGGCGATAACCAGGTGGCGATGCGTTTTCTGAACGAGATGCAGGCGCTGGGGGTGCAGTTGTCCATCGACGATTTCGGCACCGGTTTTTCCAGCCTGAATTACCTGAAGATGCTGCCGGTGAACAAGCTCAAGATCGATCAGTCGTTCATTCGCGACATCGAGACCGACGAGGGCGATGCCGCCATCATCCGCTCCATCATCAGCCTGGGGCATCGACTCAATCTGCGTGTGATCGCCGAAGGCGTGGAGACGCAGGAGCAGCTGGATTTCCTGCGCATACGCGGTTGCGACGAGATACAGGGCTATTTCTATGCGCGGCCGCTGGCGGCCGATGCCGTTATGGCGTTCGTCAGGAACCCGCCACGGCTGGCCTGATCCCTTGCTGCCAGTAGCGGGCGTGGCTGGCGCGATAGCGTTCCACCTTGAAGTCCTGCGCATCCATGCTGATGCTGACCGCGCCATCCTCATCCGAACGCAGGATCTGGCTGCCCGCCGCGCGATAGCGTTCCACGATCTCGTCTTTGGGATGTCCGAACCGGTTGAGGTAGCCTGAGGTGAACATCGCATAACGCGGATGTACCGCATCCACGAACGCCGGCGAGGACGAGCTCTTGCTGCCGTGATGCGGGACGACCAGGAATGTGGCGGGCAGGGCGTCCGGATGAAGCTTCAGCAGTCGCGACTCGGAAAGTTTCTCGATGTCGGCGGTGAGCAATACGCTATGTTGCCCGGTACCGATGCGCAGCACACAGCTGCGTTCGTTGTCGTGCTCGGCTGCTTGCACTGCATGCGCGGCGGCCGGGTGGAGCATCTCGAAGCGCACGCCGTCCCACTCCCACGATTGTCCATCCGCACATGCCTCGTTATGGGCGGCGAACTGAAGCTCGGGATGGCGATTCGGCAACGACGAGACGACATTGGTGACCGGGATGCCAAGCAATACGGATTTGGTTCCGCCTATGTGGTCGACATCGTCATGCGACAGCACGAGCGTATCCAGCTGCGCGATCCCCATGCCGCGCAAGGCGGGGAGCAGGATACGGCTGCCGCTGTCCGCTTCGCCGGAGAAATCGGGCCCGGTGTCGTAGAGCAGCGCATGGGCATGCGTCTGCACCGAAACGGACAAACCCTGTCCCACGTCGAACACGACCAGCCGGGCGCTGCCTGCCGCTGGCTGCTGCGGCGCGACCAGGAACATCGGCAGCAACAGCAAAGCACCCAGCGGGCGCATGGGGAAGCCGCGTGGAGCGAGCATCCACAGTGCGCCGCCGATGCCGGCAACGACGGTCCAGGCAGGCGGTGCATGTTGCGCCCACACTACATAGGGCAGCTGGTCCAGCATCTGGAGCAGGTACATGCACAAGACCATGGCCTCGTGCGCGACGTAAAGCATCCATTCGAACGGCGGCAGGGTGCCGAGCAGGGTGAGCGGCACCACCACGAAACTCACCAGCGGGATGGCGAAGGCGTTGGCGACCGGTGCGACCAGCGAGAGCTGCTGGAACAGTGCGAGCAGCGGGGGAATCAACCCGATCATCATCGCCCATTGCACCTTGCCGTATTCTTTCAGCCAGTGCTGTTTCTTCAGGCGGTTGCCGGTAACATAGAAAATCAAGGCGACTGCGCCGAACGACAGCCAGAATCCCGGCGACAATACCGACCACGGATCGGCCAGCAATACCACCATCAGTGCTGCGGACAGCAGTTGCGACAATGAAAAGGTGCGCGAGAGCAGCAGCATCGCGGTGCAGGTCGCCACCATGTACAGCGTGCGTTGCGCCGGGACTTCATAGCCGGACACCAGCGTGTAGAAGAGCGCTGCGGCCAGTCCTGCCAGTGCGGCGGCCTTGCGCGCGGGGAACCACAGCGTAAGGCGGGTGCTGCGCCGCCACACCCAGAAGGTGATGGCGAAGACCAGGCCGGCAAGCATCGTGATATGCAGGCCCGAGATGCTCATCAGGTGGTTGACGCCGGTGCGTGTGAACAACAGCCATTCGTCCTGCGAGATGCCGGACTGGTCGCCAACGGCCAGAGCCGCCAGCACCCCTGCATATGGCGCTTCGCCCAGCGTTTTCTGGAAATGGGAACGTACAGTCTCGCGCAGGTGTTGCACCAGATAGGCCGGGCTGGAGGTTTGTTCCGCCAGTATCCGGTTGTCGCCTTTGGCATAGACATAGCCGATGGCGCGGATGTTGCGTTCCAGGGCCCAGGCCTCGAAATCGAAGTTGTACGGATTGCTGGAGCCATGCGGCTGTTTCAGGCGCACGCTGAGTTGCCAGCGTTCGCCCGCATTCAATTCCAGCGGGTCGTTGCTGTCCTCGTCGTAGGTGGATAGCTGGATATGGCGCGGGACATGCGCCCCCGCTGTCTGCACACCATCCACATCGAACGCGAAACGCAGGCCGCGTTCATGTTCACGGGGCATCTCGGCGACCACGCCGGTGATCACGATGTTCTTTCCCTGCCATTCGTCGGGCAGCTGATCCGACAGGCGGAGCTGCGCTATCCAGGCGGAATAGCAGAAACCCAATAGCGCAGCGCACAACAGCACGGCGGTACGGCGGGCAAAGGCCAGCTCCTTGCGTTGTGCACGCGGAAGCAGCAATACGAGCGCGGCAAGAGGCCAATAGACGGGGAGTACGGGTAATGCGGCTTGCTGCTGCAGATACCAAACGCCAAGGGTGAAAAAAAGTGAGAACGCAACCATAGTGCATAGCGTACCGCAAAAACATAGAATCCACCCATGCGAAGATACTTCCGCGAACGATTGCCCGACCACGACACCATCCGGCGCATGCGCTGGCTGCGACCCGTGCAGCATTGGCTGCATCACCCCAACCTGTGGCACCTGCATCGGCGCTCGGTGGCTGGCGGTGTGGCGATCGGTCTGTTCTGCGGGCTGATCCCGGGGCCGCTGCAGATCATCTCTGCCATGCTGTTGGCGGTGCTGTTTCGCGTCAACCTGCCGGTGTCGGCCTTTACCACGCTGTACACCAACCCGTTCACCATCGTGCCTTTGTATCTGCTGGCCTATGAGATCGGCGTCTGGGTGAGCGGCTCATCGCATGTTGCTGCGGTACCCGCTTTTCCGGAATTGCATTGGAACGATGGATTTTCTCAACTGTGGGCCTGGTTGGTGGCGCTGGGCAAACCCTTGCTGGTCGGCCTGCCGTTGCTGGCGGTTGCCCTTGCGTTCATCGGTTACGTCGCGGTGCGTCTGGTCTGGCGCCTGTTTGTAGTATGGAAATGGCGCAGGCGGCATGGCCGATAACCCGGAACTTTTATCAACTACTACGGTCTTATTTTGTGTTCTGCTGATGTCGGCAGGACATCAACTTGAGAGGTGTCAGATGAAAAAAGCATATCAAGAGGCAGCGAAGTTCGTACGTTGGGTGGTGGCGGCCGTCATGGCATTCATCGTTGCATTGCCGGTATTCACTTCCATCGGCGCTGCCAGTTAAGTTGGGTAGGAATTTCACATGCCCCGGAGCGTATGTTCCGGGGCATTTTCATGCCGGAATTCTGCATGGACAAGCAGGCCAGTCTTGAAATGAAAGCGGGCAATATCCGGGAACTTCCATCGGCTATTAAAGTCGGATGGTTTGCCACTGATTGAGTGGCTTTCTGGATATTGCATTAAAGCGGAAAGGTGTGAAATGAAACGAACATATGAAGATGTGACTGAATTTATTCGATGGGGGATTATCGATGTGGTCATGGCCATCATTGCATTGCCGGTCTTCACGTCGGTCGTATCTTCCATCTAGCATTCCATGAATCACAACGCCCCGGCGCGCAAGCACCGGGGCGTTTCTTTTGTACTGGGTAATGACTGGGCTGTTACAGCGTGGCAGTGCGCGATTTTTCCAAGCGCGCCTCCGCCTGTCTCAGCACATTTTCCATCGGCCGCGAGAGCATGTGGCGGGCCTCCATATAAACAATGGAGGTTTCGCCCAGGAACAGGGCTTCCAGAAAAGAGATGCGGATCGCATCATAGAGTTCGGCATCGGCCCGCTCGAACAGGTCGGCGATCAGGCTCAGATATCTGCGTATGGCGACGTGATCGCGAGCAACGATGGCATCCCGGGCGACCAGCTTCATGGCTCCGACTTCCAGATGCACGATGCCGAAGTCGCTTTCTTCGATGCGCGCAGCGACCTCGGGCAGGTACAGGGTGACCTGTTTCATGAAATCGGCGCGCTTGACCAGCGGTTTGCTTTTCTGGTTCGATACCATGCGCCGCAATGAGGCAAAGGTCTTGAAATCGAGCAGATGCTCGAACGGCTGTGCGCTACCGTCGACAATCGGCAGGCTGGAGTTCGGCAATCCGGATGAGAGAAACGGGATCATGTTCTGCGCTCCTTGGGGTGGGTTGTCTGTACCCTATTCCCTTTTCGTTACATGGCGATGACGGAAAGGTTGCAGCCGGGTCCGGATCGCCCGCATGCCTCCGCGATGTCTTGGTCATGATGCGACCGGTTCGGAGGGGAGCGGCAAGACGGCGATAGTGTGGTTATAGTGGTTATAATTGAACCGTGAGATTGCCGTGTTTCCATGCATGGACTGAGACCAAGGAGGTCATATGGTGGACGAAGCGCTGAAGCGTTTGCTGGATGCGGAAGCCCGGGCGGAGCTTGTCATCGCCGGCGCGGAAGCCGAGCGGCAGAAGATCATCGATCAGGCCAGACTTGAAGTGCAGGTTCTGGAACGGCAGCATGCAGAGCGCATCAAGGAGATCCACGCCGCATTCCTTGCCCAATCCGCTCAGCGCGCGCAGCAGACCATCGCAGAACTGAAACGGCACAATACCGACCGTGCCGCATCCTTGCGGCATGCGGCCAAAGAGTCGGAATCGCAGGCGCTGGATACGGCCCTGGGACTGTTGACCGGCGGCGGGCCGACGGAACCATGATTGCCGCCGAATATGCCTACCTGAATGCGCGCGTCAATCTGCTTGCCGGCAAGCTGCTCGAGCCCGGACAAGTCGATGCGCTGATCGATCGTACCGGGGATGACACGGCCGGCGGTGTCGATCGGCAAGAGCGCACTGCCGGGCTGATGCATTACATCGGCGATCTGGACCAGAACAATGTCACGCTGTTGCTGCAGGATCTGGCGGTGCTGATCAGGCCGCTGTCCGGGGAGGCGCGCGAACTGTTGCGCTACTGGGCGCATCGTTTCGAACTCAACAACCTCAAGGTCATCATCCGCGGCAAGATGGCGGGGCAGCCGCAACAGGCGATCGAAGGGCAATTGCTGGACATGGGACGTTTCACCAGCCTGCCGCTTGCCGAACTGCTGCAGAGCGACTCGGCCGCAGAATTGCTGCGCCACCTGGAGCAGACGCCGTTTGCTGAACTTGCGCGCCAGGCGCGTCATTTGCTGGAGCAGGGCGAAGCCTTGTTCGCCCTGGATGCGGCACTCGACCGGCGCTATTTCGCCGGCCTGTCGAGGCGCAGCGGCAGTATCGACAACACGTCCGGCGGCTTCCTGCGCGGCATCATCGGCAGCATCATCGATCGCGTCAATCTGGTGTGGTTGCTGCGCTACCGCTTCGCTTACCGCCTGCCGCCGTCGCAGGCCTATTACCTGCTTATTCCCGCCAGCAACCGTTTGAGCGCGCAGCAATTGCAGCAGCTTTCGCAGCAGCCGACTTTCGAGGATGTGCTGGGCAATCTTGCCGAGCCTTATGCCGGCATGCTGGCAGGCGCGCGCAATACCACCGAAGTGACCTTGCGGCTGGAGCAGGAAACCTGGCGTGTGGCGGCGCATGCGCTCAACCACAGCGTATTCAATGTGGCGCGTGCGCTGGCCTATCTCGTGCTGCGCGAACGCGACTTGAGGCGCTTGCGCGCCATCGTTCGCGGCCACGATGTGCAGATGGATGCGGGAATGATACGCGCGGCACTCGGGCTGCACGACGCCCGTGCCGCAAGCGGGGAGTCCGGGCATGTTTAAGCCGGTCGCCATGCAGCGCGTCGAACTGAGCCTGCTAAAGGAGCATGCCTCCGAAGCGGCCTTGCTGCTGGCCGATCTTGCCTGCTTCGACCCGGAGGTCAGCGAGGTCACTGCAGCCGATCTGCCTGAACTTCCCGGCGAGGGGTACCGGCAGGTTTTTGCCGAATGCCGTTCCCGTCTCGACAAGATCCTCCTGCATTACGGCCTGCCTGACAGCGAAGGGCCGGTTTCGCCCACGCAGCCGGTCAGCCTGGCGAAACTTGCCGAACTCGATGAGTGGCTGAGGACGCTGTGGGATACCTGTTCCGAAGATCAGGAGCAGATGCGCAAATTGCGCGACGACCATCGGCGCACAGCGCAGATGCTCAAGGCGCTGGGCCAGTTCATGGACCTCAATATCGACCTCACCCTGTTGCAGAAGAACAGCCGTGTGCTGGACATCCGCGTCGGTACGCTGCCTCGCGCCAACGCGCAGCGTTTCGCTGAGGCGCTCGGCATGGCCGGATATGTCGCCATCGATTTCTTTACCGGCCCGGAGCAGGTGCACCTGATCATTGCCGGCACCACGGGACGCTCTGCTGAAGTGGAGCGGGTACTGCAAGCTGCAGGCTGGCGCATGACGGACATTCCCACGGAATTCCGTGGGCGTCCGGCGGAGGTTCGCCAGGAGCTGATCCAGCGCATGGCTCGCCTGGAGCAGCAGCAAGCGGAACTGCAGCGCAGCACGGATGCTGCACAGAGTCAGTTGCGCGACCGCCTGCTCGATGCGGGGCAGCAGCTTGCCCGTGCCGCCCCGTTTGCCGAGCTTGCGGTCCTGATGCGCGGTCGCGGCAACCTGGTCATGGTCAGCGGCTGGATACCGAAAGGCCGAGCTGCGCAGTTGCACGCCATGCTGGAACATCGCTTCGGCGACCGCTTTGTGTTGCACGCGCGCGATCCGATCCCGCAGGAGCATATGCGGGTCCCGTCGCTGATCAGCCATCACCGCTGGTTGCGTCCCTTTGCCAGCCTGGTGCTGAATTATGGTGTGCCGCGCTACGACGAGATCGACCCGACCGTACTGTTCGCCCTTTCCTATGTGCTGATGTTCGGCATGATGTTCGGCGATGTGGGGCAAGGGGCGACGATCGCCCTTGCCGGTGCATTGTTACGGCGGCGCCTGGGGCAATATGCCGCACTGGCCGTTGCGGCGGGCATCAGTTCCGCCTTTTTCGGCCTGCTCTATGGCAGCGTGTTCGGCTTCGAACAGCTGCTGCCGGCCTTGTGGATGCCGCCGCTTTCCGATCCCCTGCGCATGCTGGGCGTGGCTCTGGGCTGGGGGATAGGTTTCATCGTGCTGGCCACGGCACTGACCATCCGCAACCGCATCGCAGCGGGGCGAATGCGGGAGGCGCTGCTCGACAGCCACGGTGCGGCAGGACTGTCGCTGTACCTGGGGCTGGTGTTTGCCGGTTACCGCTACGCCACCGCAGGGACATTCGGGATCGCCACCTTGTTGCTGGTATGCAGCTCGCTGGGCATGATCATTGCCCATTCGTGGCAGCACAGCAGCGGTGCGGCGACCTGGGAGCGGATACTGATCGCCCTGATGGAAGGCTTCGAGACGGTGATGGGCTATGTTTCAAACACGCTGTCTTTCCTGCGGCTGGCGGCATTCAGCCTCAACCATGTGGCGCTGACCATCGCCATCTTTACCATCGGCAGCATGATGCATGCGACGGGATACTGGGTCAGCGTGGTGCTGGGCAATATCTTCATCCTGCTGCTGGAAGGCGGCATCGTGGCCATCCAGACGCTGCGCCTGGAATACTATGAGGGTTTCTCGCGTTTCTTCAGCGGCGACGGACGGGCTTTCCGTCCGCTTACGCTGGGCGGCAAGCGCGAATGGGCCAGCTAGATTTCCCCTCTCCAGATTTTCAAGCATCCGCCTGGCGGGGCCGGAGAGGCTGGCGCATGCCTGATGCGGGAGATGGTTTCGTCTAAAATATATTGCAATAAACGTATTTGCGGTAGAATGCGCGCCACGCGTTCATGCCTGGCACGCGTGTTTTACGAATGATTTTCAATTGAAAACGAGGAGTGTTATGAAGAGTTATATCGCCGCACTGTTGGTTGCATTGTCGCTGGTTGCCTGTGCATCGAGCAACAAGACCGATACATCCAAATCGCCGACCCAGGACAACGCAAAGCAGGCGCAAGCGGATGCCAACAGCGCCCAAGTGGCTGCGGCCGAGCAGGCGCAGCTGCTTCAGCAATTGAGGAAAGATAGCGTCTATTTTGACTATAAGAAATCGGCCGTGAAATCCGAATTTGGCGAGGTGATCAAGAAACAGGCCGAATTCATTCGCGCCCACAAGAACGACACCGTGACCCTGGAAGGCAACTGCGACGAGCGCGGCAGCGACAAATACAACCTGGCGCTGGGAAGTCGGCGTGCCGATGCGGTCAGCCGTCAACTGCAGCTCCTGGGCGTGCCGAAGGCGCAGATCAAGCTGGTCAGCTATGGCAAAGAGAAGCCCCGTTCTGCCTGTCATGACGAAAGCTGCTGGAAAGACAACCGCCGGGTCGATTTCAACCACAAACTGAACCAGTGATTTGCAGAGCAGTGTCAGAGTTGGAGGGGCGCAAGCCCCTCTCTTTTTTGGATACAGGCGGTGACGCTGTCTTCTGATTGCATGCCGTGTTTCTGGGGAGCGATTTGAATTCCTTCAAAAACTGGAAAAGCCACTTGGTCTTCTGGATCGGTGCCTGCGCGGTCGGCGTGGTCTCAATCTTGTTTGCGCTTGCCAGCAACCAGGCGCAAGCCCTCTTTCGCAAAACCGTTTCCATTTCTCCGTTGCTTCCGTTGATCGTCACGCCGATCGGCTTTGCAGCGGTGGTCTATCTGACTCGGCGTTTTTTTCCGGCCGCACAAGGCAGCGGCATCCCTCAAACCATCGCCGCCCTGGAAACCCCGTCTGCCGGTTTGCGCGGTGCCATGCTTTCCTTGCGGATAGCTGTAGCGAAGATATTCCTCACCATCATGGGCCTGCTATCGGGTGCTTCGATCGGGCGCGAAGGACCGACCGTGCAGATCGGCGCTTCGATCATGCATAACCTGGGCCGGTTCGCGCATTACTCGCGCAACGAACTCGACAAGGGACTGATCCTGGCAGGCGGTGCGGCAGGGATCGCGGCCGCTTTCAACACTCCGCTGGCCGGGATCGTATTCGCCATCGAAGAGCTGAGTCGCGCCTTCGAACAGCGCACCAGCGGTACGATACTGATCGCAGTGATCCTGGCGGGCATCGTGTCGCTGGCGATGCTGGGTAACTATGCCTACTTCGGCCATACTTCGGTCACCCTGGCGCTGAACGGCGAATGGGCCGCCGTCGTTGCTTGCGGACTCGCTGGAGGCTTGCTGGGGGGCGCGTTCAGCCGCTTGCTGATTCTGTCCAGCCGCGGCCTGCCCGGCAGGGCAGGCGTGTTGATGCAAGAAAGGCCGGTGGTGTTTGCGATGCTGTGTGGCCTGCTCCTGGCCATGCTTGGCATCGCTTCCGGCAGTACGATCTATGGTACCGGCTATGACGAAGCAAGGGGGATACTGGAAGGCACCCGGGCAACCGAGGGGTTTGGTTTCTACAAAATGCTGGCGACGATAGTGAGCTATCTTAGCGGGATTCCCGGCGGGATATTCGCGCCGTCCCTTGCGGTGGGGTCAGGATTCGGTGCATCGCTCGCCACGGTGATGCCGGGGGTGCCTATGCAGGCCATGGTGATCCTGGGCATGGTGGCCTATTTCTCGGGTGTGGTGCAAACACCGATCACCGCTTTTGTGATCGTGATGGAGATGACGGATGACCACAATATGCTGCTGCCGCTGATGGCGACCTCCTTCATCGCTTTCGGCGTATCGCGGATCGTTTGCCCGGTTTCGCTATACCAGGCCCTGGCACAGAGATTCCTGTCCGGCAAGAGTGCCGAAGAGCCTGCAAAGTCCGGCATGTCCTGAGAGGTGCGGACTCCATTTGCCATCAGTCTGGCGGCGGGACAACCGGCTTCGGGGAATTGCCGACCGGGCATTGCACACCTGCCGCAGCATTCGGTAGCCAGCCATGGGTATCCCGGCCAGGATGCCGATGATATATTTGTTGTACTAAAAATGGCGTCGGCTTGAATCGGGGATCTCAAATGAAAAAATTGCATGCTGTTGCATTCGCCTTGGCAATCCTGCCTTTTGCCGCAATGGCCGCCGATCAGGGGCTGTACTACGTCGCAGCCGGTGCGGGCACCGGCGGGGCCAATTACAGTATCGGGGCTGGGACGAACGTGGACATACTGGAGATCAGTTCGATCAAACTGGGCGGCGTCGAGGGCAATGGCTCCGCCAGGTTCGAGGGTTTGTCGCTGGTCCAGAATGCGACCCCGGTGCATGATTTCAATTTGATGTTTCGCGTCGGTTTCGGCAGGACGACCACGACTTTTGCCAATGGCGCTTCTGCCATCAGGACCGGTTTCAGCAACGGCGTCATCTTCGGTCTTGGCGGACAATACCAGTTAAACAGGCACCTAGCGGTCCGTAGCGAGCTGAATCGCATCACTTATGCCGCCTCTGCCGACGGCAGGCTGGTCGGGATCGGCTATCCCGTATCGGTCAGCGCATTGGTGAGCTTCTGATCTCCTGAATCAGCTGCCCGCTGCAAGGGCCCGATCATCCGGGCTGCGCTTGAGGCGCATTTTGACTCCGTGCGGAACAAGGCGTAAGTTTGGCGCTCAAGCGCGGTTCGACGTGTTTTCGGGAATCGCCGGGGTCGGGAAAACAGCGGGAAGGGGGCAGCATGAAATATCGCTTGCTGGGCCGTACTGGCTTGTATGTCTCTGAAATGTGCCTGGGTGCCATGACCTTCGGCGGCGATGGATTCTGGAAAGTCATGGGTGGCCTGGACCAGGCGGCGGTGAACGCGCTGGTCAAGCAGGCCCATGCTGCAGGAATCAATTTTATCGATACGGCCAACGTCTACTCCCTGGGACAATCCGAAATGCGTGTCGGGCAGGCCATCAAGGATCTGGGCTTGCCTCGCAACGAACTGGTGATTGCCACCAAGGCGACTGGCATCATGAACGATCTGCCCAACGGTCGCGGCCAGTCGCGCTATCACCTGATGAATGAACTGGATGCCAGCCTGCGGCGCCTCCAACTGGATCATATCGATCTGTATCAATTGCACGGCTTCGACCCGCTGACGCCGCTGGAAGAATCGCTGGCGACATTGAACGACATGGTGCGCTCGGGCAAGGTGCGCTACATCGGCCTGTGCAACATGGCGGCCTGGCAGATCATGAAGGCATTGTCGATTTCGGACGCCAAGGGATGGGAGCGCTTTGCCAGCGTCCAGGCCTACTACACCCTGGCCGGGCGAGATCTCGAACGCGAAATCATTCCCCTGATCGGCGACCAGAAACTGGGACTGATGGTCTGGAGCCCGCTGGCGGGCGGATTGCTGAGCGGAAAGTATGGTCGTGACGGCAAAGGGCCTGCCGGTAGCCGTCGCAACGAATTCGACTTTCCCGTCGTCGACAAAGAGCGTGCCTATGCCTGCGTGGACGTCATGCATCCGATCGCGGCCAGGCGCGGCGTGAGCGTTGCGCAAATCGCCCTGGCCTGGCTGCTGGCGCAACCAGCGGTATCGTCGGTCATCATCGGAGCCAGGACCGTGGAACAGCTGCATGACAATATCGGTGCGACGCAACTTTGCCTGACCCCGGAAGAGCTGGCAGAGCTGGACAGGGTGAGCAGGTTGCCGGCCGAATACCCGGGCTGGATGCTGGAATTGCAGGGGAAGTACAGGGAGGTTCAGCCGGTGTGCAATTAGACCGGGAACATCGACAAAGCGCAGTGTGTTTGCAACAGGGCAGTGGCTGCAAGGAGGAAGAACTAAAGCGGAATGTCTCCGGTGGTGCATCGCATGGAGGGACTCGGCACAGTACCGGCAACAGATCTTAACCAATCAAGGGGGGCACATGGAAAAGACTCAGGATGCTTGGAACGAAAACGGCGAACCTCGGAAGGTACGCAGCATGGGATGGCGGGAGCTGTATCTGAAGGAGGACTGGTGGGCCATCTATCTGGGGTTGGGCATCATCCTTGCCGCGTATCTCTTCTTCATCAATGGCAGCAGCATCAAGTGGATCGCCATCAGTCCGGCGAAGTGGCATACACCGGATGAAGCGTGGGCGAACTTCACCGGCCATCTCAACCAGTATCTGATGCAATTCGTCATGTGGTCGCTGATCTTTACGGTCAGCCTCAAGGCCCTCAGGTTCAAGCTGTCGGAATTCCTGCCGTCGTTCCTGTTCGTCTACGTCTTTTCCATCGTCATATTCACCGTCGGGGCATGGGATCAGGCGAGCCGCTACAATCTGGAACCGCCTTTGCTGGCGCTGGCATTGGGGCTGCTGATCTCGAATCTGGGCGGCTTGCCCAAATGGATGGATGCCGGATTCCGCGTGGAGTACTACATCAAGACGGGGATCGTGCTGCTCGGAGCCACGCTGCCTTTCACGTTGATCGTGTGGGCGGGGCCGGTGGCCGTGGTGCAGGCAACCATCGTTTCGGTCACCACCTTCGCGGTGATCTATTTCACGGCCAAGCGCATGGGGCTGGACCGGCGCCTGGCCGCCACGCTTGGCGCGGGGGGCGCGGTTTGCGGTGTGTCCGGTGCGATCGCAATCGCCGGTGCCGTGGGGGCCAAGAAGGAACATGCGCCTATCGCCATCACGATGGTGATCGTATGGGCGATCGTCATGATCTTCCTGTTGCCGCTGGCCTCGCGTGCCCTGCAGTTGCATACCGGGGTCGCCGGCGCGTGGATAGGCACTTCCGAATTCGCCGACGCAGCTGGTTTTGCCGCGGCACAGGCCTACGGCAACCTGGCAGGAAATGTCCCCGGCATCGCCGGTACTGCGGATGACGCGGTATTCGGTTTCACCCTGATGAAAGTGATCGGCCGCGACGTGTGGATCGGCGTGTGGGCGTTCCTGTTCGCGTTGATCGCGACCACCCGCTGGGAAGTGAAAGCCGGCAGCAAGCCGGATGCAGCCGAGATCTGGTGGCGGTTTCCGAAGTTCGTACTGGGTTTCTTCGTGGCCTCAGTACTCATCACCGTGATCGCATCCGGCTACAGCCAGGCTGACTACAACAAGATCGTCAAACCTGACCTCGTCGTCCCGATATTGAATCTGCGGACCTGGGCGTTCATCTTCTGTTTCTTCAGCATCGGCCTCACCACCCGCTTCCGCGAACTGGCCAGTGCCGGCGTCAAACCCTTCCTGGCCTTCACCAGCGGGGTGGTGGTGAACGTGATCCTTGGTTTCGTGCTGTCCACGATGGTGTTTGCGAATTACTGGTCGAACCTGAAACATTGATCGGCATGCGCATCCCCGGCCCTTGCCGCGGGTGCGCATGCACCGCTATGGAGGTTCTGATGGCTAAAGATGCAGATCGGGAATGCTGTTTCAACTGCGTGCATTTCCGCAATTCGCCGGAATATCTGGAGAGCGTCTATCGGGGACTGCAGACCATGAGTTCCGGGCATGCTTCGGTACGCAAGGACGACGGTATCTGCGTGCTGCACGATCTGTACCTGTCGGCCGATGCCCGATGCGAACAGTACATTGGTGCGTGAGATGAGCGCGGTCATCACAGCCAGACGCGGCGGGATCTGCACCGGTATGGCCTGCGCCAGGACTGTCGTGGACAACCGTTGCGGGGAATACGACCCGGACGCGCATTTGTCGTAAGATTCGGAATACCGGAATTCAACGAGAAAGGATCAACCATGTACTGGCTCACTGCAATGATCGGCCTGAACCTGCTGCTTACCCTGGGCGTGGGTATCTATCTGGAGTTCCGCCCGATGCGGGACGGCGTGCGTGCGCAGCGCTGGTGGAGGGGGACGATGGCGGCAAACCTGCTGCTGTTCGTGTCCGCCAGCATCGGATTACTGGCGCTGGGCATGCACGATGCGGTGGCGCAGGAAACGGCTACAGCGCACGGCGAGATATCCGTCGGCCTGGGGCTGGCATTGCTCGGAGCCGGCCTGCCGACCGGACTGGCGGCTTTCGGTGCCGGGCTGGCGGTCGGGCCGGTGGGGGCCGCATCTCTTGCCATCATCTCCGAAAAACCGGAAATGTTCGGCCGTACGCTGATCTACCTGGGGCTGGCTGAAGGTATCGCCATCTATGGCCTGGTGGTCACCATCCTGCTGCTGGGCAAGATCGCATGAACATGATCCAGCCGTCAGCCTCCGCCAGGCCGTCGAGCAGCCTGGCCCCGGCGCGCATGATCGCTTTCGGCAGTGCCGCGCTGATGGAGGGGTTCGCCCTGATCGGTTTTGAGACTTACGTCGATCCTGCGGCGGAAACCATCGAAGGGCTGATGCATGAATTGATGCGCGATCAGCAGGGGGCGCTGGTGGTGATCGAGCAGAGCCTTGCGCGCAACGCCGGACGCAATCTGGCGCGGGCCCAGCGCGAGGGCGGCCGCATCATCATCACCGAGATACCGGAGATCCACTTGTCCGCCAGCTACCATTCGCGCGTGGAGAACCTGGTGCAGGAAGTGCTGGGCGCGACCGCGCTGGAGAACCGGGAATGAATGAGCCGGATCAGATCGGCGGCCTGGAGGCCGCGCTGACAGAACGCGCCAACAAGCTGGCGGCGGAGTATCTGGAATATGCCCGTCAGACGCGCGAGCAGATACTGGCCGACGCCAAGATGCGCCTGCATCTGGAGGAGGAGCGCGAGGTGCTTGCTGCCAAGGCACACGCCGAACGGATATACCAGCAGCAGGTGCAGGCGGCGGAACTGCAGCTCCATGCGGAACTGGACCGCCTGCGCATACAACTGGTCCAGTCGGTGCTGGATGGAATTCCCGGGCGTCTTGCCCAGCTGGCTGCCGACGAGCAGCGTTATCTGCCGCTGCTACTCGAGTGGCTGCGCGAAGGTGCGCAGGCCATCGAACGCGACGACCTGGTGGTGCAGGTCAATCGCCGCGACTGGCAACGCCTGCAGGCAGGCTGGGGCGATTTTGCCAGGCAGGCCGCGCCGGCCAAGATGCTGCGGCTGTCGGCCGAAACCATCGAATGTTCCGGCGGTGTGCTGCTCGTCAGTGCGGACAACGACATCCGTTTCGACAATACCTTCGAAGGTCGCCTGGAGCGGATGAGCGAAACAATGCAAACCACCATCAATGAACGGCTGAGTCCGGTCGCGCAGGAGGCACATGGAAGGTAAGGTCGTCGAAGTCAACGGGCCGCTGGTCACTGTGCAGCTGGCCGATGTGCGTACCGGCGAACAGGTCAGGATTGGCCGGCTCGAATTGATGGGCGAGGTGATCGCCCGCCATGGCGAGCGCGCATTGGTGCAGATGTACGAACCCACCGAATCGCTGCGTCCCGGCGAGCCGGTCACCGCACTCGGTCATCCGCTGTCGGTGGAACTCGGTCCGGGATTGCTGGGGGGCATCTTCGACGGCGTACAGCGCCCGCTGCTGGAACATGCACGGCAGCACGGCGACTATATCCCGCGCGGTGTGCACATCCCGCCGCTGGACCGCGCCCGCCTGTGGCGCTTCGAGCCGGCCCCGGACCTGGCCGTTGGCATGCGCGTCGAGCAGGGGGTTGTGCTGGGCAGCGTGCAGGAGACGCAAACGATTGCCCACCGCATCCTGGTGCCACCGGGTATCAGCGGCGAATTGCTGGAGATCGTCGGGGCCGGCGAGATCACCGTGGAAGCTGTGGTGGCGCGCGTCAAGACCGATCCTGGCGCCATCCAGGAGCTGAAGCTGTTCCACCGCTGGCCGGTGCGCAGCCCGCGTCCATACCGCCAGCGCAACGATGCGGTGGCGCCGCTGATCACCGGGCAGCGCATCCTCGATACGTTCTTTCCGCTGGTTAAAGGAGGGCGTGCGGCCGTACCCGGTCCGTTCGGCGCGGGCAAGACCATGGTGCAGCAGCAGATCGCACGCTGGGCCGATGCCGACATCGTGATCTATGTCGGTTGCGGCGAGCGCGGCAACGAGCTGGTCGACATCCTGGAGAGCTTCCCGCAGCTCACCGATCCCAACACCGGGCGCTCGCTGATGGAACGCACGCTGCTGGTCGCCAATACCTCGAACATGCCGGTGGTGGCCCGCGAGGCCTCGATCTACGTGGGGGTCACGCTGGCCGAGTATTACCGCGACCAGGGGTATGACGTGGTGATGGTGGCCGACTCCACCAGCCGCTGGGCGGAAGCGCTGCGCGAAGTGGCAGGACGTCTTGGCCAGATGCCGGTGGAGGAGGGCTATCCGGCCTACCTGGCCTCGCGTCTGGCCGCGTTCTACGAGCGCGCAGGGCGGGTGCAGACCCTGGCAGGCGGTACCGGTTCGATCACCTTGATCGGTGCCGTCTCGCCGCCCGGCGGCGACTTCTCCGAACCGGTCACCAGCCATACCAAGGAGATCGTGCAGACCTTCTGGGCATTGACCAAGGAGCTGGCCGATGCGCGCCATTATCCTGCCGTGGACTGGGTGGAGAGCTTTTCAGGCTATGTCGCGAGTTGCAGCGGCTGGTGGGCGGAGCATGTCGATCCGCGCTGGGCGGAGCAGCGTGCGGCGGCGCTGGAGATACTGGCGCAGGCAGACGAACTGGCACGCATCGTCAACCTGGTCGGTCCCGAAGCGCTGTCGCCGCAGCAGCGCTGGGCGCTCGAAGGCGTCGCGCTGTTCCGCGAAGGCGTGTTGCAGCAAAGCGCGCTCGATCCGGTGGACAGCTATTGTTCGCCGCAGAAGCAATTCGCGCTGCTCGACCAGATGTTGTCCATCTACCAGCAGGGACTGGACATGCTGGAGCTGGGCGTGCCGGTGCAGGAACTGTTGCGCCTGCCGCTGCTGGCGGATGCGCAGCGCCTTAAAGGCAAATATGCCAACGACCAGCTGGAGGGGCTGGGCAAGTTCGCCACCCAGGCCACGGCTGAGTTCGAGCGGCTGCGCGACGAATATGCGCAACACGGAAAGGCGGTGGCATGAGCGAAAAGGAATACCGGCTGGCATCGGCAGCACGCGGCGGACTGCTGTACATGCGTGGGGTACCGGGAGTGGCCCTGGGCGACCGTGTGGTGGTACGCGACCATAGCGGCCGCCGCCGCAACGGCCAGGTGATCCGCACCTCCGATGCCGTGGTGCTGATCCAGGTGCTGGAAGGCACGGACAACCTCGATCTGGAACGCACCTGGGTACGCTTCCTCGACCAGCCGTTCGAGGTGGCGCTGAGCCCGGACATCCTGGGGCGCGTGTTCAACGGCCTGGGTCTGCCGCGCGACGAACGTCCGCCGCTGTTCTCCAAGCTGAAGCGCAACGTCAATGGTGCGCCGGTGAATCCCGCTGCACGGGCCTATCCGCGCGAGTTCATCCAGACCGGAATTTCGTCGATCGACGGGCTCAACTCGCTGGTGCGCGGACAGAAGCTGCCGATCTTCTCCGGCTCCGGGCTGCCTCACAACCGCCTGGCTGCGCAGATTGTGCGGCAGGCCAAACTGCCCGGCGAAGAGTCGCATTTCGCCGTGGTGTTCGTCGCCATGGGCGTGTCCTATTCCGATGCCCTGTTTTTTCGCAAGACCTTCGCCGACAGCGGTGTCCTGCGCAACGTGGTGATGTTCCTCAACCTGGCGGACGAGCCCACCATCGAGCGCCTGATCATGCCGCGTGCGGCGCTGACGGTGGCGGAATACCTGGCGTTCGACCTTGACCTGCATGTGCTGGTGGTGATGACCGACATGACGCACTACGCCGAAGCGCTGCGCGAGGTCGCCACCGCCAAGGGCGACGTGCCGGCCCGCAAGGGCTACCCCGGCTACCTCTACTCCGATCTGGCCGAGATCTATGAGCGGGCCGGGCGCATCCGCGAGAAGCACGGCTCCATCACCATGGTGCCGGTGGTCTCGATGCCTTCCGACGACATCACCCACCCCATCCCCGACCTGACCGGCTACATCACCGAAGGGCAACTGGTATTGAGCCGCAACCTCAACAACCTGGGCATCTATCCGCCGGTGGACATCCCGCCTTCACTGTCGCGCCTGATGAAGGATGGCATCGGCAAGGACCATACGCGCGAAGACCACTCCCGGGTCGCCAGCCAGCTCTATGCTTCCTATGCCCGCGCGCTGGAGGTGCGCAACCTTGCCTCCATCATCGGTGCCGAGGACCTTTCCGAGATCGACCAGGACCATCTCGCCTTTGCCGATGCCTTCGAGCGGCGATTCGTCGGGCAGCGCGAGGATGAGGAACGCAGCATTATCGAGACGCTGAACCTGGCCTGGGACATCCTGTCGCTGCTCCCGCCGCAGGCATTGACCCGTTTGCGAGCGACCGACCTGGACAAATACCATCACTGGCAATCCGCGGCGGCGGGCGAGAAATGAAAGGCCTGCTGAAGGTACGTCCGACCAAGAGCACGCTGCTTGCGCTGCGGCGCCAGGTGGTGTCGCTGCAGCACGGACACGATCTGCTGGAACGCAAGCGCGAACTGCTCACCAGGCTGGTGCACCAGCGCCTGAAGAAATACCGCGAATTGCGCCTGAATGTGCGGGATGCCCTGCAGCAGACCTATCACTGGGTGGCCATCGCCCACATGCGCATGGGCAGCACGCAATTGCGCCAGGCCGTGATCGGGCTCAAGCCGGCCTTGACGATCACCATCCTGCCGCGCAGCAGTATCGGTATCGAATACCCGACGGTGTCGGTGGAAAGCGCCCCGATTTTGCCCGTGGGCCTGATGTGGACCGATGCCAGCTTTGACGAGGCCAGGAGCCGCATGACGGAGACCGCTGCCTTGCTGGCGCACCTGGGGGAGGCGGAGACCGCGCTGTGGCGCTTGCTGACCGAGCAGCGAAAGACCCAGAAGCGCGTCAATGCGCTGAAGTACAACGTCATCCCGCGTTACCGGGCCACCATACACCACATCGAATCCATCCTGTCCGAGGAAGAGCGCAACACCCTGTTCCAGCTCAAGGTGATGCGCGAGCAGATCGAGGCGGCCGAAGGCGCCTAGGCCGAAACGGCGGTTCCGGGGCGAGCTTCAGGCGGGGTGCAACACGCCATCCACCAGGCGCAACTGCCGCTGCATCCTGCCGGCGAGTTCAAGGTCGTGGGTGACGATGATGAAGCTGGTGTTGAGCCTGGCGTTGAGCGTTTGCATCAGGTCGAACAGGGCGGAGGCCGACGCGCGATCCAGGTTGCCGGTAGGTTCGTCGGCCAGCACGCAGGCCGGCTGGGTGACCAGGGCGCGTGCGACGGCGACACGCTGGCGTTCGCCGCCGGAGAGTTCGGCGGGCAGATGCCTGATGCGCGACGCCAGACCCACTTGTTCCAACATGGCAGCAGCCTGGGGATGCGCTTCGGCGGGTTTCATGCCGCGGATCAGCAGCGGCATGGCCACATTCTCCAGCGCGGTGAATTCGGGCAGCAGGTGGTGGAACTGGTAGACGAAGCCGAGCGAGCGGTTGCGCAGTTCGCCGCGCTGAGTTTCGTTCATGGCCGCCACGTCCTGGCCGAGGATGCTGACGCTGCCGCTGGTGATCGTATCGAGACCGCCGAGCAGGTGCAGCAGGGTACTCTTGCCCGAACCGGAGGCGCCGACGATGGCGACGCGTTCACCCTGCGCGACGTCGAGATCGATCCCGTGCAGCACCGGTACGGTCAGATCGCCCTGCGTGTAGGTCTTGTGCAGGTCGCGGCAGGAGATGACGTGCTGGGGCTTATTCATAGCGCAGCGCTTCCGCAGGTTGGGTCTTGGCCGCGCGCCAGCTCGGATAAAGCGTGGCGAACAGGCTGATGAAGAAGGACATGCCGGCGACAACCAGCACATCGCCCTTTTGCAGGTCGGACGGCAGTTCGCTGATGTAATAGAACTCCTTGGACAGGAACTGCACGCCGAACAGGTGTTCGATGAAGGGCACGATGGTGCCGATGTTGAGGGCGATCAGCACGCCGCCGATGACACCCGCTCCCATGCCGATGAGCCCGATCAGCATGCCTTGCACCATGAATATCTGCATGATGCTCCTGGGTGAAGCACCCAGTGTGCGCAGGATGGCGATGTCGGCCTGCTTGTCGGTGACCGCCATCACCAACGTGGAGACGATATTGAAGGCGGCAACCAGTACGATCAGCGACAGGATGATGAACATCATGCGTTTCTCCATCGCGACCACGCTGAAGTAATTGGCGTTCTGGCGCGTCCAGTCGGTGGCATAGCTGTCCCTGGGCAATTTCTCTTCCAGTGCGGCGCTGATTTGCGGCGCCAGGTCCAGGTTGTGCAGGCTGCCGCTGATGCCGCTAACGCTACCGCCCATGCGGTAGAGCTTCTGGGCGTCCTCGAGCCGAATCAGGGCGAGCGAATTGTCATAGGGGGCCATGCCGATTTCGAAGATGCCGACCACATGGAATTGCTTCAGGCGCGGCAGCATGCCGGCCGGGGTGATCTGTCCCTGCGGCGTGATCAGCAGTACGCTGTCGCCGATATGCGCACCCAGCGCGCGCGCCAGGTCGACGCCGAGCACGATATTGAATTCGCCAGCACGCAGGTCGTTCAACGAACCGCGCTTCATCTTGTCGCCGAGTGCGGTCAGACGCTGTTCGGCGTCGGGCAGGATGCCGCGCACCATCACGCCCTGCACGTTGTCGTTCAGCGACACCATGCCCTGGCCGTCGACGTACGGCGCGGCAGCGCGCACCTCGGGCTGTTTGGCGACGATGTCCAGCACATGCTGCCAGTCGTTGAGCTGGCCATTCTCGCTGACGACCTGCAGGTGAGGGGTGACGCCCAGGATGCGGGCGCGGATCTCTTTCTGGAAGCCGTTCATCACCGACAGCACCACGATCAGCGCCATCACGCCGAGGCCGATACCCAACATGGAGATCATCGAGATGAAGGAGATGAAATGATTGCGGCGCTTGGCGCGGGTGTAGCGAAGGCCGATGAATAATTCGTAAGGTTGCAAAACGCGAGCTCGTAATGACGACGAGTCGCTAGTTTGCCATAAGTACCCGCCGAGCGGGATGTTAAACTTCCGCCATGGAACATGTTCACTTGCTCATCCCTGGTCTTTTTCCCCCGCCAGATATCGCTGCCGAAGCCTGTGCCGGATTGCGGGTGCCGGTGCTGGAAAGATTGCTGTCCCGCGCAGGCGTGCGTGCCTCGGCAACCGGTACGCTGGAGGATCGTTTTTGTGCCGCATTCGGAGTGCAGGCCGTGGCACCGGTTCGTGCAGCAGCCGATGGGCTGGAGACGGGAGGGAGCTACTGGCTGTGCGCCGACCCGGTGAATCTGCAACTGCAGCATGCGCAAGTCATGCTGCTGGATGTTGTGCCGGGCCCGGATGAAGCGAACGCGCTATGCGCTTCCCTGAACGAGCATTTCACCGGCATGGGGCTGCGTTTCTCGGCACCGCATCCGCAACGCTGGTATGTGCAGCTGGAGGCCGAGCCGCAGATGACGACTTCGCCCTTGCGCCTGGCGGCGGGGAGTGATGCAAAACTGCATCAGCCACAAGGGACGGATGCGTTGGGCTGGCAGCGGATCGCCACGGAGGTGCAGATGCTGCTGTATGCGCACCCGGTGAATCGGGCACGCGAGGCGCGCGGCGAGATGATGGTCGGCAGTTTGTGGTTCTGGGGCGGCGGCCGGGCCAGGCCGCCGGTGCAGGTTTTCGATGCGGTCGGCGGGGATGGCGAACTGGTCGGCATGTTTGCCCGGGTGGCCGGCATCCCCCGGCCCGCATCGTTGCAGGCGATGTTCGCAGGGGATGGCAAGAGCGGCCTGTGGGCATGCGGGATGCCGGATGCCGCAATGCGGCGTGGCGATGTGTACGCCTGGCGGGAAGCGGTGCAGCAGGTGGAACGGGAACAGGCGCAGCCTTTGTTGCAGGCATTGCAGGCGGGACGTTTGCGTCGCCTGACGCTGGAGGTGATATGCGAGCAAGTCGTACAGCGTTTCGAACTGGAGCGCGGCGATGCATGGAAGCTCTGGCGGGCGGCGCGGTCGCTGGCTGGATACGCAGTGTAGAATGAATTCTATTTCGTACGGGTGCGGACTATGGGTTTCTGGGACAGCATGATGGGATTTTTCTGGAGCGACGTGTCGTTCCCCCTGCTGGTCATGGTGTTGTGCATCGCGTTCGTGCTTCTGCATTTCCGGCACGAAGACCGTGCGAGCCTGTTCAACACCGTCAGCTTCTTCTTCATCTGCCTGTTCGGGCAATTCTTCAGCGCGCTGCTGCATGCCCTGGAGTTCCAACGCGCTGCAGACGTGACGCACGAGATATTCGTCATCGGTGCGGGCATCGCGGTGATCAGGCTGTGGGGGCTGCTGGTGTTCCGCATCGTCCTGCCTGCCATCAGGCTCAAGCCTCCCCGCATTACCGAAGACATCTTCGTCATCGTCGCCTACATGGCCTGGTTCATGGTGCGTCTGCGCTATGCCGGGCTTGACCTGGGCAGCATCCTGGCGACATCGGCGATGATCACCGCAGTGGTCGCCTTTGCCATGCAGGATACCCTGGGCAACATCCTCGGCGGCCTGGCGCTGCAGCTGGACAATTCGATCGAGGTAGGCGACTGGATCAAGGTGGACGATCTCTCCGGCAGGGTGGTGGACATCCGCTGGCGTTCCACGCTGGTGGAGACGCGCAACTGGGAGACCGTGGTGTTCCCCAACAGCCAGCTGATGAAGAACAAGTTCATGGTACTGGGACGGCGGAGCGATCAGCCGGTGCAATGGCGTCGCTGGGTATGGTTCGACGTGGGGCTGGATGTCGCCCCCGCACGGGTGATGAGTACGGTGGAGGACTCCATCCTGCAGACCGAGATCGCCAATGTGGCCAAGAATCCCGCACCCAACTGCGTGCTGATGAATCTCGACGGCAAGGGCTATGCACGCTATGCCCTGCGCTACTGGCTGACCGATCTGGCTGCCGACGATCCGACCGATGGCCTGCTGCGCTGGCATATCATGGCCGCCTTGCAAAGGGCGGGTATCAAGCTGGCGGTGGAGGAACAAAACATCCACCTGACCAAGGAGAACGAAAAGTACGACGAGATGGTGCGCCAGCGGGAGGTGCAACTGCGCGTCAAAACCCTGCGCCGGGTCGAATTGTTCTCGCAGCTGAACGAGGTTGAATTGCGCGGCCTGGCCGAGCGCCTGCGGTATTCCCCGTTCGCCAGGGGCAATGTCATCACCCGGCAGGGGGACGAGCGTTCGCACTGGCTGTACATCATCATCAACGGCGAGGCCGAGGTGTATGTGGATCTGCCCAACGGCAAGCGGCGCATGGTCAGGTCGCTGAATCGCGGCAGTTTTTTCGGCGAGATGGGGCTGATGACCGGGGCGCCGCGCTCGGCCTCGGTCATCGCCAAGACCGATGTGGAGTGCTATCGCATCGACAAGGACGTGGTCGAGGAACTGCTGCACGCGCGTCCGGGCATCGCCGAGGAGGTCTCGCATATCCTGGTCACGCGTCGGGCCGAACTGGACGAGGCGATGCAGAATCCGGATGCGACCGGATCGCACAAGGATCTGTCGCAGCAGCGCAGCGAGATACTCGCTACAATCAAGCGGTTCTTTTCGCTTGGCTGAAAGCAGGGCTGAAATTTAGGGCTTAATTCGCGGGGCGGCTTCCTGTATCATTCGCCCCGGACAACACGGATATAGTGCAGATGAAAGTCACCTTTCTGGATTTCGAACAGTCTGTCTCCGAACTGGAGAACAAGATCGAGCAATTGCGTTTTGTGCAGGACGATTCGGCGCTCGATATCTCCGACGAGATCGGCAGGCTGCAAAAGAAAAGCCAATCGCTGACCAAGGATATCTATGCCAAGCTCACACCGTGGCAGATATCGCAGGTTTCGCGCCATCCGCAGCGCCCCTACACGCTGGATTACATCCAGCACCTGTTCACCGATTTCGAGGAACTGCATGGCGACCGCAACTATGCGGACGATCCCGCCATCGTCGGCGGCCTGGCCCGCTTCAACGGGCAGAGCGTGATGGTGATCGGCCATCAGAAAGGCCGTGACACCAAGGAGCGCCAGTACCGAAACTTCGGCATGCCGCGCCCGGAAGGCTATCGCAAGGCGATGCGCCTGATGCGCCTGGCCGAGAAATTCGGCATCCCGATCATGACCTTCATCGACACCCCGGGCGCCTATCCTGGCGTGGGCGCGGAAGAACGCGGCCAGTCCGAGGCCATCGGCAAGAACCTGTATGTGATGGCAGAACTGAAGGTGCCGATCATCTGCACCATCATCGGTGAAGGCGGTTCCGGTGGTGCGCTGGCCATCGCCGTCGGCGATGCGATGCTGATGCTGCAATATGCGACTTACTCAGTGATCTCGCCGGAAGGTTGCGCTTCCATCCTGTGGAAGAGCGCAGACAAGGCGGCCGATGCGGCAGAGACGCTGGGCATCACGGCCACGCGCCTGAAGACGCTGGGGCTGGTCGACAAGATCGTCAGCGAACCTCTGGGTGGCGCGCACCGCGATTATCCGGCGATGATGCAATCCCTGAGGAAAGCTTTGCAGGACTCGCTCAAGCAAGTGCAATCTCAAACCACGGATGAGATGTTGCAGGCGCGCTTCAGCCGCTTGATGAGCTATGGCAAGTTCAAGGAAATCGAACTTAGCTGACACCGTTGCGGCGCGTCTCGCGCCGTTGCTTCCCACGCGCAGTCATATACTGGTCGGCCTGAGCGGCGGCATGGATTCGGTCGTGCTGCTGCATCTGCTGCACACGCTTGCGGCCCGCTTCGAATGGCGGCTTTCCGCCCTGCATGTCCACCATGGCATCAGTCCGAATGCCGATGCGTGGGCCGATTTCTGCAGCGATCTGTGCGTGCGCTATGGCATCCCGCTGCATCTCCACCATGTCGATATTGCTCCGTTGCGCGACCGGCACGGGATCGAAGCAGCCGCACGCAAGCTGCGCCATGCCGCTTTCGCCGGAACGGACTGCGACGCCGTAGCGCTGGCACACCATGCCGACGACCAGGTGGAAACCCTGCTGCTGCAATTGTTGCGCGGCGCTGGCATCAAGGGGGCGGCTGCGATGCCTGTTTTCAAGCCGGCCACGCGGGACACGCCTGCGACGGTGCGACCGTTGCTGGACATCTCGCGCAGCATGTTGCACGAATATGCGCACCATCATGGTCTGCGCTGGGTGGAAGACGAGAGCAACGTTGACGAGCGTTACCCACGCAATTTCCTGCGCCATCGCCTGCTGCCTTTGCTGGAGGAACGCTTTCCCGCTTACCGCGAAACACTGGTACGCAGCGCAGGCCATTTTGCCGAAACATCCAGCCTGCTCGACGAGCTGGCGCGGCAGGATGCGCAAGGCATGGCGCTGGACGCGGCGCTCGATATCCGGCCCCTGCGCGAACTTGCCGCCCACCGGGCAAAAAATCTGCTGCGTCATTTCCTGCAAATCCAGGGCGCACCTATGCCGCATAGCGCGCAACTCGATGAAATGCTGCACCAATTGCTCGCCGCCCGGGACGATGCCGCAGTATGCGTCGGGTTCGGCGAGTGGCAGCTGCGACGCTATCAGGACAAGGCTTACGTATCCCGTTCCGCAGGCTGGTTCGACCGGAGTCTGGTGCTGCCCTGGCAGGGAGAGTCAGAATTGCAATGGCCCGCTTTGGACACGGTCATCCATTTTCGCGACAGTCGGCAGCAGGGGATCAGTCTGGCGAAATTGCGGCGAGCGCCGGTGACAGTGCGTCTGCGCGGCGGCGGGGAATCGTTGCGGCCGGGTCCCGCTGCGACGACGCGCAGCCTGAAGAACCTGCTGCAGGAACATCATGTCCCGCCCTGGCGACGGGAACGATTACCGTTGCTGTACAGCGGCGAGCAGCTGGTGTGTGTGGTGGGCGTAGGCATCCACGCCGAATATCAGGCAGCAGCGGGAGAGGCCGGTGTGTTGGTGTCTTTGGCATAATTGGACTATGATTCCGCGAACAAGAAATTGTCGTGTCAGGGTAGCGAATACACCAAGGGGGAACCATGAAAAGCTTGAGCGCGTTGTGTAGTGCGGTGTTGTTGAGTTTGTCGCTGGCAGCATCTGCCGATCCCATCATCATCAAATTCAGCCATGTGGTCGCGCCGGATACGCCCAAGGGGCGCGCCGCGGAAAAGTTCAAGCAACTGGCGGAAGAAAAGACCCATGGCCGCGTCAAGGTCGAGGTCTATCCGAACAGCCAGCTGTACAAGGACCGGGAAGAGCTGGAGGCATTGCAGCTGGGCTCCGTGCAGATGCTGGCACCCTCGCTCTCCAAATTTGGCCCGATGGGGGCGCGAGAATTCGAGGTGTTCGACCTGCCTTACATCTTCCCCAACAGCACCGTGCTGCATCGAGTCATGGACGGTGTGGTCGGCAACAAGCTGTTTGCCAAGCTGGACAGCAAAGGGGTGACCGGCCTGGCTTTCTGGGATAACGGATTCAAGCAGATGAGCTCGAACCGCCCGATGCATACCATGGCTGACTTCAAGGGCCTGAAGATGCGCATCCAGTCCTCCAAGGTGCTGGATGCGGAAATGAAGGCTTTCGGTGCGGTTCCCCAAGTGATGGCCTTCAGCGAAGTGTATTCCGCGCTGCAGCAGGGCGTGGTCGACGGTACCGAGAATCCGGTATCGAATTTCTACACGCAGAAGATGAACGAAGTGCAGAAGAACATGACCATTTCCAACCATGGTTATCTGGGCTACGCCGTGGTGACCAACAAGCAGTTCTGGGATGGCCTGCCGGCCGATATTCGCAGCGAGCTGACCGCGGCCATGAAGGAAGCGACCGAATTCGAGCGCGACATCGCGCAAAAGGACAACGACGATGCGCTGGAGAAAGTCCGCGCGGCCAAGACCACCGAGATCTATGTGCTGCCGGACAGCGAGCGGGAGGCATGGCGCAAGGCCTTGCTGCCGGTGCATGCCCAGTTTGCGGACGTGATCGGCAAAGACCTGATCCAGGATGTGTATGACGTGGCGGCGCAGGTGGAAAAGGAACAGCAGCATCCTGCCGGCAAGAACAAGAAGAAAAAATAACTGCGCCATGGACCCGGGCGTGCCCGGGTTTTTTGTGCGCCCTGGAGGGGAGCATGTTCAATCGTATTCTGGACCGGCTTGAGGAGGTGCTGATCGCCTCGTTCATGGCGGCTGCAACGCTGGTGACTTTTGCCGCGGTGGTGATGCGCTATGTCGGCGGTACGGGCATCAGCTGGGCGCAGGAACTGACCATCTACCTGTTCATCTGGATGGCGAAGTTCGGCGCAGCCTATGGCGTGCGCACCGGCATCCACATCGGCGTCGATTTCGTGGTCAATGCGGCGCGACCGTCCGTCAAGCGCGTGCTGGTTATCCTCTCCATGCTGCTCGGCGTGGTGTTTACCGGCACCATCGCGTTCTTCGGTGCCCGCTGGGTGATCTTCATCTACGGCACCGGGCAGACTTCGCCCGACCTGGAATGGCCGATGTGGATCATCTATCTGGCGATCCCGTTCGGCTCGGGCCTGATGTGCTACCGCTTCATCCAGGCGCTGGCGCTGTTCGTGAAGACCGGACAGCTGCATAGCCATGCTGCACTGGGCGAGCAGGGCGAGGAGAGCGGATCATGACTTTCCTGCTCATCGTCAGCATCCTGCTGCTGTTGCTCATCACCAGCACGCCGATCTCGATCGCCCTCGGCACCACGGTGCTGATCTTCCTGCTCGGTTTTTCCTCGTTCTCGTTCGATACCGTCAATATCATCTCCCAGCGCCTGTTCACCGGGCTGGAGAGCTTCGCGATCATGGCGGTGCCGTTTTTCGTGTTGTCCGGGCAGTTCCTGATCGACGGCAAGATTGCCGCGCGCATCATCAAGTTCGCCAACAATCTGGTGGGCTGGATGCCGGGCGGCATGGCAATGGCGGCGGTGTTGTCATGTGCGTTCTTCGCCACCATTTCCGGTTCAAGCCCGGCCACCGTGATGGCGATCGGTTCGGTGATGCTGCCGGCCATGGTCAAGGCGGGTTACCCGAAACGCTTCGGCGTTGGCGTGATCGCGACATCGGGTTCGCTCGGCATCCTGATCCCGCCGTCCATCGTGATGATCATCTATGCCGTCTCGACCAGCGAGAGTGCGGGCAAGATGTTCATGGCGGGTATCGTGCCCGGGATACTGCTGGCGCTGGTGCTGATGGGGCTGGTGTTCGTGCAGGCCAGGCGCAAGAATTTCCCCGTGATGCCCAAGCCGACCGGCAAGGAACTGTTGAAATCCTTTCTCGATGCATGGTGGGGACTGTTCCTCGTGGTCATCGTGATGGGCGGGATATACGGCGGCATCTTTACGCCGACCGAGGCGGCGGCCGTGGCGGCGGTATATGGCTTCATCGCGGCCAAGTTCATCTACGGCGATCTCAGGTGGCGCGATGTCCCGAGATCATTGCTGGCCGCGGCGAACACCAGCGCGATGCTGTTGTATATCATCACCAATGCCATCCTGTTCTCGTTCCTGCTGACTTCCGAACAGATCCCGCAGGCCATGTCCAACTGGGTGCTGGCGCAACATCTGGATCCATGGATGTTCCTGCTGGTGGTCAATTTGGCCTTGCTTGCCGCAGGGCAATTCATGGAGCCCAGCTCCATCATCCTGATCCTAGCGCCGTTGTTCCTGCCCATCGCCAAGACGCTGGGTATCGATCCGATCCATCTCGGCATCATCATGACCATCAACATGGAAATCGGCATGATCCATCCGCCGGTCGGGCTCAACCTGTTCGTCGCCAGTCATCTGGCGAAGATGGGGCTGACCGAGGTTTCCATCGCCACGCTGCCGTGGGTGTTCGTGATGCTGGCATACCTGGCGCTCATCACCTATGTTCCAGCCATCAGTCTGTGGCTGCCCCATTTGCTCTACGCCAGCCATTGATCGGATACGCCGCCGCCCTGCGACAGGGCGGCCAAAGCCTGCTAGAATCGCGCCCTCAGAATTTTCTGATGCACATTCATTTTGGAGAGAAGCATGGCTGTCGAACGCACCCTTTCTATCATCAAACCCGATGCAGTGGCGAAGAACGTCATCGGTCAAATCTATAGCCGTTTCGAAAACGCCGGCCTGAAGATCGTGGCCGCACGCATGGTCCAGCTGTCGCGCGCCGAAGCGGAAGGCTTCTATGCGGTACACCGCGCACGTCCGTTCTTCAACGATCTGGTCACTTTCATGATCTCCGGACCGGTGATGATCCAGGTGCTGGAAGGCGAAGGCGCAATCCTCAAGAATCGCGACCTGATGGGGGCGACGGACCCCAAGAAGGCGGAGAAGGGCACCATCCGCGCCGATTTCGCCGACAGTATCGATGCCAATGCAGTGCATGGTTCCGATGCGCCGGAAACGGCGGCGGTCGAGATCGCGTATTTCTTCCCGGCGCTGAACGTCTATTCTCGCTAAGCTGCGACTGATGAAGCAGAACCTCCTCGACTTTGAACCGGCTGCGATGACTGCATGGTTTGCGGAACACGGCGAGAAGCCGTTCCGCGCCAAGCAGGTGTTGCGCTGGATCTACAAGGCCGGGGAGTCCGATTTCGATGCGATGAGCGATCTGGCGATCTCTCTTCGCGAAAAACTCAAGCAGATCGCCTGCATCCAGACGCCCACGGTGATGCGTGAAGAGACCGCCTCCGACGGCACGCGCAAATGGCTGCTCGACGTGGGCACCGGCAATGCGGTGGAGACCGTGTTCATTCCCGAAGAGGACAGGGGCACGCTGTGCGTCTCGACACAGGCCGGCTGCGCACTGGACTGCGCGTTCTGCTCCACCGGCAAGCAGGGCTTCAATCGCAACCTGTCCACTGCCGAAATCATCGGCCAGGTGTGGTGGGCCAACCATGAAATCGGCAAGAACGCCGATGGCAACTGGCCCATCACCAACGTGGTGCTGATGGGCATGGGCGAGCCGCTGCTGAACTTCGAGAATACGGTGCATGCCTTGCGCCTGATGCTGGACGATAACGCTTACGGCCTGTCGCGCCGCCGCGTGACGGTCTCCACCTCCGGCGTGGTGCCGGCGATGGACCGCCTGCGCGAGGAATGCCCGGTCGCACTGGCAATCTCGCTGCATGCGCCGAACGACGAGTTGCGCAACGTGCTGGTGCCGATCAACCAGAAATATCCGCTGAAGGAACTGATGGCGGCCTGCCGGCGCTACCTGGAAAAGGCGCCGCGCGACTTCGTCACCTTCGAGTATGTGATGCTGGCCGGCGTGAACGACAGCGTGCAACATGCGCGGGAATTGATTGCGCTGGTGCGCGATGTGCCGTGCAAATTCAACCTGATTCCGTTCAACCCCTTCCCGCAGGCGCCGTACCAGCGATCCGACATGCCGACGGTGTTGCGCTTCCGCGATGTGCTGATGCAGGCCGACATCGTTACCACCATCCGCAAGGTGCGCGGCGACGATATCGCGGCAGCCTGCGGGCAGTTGGCGGGGCAGGTGCAGGACAAGACGAAACGAACACTTCGATTGATGGAGGCGAGCCAATGAAGTTATCAGGACTATTTCTCATCGTGTGCTTGTTGACGGCCTGTGCCTCGTCGGGAGGGGGTTCCGAAGGGACGCCGGAGCAGGATTCGACGCGTGCGCAGAAGATCGCCAGGATACATACAGAGCTGGCCGCATCCTATTACGACCGGGCTCAATATGGCGTGGCATTGCAGGAAGTCGCAGTGGCCCTCAAGGCGGATGCCGGCTTTTCGCAAGCCTACAACGTGCGCGCATTGATCCGGATGGCGTTACATGAAGACGACAAGGCGGACGAGGACTTCCGCCACAGCCTGGCGCTGGATGAGGTGAATTCCGACACGCACAACAACTACGGCTGGTTCCTGTGCCAGCGCGGGCGCATGAACGAATCCGCCAAGCAGTTCCAGATGGCGTTGAGCAATCCGCTGTATGCCACGCCCGAAATGGCGTATGCGAATCTGGGCTTGTGTTTGAAGAAGGCCGGGGACCTGAAGGGGGCCGAAAGCAATCTGCAGCGCGCCCTGACCCTGCGCCCGAACATGCCGGAAGCGTTGTACGGTCTGGCCGACCTGAACTATGGCAACGGTAATTATGCAGCGGCACAATCCTACCTGGCGCGTTTCTCGCAGGCACTTCCAGAGTTGAATGCAGAGCAACTGTGGCTGGCGGTGCGCATCGAACGCAAGATGCAGGATTACGACGCGGAAGCCAGCTATGCACTGCAATTGCGCAAGCGTTTCCCCGACTCCCGTGAGACCAAGCTGCTATTCCAGGGGCAATGATGGATACCTTTGATCCCATTGCAAACTCGGAAAGCGGGAGCGCTGCATCGCAGTCGCCGCTCGACGTGGGGATGGCCTTGCGCGCGGGGCGCGAGCGCCTGGGCATGAGCGTGCACGATGTGGCGGAACGGATCAAGTTTGCCCCGAAGCAGGTCGAAGCGCTCGAAGCGAACGATTTCGCACACCTGCCGGAGCCGGCCTTCCTGAGGGGGTTTGTGCGCAGTTATGCACGTGTGCTGCAATTGGACGAGGCAACATTGATTGCCGCCTTGCCTGGGGCCGCGCCTGCCAGGCAGGCCGAAAACAGGACACAGGCTGTGAATGTGGTCTTCCCGGTCATGAAATCGCTGCGTCGAGTCAATGCGATGTGGCTCGCGGGTGCGCTCGTCGTTGCAATCGTGCTCGGACTGTTCGTGCTGCTGCACCGGGGCGAACCGCTGCCCAAGCAGGTCCAGGTCGTCGAACCGGTATCTCTGCCACCCGCCGAGCCTGCTGTCTCGGCCGTGGTTGCAGCCGAAACGCCGCCTGTGTCCAGCCTGCCGGAAGCAGATGGCGCCGGTGCAGAGCGGAAAGCGGCCACGATGCCGTCCCAGGAGCCCCCCAAAGCGATCGCCGAACTCCCCAGAGAAACGCGCAAGGAACCTGCCGGCGATGCTCGCGATCATCAGACGAGCGCCGAACCGGTCAAGACCGGCAGGAAGCCAGTCGTAAAGCCCGTGCCGCAGATCGAGGCGGCTTCCGCTCCGGCGGCGACACAATCTGCCATTCCGCTGGAGGCGCTCAAACGCCGTCCCCTGCATCTGGTGTTCGGCGAGAGTGCCTGGGCCGAGGTGATAGACGGCCATGGCGTGGTTCTGCTTTCCAGGAACAATGCGCGCGGCACCGAGAAGTGGATCGGCGGGCCGCGGCATGAGCCTTACGACATATCCATCTCCAATCCGGCCAATGTGAAGCTGTATTACCGGGGCAGAGAGATCGATCTTTCGGCTTACGCGGGCAAGGATGTCGCGCACCTGAAGGTGGAGTGAGTCACATGGGACATTCAACAATCCTGCGCCACCGGACGCAGCGCGTGCAGGTCGGCGATGTCGCCATCGGCGGCGATGCCCCTGTCGTGGTGCAATCGATGACCAACACGGATACCGTCGATGCGGAAGGGACTGCGCGGCAGGTCTATGAACTGGCGCAGGCCGGTTCCGAGTTGGTGCGCATCACGGTGAACACATCCGAAGCGGCGATCCAGGTGCCGCGCATCCGCAAGATGCTGGACGACATGGGCTGCGATGTGCCGTTGATCGGAGACTTTCACTACAACGGCCACCGTTTGCTCACCGAGTTTCCCGAATGCGCGCAGGCCCTAGCCAAGTACCGCATCAATCCCGGCAACGTAGGCAAGAACCGCAAGGGCGAAGACCAGTTCGCGATGATGATCGCAGTGGCCAGGCAGTACGGCAAGCCGGTGCGTATCGGCGTGAATTGGGGCAGCCTGGACCAGGACCTGGTGGTGCGCATGATGGACGAGAACGCCAGGCTGGCCGAGCCCAGGGATGTATCCGAGGTGACGCGCGAGGCGCTGATCGTTTCTGCGCTGGAGTCCGCCAGACGCGCCGAGGAGCTGGGGCTGGCGCATGACCGTATCGTACTTTCCTGCAAGGTCAGCGAGGTGCAGGACCTGATTGCGGTATACCAGGAGCTGGCACGGCGCTGCGATTATCCGCTGCATCTGGGACTGACCGAAGCCGGTATGGGGTCGAAGGGCATCGTCGGTTCGACGGCGGCGCTGGCCGTGCTGTTGCAACAGGGTATCGGCGACACGATACGCATATCCCTGACGCCCGAACCGGGCGGCGCACGCACGCAGGAAGTGGTGGTGGCGCAGGAGATATTGCAGACCATGGGTTTGCGTTCGTTCACCCCGATGGTCACTGCCTGCCCCGGTTGCGGGCGCACCACCAGCACGGTGTTCCAGGAGCTGGCGCAGAGCATCCAGAATCACCTGCGTGCGCAGATGCCGGTATGGCGCGAGCAATACAGCGGCGTGGAGGAAATGACGGTCGCGGTGATGGGCTGCATCGTCAACGGACCCGGCGAGAGCAAGCTGGCCAACATCGGCATCAGCTTGCCGGGCACCGGCGAATCGCCTGCCGCACCGGTATACGTCGATGGCGAGAAGACCGTCACTCTGCGCGGCGATCGCATCGCGCAGGAATTCCAGCAGATCGTCGACGACTATGTGGCGCGCAACTATGCCAGGCGTGCGCCGGGAGAGAAAGTCGGCAAGCGTATCGAGATCAAGGCAGTTTGAGCGAGTAGATGAATAACCCGAAATTACAAGCCGTGCGCGGCATGAACGATATTCTGCCGGACGAGGCGCAATTGTGGCTGTGGTTCGAGGATACGGTGCGGAATTGGCTGGAAGGCTACGGCTACCGCAATATCCGCATGCCGCTGGTGGAGCCGACGGCTTTGTTCAAGCGTGCCATCGGCGAAGTCACCGACATCGTCGAGAAGGAGATGTACAGCTTTACGGATGAGCTGAATGGCGATGAGCTCACGCTGCGCCCGGAAGGGACGGCATCGTGCGTACGTGCCGTGCTGCAGCACAACCTGCTGTATAACGCGCCGCAGCGTCTGTATTACAGCGGCCCGATGTTCCGCCACGAGCGTCCCCAAAAAGGGCGTTACCGCCAGTTCCATCAGGTCGGCGTGGAGGCGCTCGGTTTCGCCGGGCCCGACATCGATGCCGAACAGATCGTGATGTGCGCGCGGTTGTGGAAGGAATTGGGAATCCGCGATGTGACCTTGCAGATCAATACACTGGGGGATGCGTCCTCGCGCCACCGTCACCGCGAGAAGCTGATCGCCTATTTCGAGCGCTATGCGGACCAGCTGGATGCGGACGCGCAGCGTCGTCTGCACAGCAATCCCTTGCGCATCCTCGACAGCAAGAATCCGGCGATGCAGGACATAATCGCGGGCGCCCCCAGGCTGATGGACGAACTGGATGCGGAAGCGGTGGAGCACTTCGATGCGGTGCAGGCGATACTGAAGTCGCGGGGCATCCCGTTCGAGATCAACCCTCGCCTGGTGCGCGGCCTCGATTATTACAATCGTACCGTGTTCGAGTGGGTCACCACCCGGCTCGGCGCACAGGGCACTATCTGCGCCGGCGGCCGTTACGACGGCCTGATCGAACAGATCGGCGGCAAGCCGCAACCCGCTTGCGGCTTTGCCATGGGGGTGGAACGCCTGCTGGCCCTGATACAGGAGGATGGCATGCAGAATCCGCCTGCAGGGCTGGATGTGTATGTGGTGCATCAGGGCGAGCAGGCTCGCGATATGGCCTGGCGCGTGGCGGAGCTGTTGCGCGACGATGGCCTGCGCGTGCTGCTGCATTGCGGCGGCGGCGGTTTCAAGTCGCAGATGAAAAAAGCGGATGGCAGTACGGCGGTTTGCGCAGCGATCATCGGCGACGACGAGGCGGCTGCGAACGTGGTCATGCTCAAGCCGCTGCGCGTGCAGGCCGAGCAGCAGCGCGTGGACTTGGCGGATATACGGCAAAAAATTCGAGAATTGATCAAGTGAGGGAATGAAAATGGCGAGTTTGGATCTGCAGGAACAGGAACAGGTGGAAGCGCTCAAGGCCTGGTGGAAAGAGAACGGCAAATGGGTGATCGGCGTCCTGGTGGTCGGGGTACTCGGCTTTGCGGGCGTCAGTTACTGGAAGGGTTACCAGGCCAAACAGGCTGCCGCAGCGGCGCTGTTGTATGCCGAAGTCGAGAAGCAAGTCGCCAGCAACGATGCAAAGCGCATCGGCGATGCCGCGGATGCCCTGGCCAGCCGTTACGGCAGCAGTGCCTATGCATCGCGTGCGCAGCTGCTGGCCGCGCAGGCGAGCTTGCAGGCACGAGATGTCGCGCATGCCAAGGTCCAGCTGCAGTGGGTGATAGAGCATGCGGGCGAGGCCACCCTGCAGGATACGGCCCGCCTGAAGCTGGCCAGCGTCTTGCTGGACGAAAAGCAATATGACGAGGCGCTCAAGCAGCTCGATGCCGCGCATCCCGAGTCCTTCACCGGTCTGTATGCCGACCTCCGTGGCGATGTATTGAGCGCGCAGGGCAAGACTGCGGAAGCGCGTGCAGCCTACCAGCAGGCCTACGACAAGACCGACGCCAACAGCATGTATCGCAACCTGATCCAGTTGAAGATGGACGGCCTGGGTAGCACAAAATGAGATTGATCCGTCAATTCGCCGCGCTGGTGCTGTCTGCGATGCTGGTTGCCTGCGGCAGCGACAAGCCGGGCATCAAGCCTGCCGGTTTGGTGGATTTCAAGTCCAGTGCCAGCATCGAGGTGCGATGGAATGCCAGCGTCGGCGAGGCGGGGATGAGCATACTGTCCCCCGCGGTGACGCGCGAGGCCGTGTTTGCGGCGAATGCAAAGGGCGACCTGTATCGTTTCGACCGCAATAACGGCAAGCAGCAGTGGCGCATCAATAGCGGCTTCCCCATTACCGGCGGTGTGGGGGCGGGCGAGGGGCTGGTATTGGTCGGCGGCGAGAAAGGCCAGTTGGCGGCATTCGATGCGGACAGCGGCAAACCGCTATGGCAGGTGAAAGTGTCGAGCGATGTGCTGAGCGCGCCGAGGGTCGCCGATGGCATCGTGGTGGTGCGCACCGGCAATCAGCGCATCACCGGCCTGAGCGCAAAAGACGGCAGCCGCCTGTGGCTGTATGAACGTTCCACGCCGACGCTCATCGTGCGCAGCTATGCCAGCGTGGTGATCCAGAATGGCCTGGTATATGCCGGCTTTGCCGCGGGCAAATTGGCCGCGATCGGACTCAAGAACGGCGTGGTGGTTTGGGAATCCTCGGTTTCGCAGCCTCGCGGCAGCACCGAGCTGGAGCGAATCAGCGATATCACCAGCCTGCCGGTGGTGGATGACTCGCAGGTTTGCGCCGTCGCATTCCAGGGACGCCTTGCCTGTTTCGATGCGGTGCAGGGCGGCACACTGTGGACGCGCGACCTGTCCAGCGACAAGGGATTGGCGCTTTCGGGCAAGATGCTGTACCTGACCGATACCGACAGCAACATACTGGCGCTGGACAAGGGCAGCGGTGCTGCGATGTGGAAGAACGACCAGTTGCTGATGCGCAGCGCGACCGCGGGTTTCGCACTTGACGACTACCTGGTGGTGGGAGACTTTGAAGGCTACCTGCATGTGCTGAAGATCGAGGACGGCAGCTTTGTCGCGCGGCGCAAAACCGATGGCAGTGCCATCCTGAGCGCGCCCGTCACCCTGGGCGACGGTGCTCTGGTGCAGACCAGCGGCGGCGAACTGTACTCCATTACCATCCACTGACCCGACTCCATGCTGCCTACACTTGTCCTTGTCGGTCGTCCCAACGTCGGCAAATCCACTTTGTTCAACCGCCTGACGCGCAGCCGGGATGCGCTGGTCGCCGATCTGCCGGGATTGACGCGGGACCGCCATTATGGCCGCGGGCGCGTCGGCGAACGGCCTTACCTGGTGGTCGATACGGGCGGCCTGGAGCCGGTCGCCAAGGAAGGCATCCTGCATGAGATGGCCAAGCAGACGCGGCAGGCGGTGGACGAAGCCGACCTGGTACTGTTCATCGTCGACGGACGCGACGGCCTGACGCCGCAAGACCGTATTATCGCCACGCAGCTGCGCAAGACCGGCCGGCCGGTGATGTTGCTGGTGAACAAGGCCGAGGGCATGCAGCGTTCCCGCGTCACCATGGATTTCCATGAGCTTGGCATGGGCGAACCCATCCCCATTTCGTCTGCGCACGGTGACAATGTCGCCGAAATGATCGAGGTTGCGCTGGACGAGTTGCCCGCAGCGGCAGCGGAGGTCGAGGAGAAATCCGATCACCCCAAGCTGGCTATCGTCGGACGTCCCAACGTGGGCAAATCGACCCTGGTCAACGCCATCCTCGGCGAAGAGCGCGTCATCGCCTTCGACCAGCCCGGCACCACGCGCGATTCCATCTATATCGATTTCGAACGTGGCGGCAAGCAATACACCATCATCGACACTGCCGGGGTGCGGCGACGCGGCAAGATCGACGAAGCCATCGAGAAGTTTTCGGTGGTAAAGACGCTGCAGGCCATCGAGGACGCCAACGTGGTGGTGCTGGTGGTGGACGCGCGCGACCAGATCACCGAACAGGATGCGCACCTCGCCGATTTCGTGCTGCAAGCCGGACGTGCGCTGGTACTGGCCGTGAACAAGTGGGACGGCCTGGACGAATACAAGCGGGATACGGCCAAACGCGACATCGAGCGCAAGTTGCATTTCCTGAGTTTCGCCAAGCATCATTTCATCTCGGCATTGAACGGCACCGGTGTCGATGCATTGCTGAAATCGGTGAACCAGGCCTATGCTGCTGCAATGGCCAAACTGCCTACGCCGCAACTGACACGGGTGCTGGAGGAGGCGATGCAGAAACAGCAACCGCCGCGATCCGGCTCTTTCCGCCCCAAGATGCGTTATGCGCACCAGGGCGGCAGCAATCCGCCTCTCATCATCATCCACGGCAGCGCACTGGAGAAGATCCCCGACAGCTATAGCCGCTATCTGGAGAAGACTTTCTGCGACGCATTCAAGCTGCAGGGCACGCCCCTGCGCATCGAATACAAATCCGGCAAGAATCCCTTTGCGGATAAGAAACATGTGCTTACTGAGAGCGAACAGCGTGCTGCGCACCGCGCCCGTATCCGGGGGCGCAGGTTGTACGGTTAGCCCCCGTTCCTTGGCTCAAGAAATGGCGTTTGGTGCCGCAATAGCATTCAAGCAGGCCGGGTTCATGATGCAGGAGGAAAAAATGGGATCCTTGTTGTTTGGAATGCTTGTTGCGCCGGTTTTGACCTTGTCCCTGTTCGCCGCCATGACAGGTGCGGTACCTGCCGGATTGCGGGTGGCGACGGCGAGAACCAAACCTGCGCGCAGGAACAGGGGTTAATGGCTCCGCGCTCTTCCGTATCGACGGGTTTTCCAGTACAGTAACCGCCCCGAGAACAACAAGAGCGGACATCATGAGTGCAAAAGGGCAACAATTACAAGACCCGTTCCTGAACGCGCTGCGTAAGGAGCATGTGCAGGTCGCCATCTATCTGGTCAATGGCATCAAGCTGCAAGGCCAGGTCGAGTCGTTCGATCAATATGTGGTGCTGCTGAAGAACACCGTCACCCAGATGGTCTATAAGCACGCCATCTCCACCATCGTTCCCGCACGCGCCATTACCATTCCTTTCGACGCCGAGTGATGTCTGAGTCTACGACTACCGCCAACACGGCGGTGTTGGTCAGTCTCGATTTTGGCGCCCCAGATTACGCAGAAAGCCTGGAAGAGTTACGTCTGCTGGCAGAAAGTGCCGGAGTGCGTACGCTCGCGCTGGTTGAAGGCAAACGCCAGCGCCCCGATCCATCGACCTATGCCGGCAGCGGCAAGGTGGAGGAGATCGCGGCCCTGGTCGAGGAGCTGGAAGCGCCGCTGGTCATCTTCAACCACGACCTGTCCCCGGCGCAGATGCGCAACCTCACTGCCAAAATACAGACGCGGGTGATCGACCGCACCATGCTGATCCTGGACATCTTCGCGCTGCGCGCACAAAGCCATGAAGGCAAGGTGCAGGTGGAGTTGGCGCAGCTCAAATACCTGTCCACCCGCCTGGTGGGCATGAACATGGACATGGGGCAGCAGAAATTCGCCGTGGGCGCGCGCGGGCCGGGCGAAACGCAGCTCGAACTGGACCGGCGCAAGCTGGATCGGCGCGTACACCTGCTCAACGAGCGGCTGAAGCAGCTCAAGCGCCACCGGGAGGTGCAGCGCAAGGCGCGCAATCGTGCCGATGTGATGTCCGTATCCATCGTCGGTTATACCAATGCGGGCAAATCCACCTTGTTCAACCGCCTCACCAATGCCAACGTGTATGTCGCCAACCAGCTGTTCGCGACGCTGGATACCACGGCGCGCAGGATATTCCTGGAAGGCGACAGTGCCCGGCAAGTGGTGCTGTCCGATACCGTCGGCTTCATCCGCCACCTGCCGCACGGGCTGGTGGCGGCTTTCCGCAGTACGCTGGAGGAGACGGCGCAGGCCGACCTGCTGCTGCATGTGGTGGATGTGAACAGTCCGGAACGCCACGACCAGATGGCCGAGGTGAACAAGGTGTTGGCGGAGATCGGGGCGCAGCACATCCCGCAGATCGTGATCTACAACAAGATCGATCTGCAAGGCCTGGAAGCGGGCGTGAAGCGCAATGAATATGGTAAAATTGCCAGCATTCATTTGAGCGCCAGAACCGGTGCAGGTCTGGCCGATCTGCGGGCCGCGCTGGCCGAAGTGCGCGATGCGCCCGTGGCGGAAGCGAAAGTGGAAGAGTGGCATCCCCTGAACGACAACTGATTTGATCTAAAGGTAACAGACTATGGGATTGAACGACCCACAATGGGGCAACAAGAACAGCGGCGGTCCTCCCGATCTCGAGGAGATGATGCGCAAATTTAACCGCAAGATAGAGTCGCTGTTCGGCAGGTCTGGCGGCGGCTCACCCAAGGGCGGCGGCAGCCAGCCTGCGGGGGGCATGGGCAGCGGTATCGGCCTGATCGTGCTGATTGTGGCATTGATCTGGATCGCCAGCGGTTTCTACATTGTGGATGCCAGCCAGCGCGGCGTGGTATTGCGATTCGGCAAGCAGGTCGAGATCACGGATGCCGGTCCGCGCTGGCACTTTCCCTATCCGATCGAAACGGTGGAAGTGGTCAACCTGAGCCAGGTGCGCACGGTCGAGGTCGGCTATCGCGACAACGAGAAGAACAAGATGCTTAAAGAATCCCTGATGCTGACGGATGACGAGAACATCATCGATATCCAGTTCGCAGTGCAATACTTCCTCAAGGATCCGGCCGAATACCTGTTCAACAACCGCATGGCGGACGACAAGGAAACGGTCCGCCAAGTCGCCGAGACCGCCATCCGCGAGGTCGTGGGGCGAAGCAAGATGGACTTTGTACTGTATGAAGGGCGCGAGCAGATCGCAGCCTCCACCACCAAGCTGATCCAGGATATCCTGGATCGCTACAAGTCCGGCATCATCGTCAGCAAGGTCACCATGCGCAATGCGCAACCGCCAGAGCAGGTTCAGGCTGCGTTCGACGATGCGGTTAAAGCCAGCCAGGACAGGGAGCGGCAGAAGAACGAAGGCCAGGCCTACGCCAATGACGTCGTGCCCAGAGCCAAGGGAGCGGCAGCACGCCTGATGCAAGAGGCAGATGGCTACAAGCAGCGCGTGGTCGCCAATGCGGAAGGTGATGCCAGCCGTTTCAAGCAGATCCTGGTCGAGTATGAAAAGGCGCCGCAAGTGACGCGCGAGCGCATGTACCAGGACATGAAGCAGCAGATACTGACCAGTACCAGCAAGGTCCTGGTGGACCAGAAGAGCGGCGGCGGCAACCTCTTGTACCTGCCCCTGGACAAGCTGATCCAGAGTACCAATCCCGGCGCTGATGCGCCGCCTGCGGCAAAGACAGCGGAACAGCTGGCTGTGCCGGCGGAGGCTGCGCCGGCGCCGCGTGTGCGCGAATCGCTGTTCGGCCGCGAAAGGGAGGCCCGCTGATGAAACTGAATATGACAAATTTCCTGGTAGGGGCCGTGGTTGCATTGATCCTGGCCAGCATGAGTATCTTCATCGTCGATCAGCGGCAGACCGCCATCGTGTTCCAGCTGGGCGAAGTGGTGCGCGTGGAAACCGCGCCCGGGATCAAATTCAAGGTGCCGCTGCTGCAGAACGTGCGCTTCTTCGATTCGCGCATCCTGACCCTGGATAGCGACGATCCGGAGCGTTTCATCACGGCCGAGAAAAAGAATGTACTGGTGGATTCCTTCATCAAGTGGCGCATCATCGACGTGAAGCAGTACTACATCAGCGTCGGGGGGGATGAGGCGCGTGCGCAGACGCGTTTGACTCAGACCGTGAATTCCACGCTGCGCGAAGAGTTCGGCAAGCGCACCATCCATGAGGTTGTGTCCGGCAAGCGCGAAGAGTTGATGCGCGTGGTGCAGGAGAAGACCGATGTGGACGCACGCAAGATCGGTGTGGAGGTGCTGGATGTGCGCCTGAAGCGCGTCGATTTCCCGAACACCATCAGCGACTCCATCTATAGCCGCATGGAAGCGGAGCGCAAGCGGGTTGCCAACGAGTTGCGTGCGACCGGCAATGCCGAGAGCGAGAAGATCCGTGCCGATGCCGACCGGCAGCGCGAAGTGATCCTGGCGCAGGCCTATCGCGATGCGCAGAAGATCAAGGGCGAGGGCGATGCCAGGGCATCTGCGCTGTACGCCGCAGCATTCGGGCGCAACCCGGAGTTCTATGCCTTCTATCGCAGCCTGGATGTGTACAAGCAGGGCTTCAAGAACAAGAGCGACGTGATGGTGCTGGATGCCGGTTCGCCGTTCTTCAAGTATCTGAAAGGCTCCGGCAGGGACGGCAAATAGGATCGCATGGTCGACTATTGGCTGACGGCATTGGGTTTGATGTTGGTGCTGGAGGGGATCATGCCGTTCCTGTTTCCTTCCTCCTGGCGCGATACGCTGCGCAAAGCGTCGCAATTCCATGACGGGCAGGCCCGCTTCATCGGACTGACGCTGATGTTGAGCGGCTTGTTGCTGATTTACTGGATAAAATGATGAACTGGTTGTTGCCGGAATACATTCAAGACATGCTGCCGGACGAGGCATGGCGCATCGAGGCCATGCGCAGCGAGTTGCTCGGATTGCTGCGCCGTTCCGGCTATCAGCTGGTGGCTCCCCCGTTGCTCGAATATGCCGAGTCTTTGCTCATCAACGAGAGCGAAGACATGGATCTGCGCAGCTTCAAGCTGGTCGACCAGCTGAGCGGGCGTACGCTGGCCCTGCGCGCAGATATCACGCCGCAAGTGGCCCGTATCGATGCACACCTGCTCAACCGGCAAGGAGTGACCCGCTTGTGCTATGCCGGCAGTGTGCTGCATACCCAGCCTTCCGGGTTGATGCGGACGCGGGAGCCGCTGCAGATTGGTGCCGAATTGTATGGCCATGCCGGGATCGAGAGCGATCTGGAGGTGCAGCGCCTGATGTTGCAGACATTGGCCCTGATCGGTATCGACGGTGTGCATCTCGATCTTGGCCATGTCGGCGTGTTCAGTGCGCTGGTTCGCCATGCGGGGATTGCGCACGGGCTGGAAGCGGACTTGTTCAACGCGTTGCAACGCAAGGATGTGCCGGGCGTGCGCGCACTGGCGGCAGGGCTGCCGCAGGATGTGCAGGCTGCCTTGCTGGCATTGCCGCAACTCTACGGCGGGATCGAGGTGATTGCCCGCGCCCGTGCGGTGTTGCCGGCCTACCCGGAAGTCGCCGCAGCCCTGGATCAACTCGGACAGGCGGCTGCCCATCTCAAAGGCCTGGCGCACGACATCGGCATCGATCTGGCCGAGCTGCGCGGTTACCAATATCACAGCGGCATGGTGTTCGCGGCTTACCATGCGGGCAGTCACGACGCCATCGCGCTGGGCGGGCGCTACGACGACGTAGGCAAGGCGTTCGGGCGTGCCCGCCCTGCCACCGGCTTCAGCATGGATCTGCGCCAGTTGCACGGTTTGCTGGCCAAGCAGGCACAGCCGCAAGCGATCTACGCGCCGTACCGCCAGGATGCGGCGCTGGATGCGGCCATCGCCAGGCAGCGCGCGCAAGGCGAGATCGTGGTGGTCGATCTGCTGGGCAAGGCCGAGCATCGCGCCGAATTGAATTGCGACCGCGAGCTGGTGTTGCGCGACGGCAACTGGGTAGTGGCCGCGATCAGGAATTAGAAACTGTTTGGAACAGGAAAGAGTTATGTCCAGGAACGTTGTAGTGATTGGTACCCAGTGGGGCGATGAAGGCAAGGGCAAGGTGGTCGACTGGCTGACCGACCATGCGCAAGGCGTGGTGCGCTTCCAGGGCGGGCACAATGCGGGCCATACGCTGGTCATCAACGGCGAGAAAACCGTATTGCACCTGATCCCCTCCGGCATTCTCCGTAGCGGAGTCATGTGCTACATCGGCAATGGCGTGGTGCTGTCTCCCTCCGCCTTGCTCAAGGAGATGGACAAGCTGGCCGCTGCCGGCGTGCAGGTATATGAACGCTTGCGCGTATCGGAAGCCTGTCCGCTGATCCTGCCGTACCACGAAGCGCTGGACAAGGCGCGCGAGGTTGCCAAGGGGGCGGGCAAGATCGGCACCACCGGGCGCGGCATCGGCCCGGCCTACGAAGACAAGGTGGCGCGTCGCGCCATCCGCCTGCAGGACCTGTTCCACCGCAAGCGCTTCGCGGCCAAGCTGGGCGAGGTGCTGGATTACCACAACTTCGTGCTGAAGAACTATTTCCATGCGGAAACCGTGGATTTCCAGAAAACCATGGATGAGGCGCTGGCGCTGGCTGAGCGCATCGAACCGCTGGTGCTGGATGTGCCGCGGGCGCTGTACGAAGCCAACAAGGCAGGGCAGAACCTGCTGTTCGAGGGGGCCCAAGGGACGTTGCTGGACATCGATCACGGTACCTATCCGTTCGTGACATCCAGCAACTGCATCTCCGGCGCGGCCTGCAGCGGTGCCGGCATCGGCCCGCAGATGCTGCATTACGTGCTCGGGATCACCAAGGCTTATACCACGCGCGTCGGTTCCGGCCCGTTCCCGACTGAACTGTACGATGCGGTGGACAAGCAGGACCCGATCGGCAAGATGCTGGCGGAAAAAGGGCACGAATTCGGCGCGACCACCGGCCGCGCGCGCCGCTGCGGCTGGTTCGATGCCGCTGCACTCAAGCGTTCCATCCAGATCAACGGCGTGTCCGGCCTGTGCGTGACCAAGCTGGACGTGATGGACGGCATGGAGAAGGTACGGATCGGCGTGGGCTACAAGATCGACGGCCAATTCAGCGATATCCTGCCGGTCGGCGCCGAATCGCTGGTCGGTTGCGAGCCCGTATACGAGGATATGCCGGGCTGGAGCGGCAGTACGGTGGGTGTGAAGCGTTATGAGGAGCTGCCGCTGGAAGCGCGCAACTACCTGCAGCGCATCGCCGAAATATGCGAAGTGCCGGTGGATATGGTGTCGACCGGCCCGGATCGCGACGAAACCATTGTGTTGCGTCACCCGTTCAAGGCCTGATCTGGTGATACTGACGCAAAGAACGGACACGCATCGTTACACCGATGCGTGTTTTTGTTTAAAAGGGGTAGATGCCAAAGAAAATGGCCCGCTTGCGCGAGCCATTGTGTATCTTGGTGCCCAGGAGAAGACTCGAACTTCCACAGTGTTGCCACCGCTAGGACCTGAACCTAGTGCGTCTACCAATTCCGCCACCTGGGCATTGCTTCGAGGGTGCGCACTTTAATTGCTATAGGAATTTGTGTCAATGACGAAAAAGAAAAAAAATATCCGCGAACTCGACCCGTTTCTGGAACGGGAACGCGAACAGTACGAACATCCGCTCCCCAGCCGGGAATATATCCTGCAGGTGCTGGCCGAAAAAGGGGTGCCGATCGAGCAGGACGAGCTGTGCAGCCTGCTGCAGATAGAGCACCACGAGGAGGAGCTGTTCCTGCGCCGCCTGCGCGCGATGGAGCGCGACGGCCAGATCATGCGCAACCGCAAGCGTGCCATCTGCGTGGTGGACAAGCTCGACCTGATCAAGGGCAAGGTGCAGGGCCATCCCGACGGTTTCGGCTTCCTGATCCCGGACGACGGCAGCCCGGACCTGGTGCTGAGCGCCAAGGAGATGCACAAGGCGCTGCATGGCGATACGGTGATGGCAAGGGTAGGCGGCGAAGACAGACGCGGCCGCCGCGAGGCCAGTATCGTCGAGGTGCTGGAATGCGCCAATACCCGCGTGGTTGGCCGCCTGTATGAAGAACATGGCATCCAGTTTGTGGTGGCCGAGAACCGGCGCATCAGCCAGGACATTCTGGTCGCGCCCGGGGCGTCCGGCGGGGCCAAAACAGGGCAGGTGGTGATCCTCGAGATATTGCAGCAGCCTTCCAAGCATGCGCAGCCGATCGGCCGTATCGTCGAGGTGCTGGGCAACTATGCCGATCCCGGCATGGAGATCGAGATCGCCTTGCGCAAGCACGATCTGCCCAACGAATTTCCGCACGAGGCGAAAAAGCAGGCCGAAGCCTTCTCGCCAGAAGTGAAGCCGTCCGATTACGCCGGACGCGAGAGTGTGGTCAAGCTGCCGCTGGTGACCATCGACGGCGAAACGGCACGGGATTTCGACGATGCGGTGTATTGTGAACCGAACGGCAAGGGTTTCCGCCTGGTGGTGGCGATTGCCGACGTCAGCTCCTATGTGCAGTCCGGCGATGCGCTGGACAAGGAAGCGATCAACCGCGGCAACTCGGTGTATTTCCCGCGCCGCGTCATCCCGATGCTGCCGGAGGAACTTTCCAATGGCTTGTGCTCGCTGAATCCCAATGTCGAGCGCCTGTGCATGGTGTGCGACATGCAGATCTCTGCTTCCGGCGATATCCTGCAGCATCGCTTCTACCCGTCCGTGATGTTCTCGCATGCGCGCCTGACCTATACCCAGGTCGCCGACATGCTGGCCAATCCACAGGGCGAGAATGCACAGAAATATGCGGAAGTGCTGCCGCACATCAACAACCTGTACAAGCTGTTCCAGACCTTGCTGCAGGCACGCGAGAAGCGCGGAGCCATCGATTTCGAAACGGTCGAGACGCAGATGATATTCAACGACCAGGGCAAGATCGAGAAGATCGTGCCGGTGATCCGCAACGATGCGCACAAACTGATCGAAGAGTGCATGCTGGCGGCCAACGTCTGTGCGGCGGCGTTCCTGAAAGAGCATAACCATCCGGTGCTGTACCGCATCCATGAGGGGCCGACGCCGGAGAAGCTGGAGGCGGTGCGCGAATTCCTCAAGGAGTTCGGCCTGCAACTGGGCGGCGGAGACGACCCGCAGGCAGCCGACTATTCCAAGCTGCTCAAGCAGATCAAATCCCGACCCGATGCCGGGCTGCTGCAGACCGTGATGCTGCGCTCGCTGCGTCAGGCCGTGTATGCGCCGGAGAATGCCGGCCATTTCGGCCTTGGCTACGAGGCCTATACCCACTTCACCTCCCCGATACGGCGTTATCCGGACCTGCTGGTGCACCGCGCCATCAAGGCGGTGCTGCAAGGCAAGCAATACAAGCCGCAACTCAAGTGGGCGGAACTGGGCGTGCACTGCTCGATGACCGAGCGCCGTGCCGACGACGCCACGCGCGACGTGGAAGCCTGGCTCAAGTGTTTCTACATGCGCGACCATCTGGGCAGCGTGTTCGAGGGCACCATTTCCTCGGTCACCGGTTTCGGCCTGTTCGTGGCGCTGGACGATCTGTATGTCGAAGGCCTGGTGCATGTATCCGAACTGGGGGCCGACTATTTCCACTTCGATCCGGCCAAGCACATGATGCTGGGAGAGCGCACCGGCAAGCGTTACCGCCTTGGCGACCGCGTGCGCGTGAAGGTGGTGCGCGTGGATATGGAAAGCACCAAGATCGATTTCGTGCTGGAAGGCGAGACCGCAAAGGTGGTGGTTGAAGGTGCCGGTCCTATCGATGTCGGCGCCTGGGGAGCGGCGCCGCCGCCGAAGAAGGCGCATAAATCGGAGAAAGCCGGAAAGAGCACCGGAAAGGCAGGCAAGCATCATGGCTGAGTCGCGCATCATTCACGGTTTCCATGCCGTCACCGCGCGTATCCGCCAGAACGCAGACAGTGTGCTGGAAGTGTATGTCGATCCGCAGCGCAAGGATCCGCGCGCGCGCGACCTGCTCAAACTGGCCGAGGCCAATGGCGTGCGCATCATCCAGGTGGACGGCAAGCGCCTCGACGGCATGGCCGGCAGTCCGCGCCATCAGGGCGTCGCGGCGCGGGTGAATGCGGCGCAGAAAGTGCAGCACCTGGACGATGTGCTGGATACGCTGACCGAACCGGCCCTGTTGCTGGTGCTGGATGGGGTGCAGGATCCGCACAACCTGGGCGCCTGCCTGCGCAGTGCCGATGCTTTCGGCGTGCATGCCGTGATCGCGCCCAAGGATCGTGCCGTAGGCATCAATGCCACGGTGGAGAAGGTGGCTTGCGGGGCCGCACAGACGGTGCCCTATATCACGGTCACCAATCTGGCGCGTACCTTGCGCGAACTGCAGGAGCGCGATATCTGGGTCATCGGCATGGATGGCGAAGCGGAGACAAATCTGTATGATGTGCGGCATTCGGGCGCTGCGGCCTGGGTGCTGGGGGCAGAGGGCGAAGGTCTGCGCCGCCTGACCCGGGAGACTTGTGATCAGCTGGTGCGTATTCCGATGCATGGCAGCGTGGAAAGCCTGAACGTGTCGGTGAGTACCGGGGTGTGTTTGTATGAGGCAAGAAGGCAGAGGATAGTCAAACAGTGATGCGATAGGGGGATGGTGATGCAGAAGTTCGATTTCTCGATTCTGACGCGCGACGGCCAAAAGGTGGAGAGTATCGTCATTGCGGGCAATGACGAGGCCGAAGCCGAACGCAAACTGAGGCAGATGTACCGCTATTGCCAGATAGTCAGCTGTAATGCCAAGGATGCCGGGGAAGGCAAGAACCAGCAAGTCATGTCGGTCGAGGACATCCTGTCCCTGATATCCAAATGATCCAGGCCGACTTCAATCGATAAAGCCGTCGGTCAGCAATTCTTTCAACAGGTCATCGTAATCGTGTGCGCCCCGGCTGTCGGGTGCGTGCTCGAACACTGTCTTGTTCATTGCCGGGCTTTCCGCCAGACTGACGTTCTCCGCGATACGGGTACGGCAGACATCGGCACCGAAGTGCTCCTCAACCAGTTTCAACACATCCCATGCCATGCGCCGCCTGCCATCGAAACGGGTGAGCAGATAGCGACGGTTGACCCGCCGCTTGAGGACCTGCTCAAGGGCGTTCAGGGTTTTTTCGATCTGGAGTGCGCCTTTGGTGGAAAGATGGTCGGCCGAGATCGGCACGATCAGTCCGCTGCAAGCAAAGATCGCGTTCAGCGATAGCACGCCGACCATGGGGTTGCAGTCGATCACCACCGGATTGTCCTTGCCGCCGAAGCGTTCGGCCTGCAGCGCGTTGTTGAGCTTGTTCACCACATTGAAACCCTTGCCATACAGCGCGTCTACCTTGGACAGTTCGGTATGGGCGGGGATCACCTTGATCTTGCTGGGCGATTCCTGCACCAGCTGTGTCAGGGGACGATTGTTCTGGAACATGCTCAAGACGGTGTCCGCTCCGGACTTTGCCGTGACATTGGCAATGGAACTGAGCTGGGCCTGGGGGTCGAGGTCAATGCCGTATGTCGCACGGCCGATGCGGGACAATGCGGCAGCGAGGCTGACGGCGGTGGTGGTTTTGCCGACCCCGCCTTTCTGATTGAAGACAGCAATGATACTCATACGTCCCCGATTCTAGCCGAAATCGGGCCGCAGCATGCGGAATACGCCGCCGGGCGGGAGAAGGTCTGCCTTTCCCGGAAACGGGTGCCCGGTGGCCTGTCAGTTGCGCTTGTACACGATCTGCCTGGTATCGCCCTCGCAGGTGCCGACCACCTTGCCGGCAGCCTCCTTGGCAGGGGCAGCCGCCACGCCGGATGCCCCTGCCGGGGCCGCGGCCTGGTTGGCGGGAACGATATCCAGCGTATAGGACTTGACACCTTTGGCTTGCAATTTGGCGTCGATCTGCGACTTGACGTCTTCGCATGAGGCGATGGCAGGAACCGAGAAGCAGAACAGGCAGGCTAGCAATAGCGGCTTAAGCATATACAAGGCTCCTTTCGAAAGAAAAAACGGAAACGATCATCCGGAGGCAACAGCCAGGTCAGCGCAGCAGCTCCTCGATCTTGCGGTTCGCTCCCTGCAGTTTCTTGAACAGGGCGAGCAGCAACGCTTTATCCATATAAGCTTTGGCTTCGCCGCGCAGGCGGTCAATGCCGGCATGCTTGATCTCGGCTGCGATCACTTGTCCGTCGGCGATCACGGTTGCCGAACGCGAGATGGTCTCGTTGGCGAAGAACATGCCCTCGCCGATGCATTCGCCGCTGCGTATCGTGCCGACCACTTTTCTGCTGAAGTAGACAGTCGCCGTGCCGTAAAGCACGACGTAAAAGACATTCATGTCGTCGCCTTCCGAAGTCAGGCAGTCTCCGGCAGCGAAGGTTCGTATTTCCGCCTGTTCCGAAATCGGCTTCAGCCATTCGCTGGGGATGGGATCGAAGAACGAACACTTGCGCAATTCGTGGAAGCGGTCAGTGGAAACCTCGTCCAGGCGCTTGGTAAAACTCGCCAGACTGGCCTGGATGGCATCTAATTCGTTCATTTTCCCCTCCCCGGCGGGTGAAACTAAATGACTCAATTCGACAAACATTGCGAAACTTACCACAAGCCACGCCGGATGTGTTGCGCCGCGCAATTAGGCTAAACTTGCCGTCATGAGCCCGAACCCCGAATGGCACAAAGATGCCTTGCTGGACATGCCGTATTTTGCCCTGCTGCATCCTTTTATCTCCCGCCTTGGAGGCGATGCATTTCCAACCCTGCAGGAGTGCAATGCGCTGCTTGAATGGCGCACTCCTGCCGTGACCGTGCAGAGCGGGCAGCCTGTGCGATTCGTGGCGCAGGAATACGGTAAACTGCCTTTCGAATCGCAATACGAACCGCGTTGCTACCTGAGGGGCGAGGTGCCGACGCGGGCGGACAATTGGCATGACTTTTTCAATGCGCTGGTGTGGATGGCCTTTCCCAAAGCCAAGGCGGCAATCAATGCGCGCCACTATCATGCGCTGACAGACGGTTCGAAAAGCAGTGACACAGGCATGTCTGGCAGTCGCGGCAGTACGCGCGATACCAGCACCTTGCTGGACGAATCCGGCGTCATCGTGGTTTATGCCGATGACGGCTTGGCTCGATTGCTGCGGGATTTCCAGTGGAAGGAGCTGTTCTGGGTGCGGCGTGCGCAAGTGCGGTCCGCCATGGGGTTCTACCTGTTCGGCCATGGTTTGTACGAGAAAGCGCTGCACCCCTATGTCGGCATGACCGGCCAGGGGCTGCTGCTGGCGACGGAACAGGAATTCTTCAACTGGACGCCGGAACGGCAACTGGAACATCTGGATGGAAAATTATCCACCTATCTGTCCGACCGCCGGCATCTCGCCAGCACGCGAGAGCTGACGCCTGTGCCCTTGCTTGGCATACCGGGCTGGGCAGCGGAAAACGAATGTGCCGCGTATTACGACAACAAGGATTACTTCAGGGCAGGCAGGCATGGACGTTCGGCAAGCTAAAAAAAATCGTTGGGGGCGTTTGCGCGCAATGTTGGGCGGCGCCTTGCTGATCTGCACAGCCGTGGCGGAGGCCGAAGACTTTCCGCAGACCCTGGAAGGCGACATCGGCCTGGGCAGCTACTATATCCATAGCTACATTCGCAGCAAGCGCGATGAGGTCAGCGTGCTGCCTTATGCCGATTTCGAGTATGGCAGGATATTTGCGCGGGTAGACACATTCGGTATCAAGACCCTGCCTCTGGGATATGGCCACCTGGAACTGGTGGGCCGGGTCAGCATGGATGGCTTCAGCACCGACACGCCTGCCCTGAAAGGCCTGGGCAATCGCGAAACTTCCCTGCCATTGGGGATCGGGACGTTACAGGTGACGCCGCTGGGCGGGTTCATGATCAATGCGTTCCACGATGTGCGCAAATCGAATGGCGAATGGCTGGAGGCGATCTATGCGGGCGAGATCGACCTGCCGCAGGTCACGCTATACCCCTTGCTGGGAGCGGAATACCAGTCCGCCGAATATGTGCGCTATTACTACGGCGTTTCGCCCCAGGAAGTGGCCGCCAGCCAGTATGCTTTGTATTCGCCTTCAGGTTCTTTCAATGGCCTGTTCGGGCTGATCGGCGACATCAAGTTGAGCGAGCAGTATCACCTGAACTGCTACATACGCCGCAAATGGCTGGGCGATGCGATCCAGCAGAGTCCGATCGTGGGCCAGAGATATATGGATACCGGGTATGTTTCCTTGAGCTACCGCTTCAAGTAGGCAGTGCATCCTGCCATTTCAGGCTTGCCTGCTCAGCATCTCCGCACAGCGTATGCCGCTGATAACCGCACCTTCCAGCGTGGCCGGATAGTCGCCGGCGGTATAGTCCCCGGCCAGCAGCAGATTGGGAAGCGCGGTTTGTTGCGCGGGACGCTGCAGGTCGGGCGCGCAACAAAAGGTGGCGCGTTTTTCGGCAATGACCTGGAACCATGCCGGCGTTTCGGTGATACCGAACTCTTCGCGCAATTCGGTGATGACCTTCTCCGCCAATTCCTTCTGCTCCAATTCCTGGTGCAGTCCTTCCGCGCTGATGACGGCCGCCAGCAGCCCGTGTTGTCCGGCGATGCGCCCCTTGTCGAACAGCCATTGGCTGAATCGCCGATGCAGCCCGAGCATCGGGTGCGGGAGGGTGATGTGCGGCGGATATTGCAGGTACACGGTGTAGATCGGCTGGTATTCCAGCGTGTCTATCTGGGCGACCGTGCCGGTGAGCGCGGCGAGGGGCCGCAGCAGCCGGGCGGCGATAGCGGGGGGCGCGGCGCAGATGACGCGGCTGAAGTTCTGGCTGCCGTCGGCGGTGTGCAGTTCGATGCCGCCGTGGTTCGGTGCGATGCCGGTCACGCCGCTGGAGAGCAGCACCTTGCCGCCATGCCGCTCGACAAAGGCTGCCGCCCGTTGCGGAAACAGAGCCGTGAAGTCGATGCGCGGCAACAGCATGTCGCTGTCGGCGCGCGAACGGTTCAGTGCGTCGCGCAGCACGTTCAATAACACCTGTGCGGAGGCCTTGTGGATGGGGGTGTTCAGCGCGGCGATGCACAGCGGTTCCCACAGCTTCAGCGTTAAGTCGGCGTCCTGGGCATGAAGGGCGAGCAGTGCCGCGACCGTCATGTCTTGGGGCAGGCGGAATCGCATGCGGCGCAATGCGAGCATGAAACGGGCCGCTTTCATGCGTTCGTCCCAGCTCAGCCCGTCAGCTTTGAGCAGGGCGGCCAGCAGATGGAGCGGGGCAGGCAGGCGGGGAGCCCGGAGCGAGAAATGGCCGTGCAGATCCAGTTGCAACGGCAGGCGCAGGAAATCCTGCCGGGTGCAGCCGCCTGTCAGTTCGATCAGACGCAGTGTCTCGCGGTAGCAGCCGAGCAGCAGGTGCTGGCCGTTATCGAGCCGGATGTGGTTATACAGCACCCCGCGCGCTCTGCCGCCGAGTTGCCTGGCGCTTTCAAAGACGGTGACGGGAATGCCGCGTGCTGCCAGTTCGACTGCGGCAGCCATGCCCGCATAGCCGCCGCCGATGATACCCACAGTCAAACCATGATCTTCACGATTGCTCCCGCTTCCGTGTGCGGGAGCCGGGGGAGAAGAGGGCGATCTGTTCAGTTCCCGAGCCATGCCTTGAATGCCAGCCACAGCTTGTAGGTCGGTGTGAGCGAGACCCGTTCTTTCAGTACATGGCAGCCGCTGGCCACGACTTGATCCAGTGTGGCGCGGTAGATCGCAGCCATGATGAGTCCGGCGCGCTGGGCCTTGCGGTCGACCGCGGGCAGATGTTCCAGCGCTTGCTGGTAATAGCGTTGCGCGCGTTCGATCTGGAATGCCATCAGCCTGGCGAACCCTTCGGTCTCGCGCGCGTTGAGGATGTCTGCCGCAGTGACCCCGAACCGCTGCATTTCGTCCATCGGCAGGTAGATGCGGTTGCGCCGCGCATCCTCTCCGACATCGCGGATGATGTTGGTGAGCTGCAAGGCGATGCCGAGGTCGTGTGCGTATTTCAGCGTCTCGCGGTCGGTGTAGCCGAAGATCTCGGCCGACAGCAGGCCAACGACCGAGGCGACGCGGTAGCAATACAGTTGCAGCGATTTGAAATCGGCGTAGCGCGGCTGGTCGAGGTCCATCTCCATGCCGTCGATGATCTCCAGCAGGTGTTCCTGCGGCAGGTTGAATTGCCTGACGACAGGCACCAAAGCCTGGGCGACCGGATGCTGGGGCTTGCCGCCAAAGATGGCGGCGACCTCGTTGCGCCACCAGTTGAGCGTGGCGCGCGCCACATCGGCATCGGAGCACTCGTCCACGACGTCGTCCACTTCGCGGCAGAAGGCATACAGCGCCGTGATGGCGCGGCGCTTGTCCCTGGGCAGGAAGCGGAAACTGTTGTAGAAGCTGGAGCCGCTGGAAGCTGCCTTGTCTTGGCAATATTCGTCGGGAGTCATGGTCAGAATCGCAATGGCGCACTTTTGGCCAGCATGATAACCCAGTCGAACGGGCGCAATACCGGGCGGTGGCGGAACATGTCGTAGTCGGCTGCCTGCAGCTTGTCGAGGATGCGCAGGCCGCCCGCGATGATCATGCGCATCTCCAGCCCGATGCGTCCGCGGAGCATGCTGCCCAAAGGGGCGCCCTGCAGCATCAGGGTCCGCGCACGGTCGACCTCGAATTCCATCAGTGCACGCCAGGCCTCATCGTCGACACCCTGTGCGATCTGCGCCTCCTCGACGCCGAATTTCGCCAGATCTTCCTGTGGCAGGTAGATGCGGCCGATGGCGTAGTCCCTGGCTACGTCCTGCCAGAAGTTGATCAATTGCAGCGCGCTGCAGATGGCATCGGAGTAAGCCAGGGCGACCGGTGTGGCTTCTTCGTACAGATGCAGCAACAGGTTGCCGACCGGATTGGCCGAGCGGCGGCAGTAGTCCTGCAGCTCGGCGAAATCGGCATAGCGCTTTTTCACCACGTCCTGCGAGAAGGCGTCGAGCAGGTCATAGAACGGCGGCATCGGCAGCGCATGTGCCTGCACCTCGGCGGCAAGGCGCCGGAACAGGGGGGTGTGGGGGCTTTCATCGGTTTCGATGCGCTTCAGTTCGGCGCGGAACTCGTCAAGGCGGCGCAAGCGTTCTGCGTCGGGCAGGTCGCCCTCATCGGCGATGTCATCCGCCGCGCGGGCAAAATGGTAGATCGCGGCCACCGGCTTGCGCAGCCGGCGGGGCATCAGAATGGAAGCGACGGGGAAATTCTCGTAATGGTCGACAGACATTACGCCAGGTCATTCTTGTGCAGCAGGAACACGAACTCATCCCCGGCGCTGACATCCAGCCAGGTGAAGGGCAGGTTGGGGAAAGCGGCTTCGAGTGCATCGCGGTTATGGCCGATCTCGACGACGAGGATACCGTTATCGGCGAGGTGGGCTGCGGCATGCGCGAGGATGGTACGGGTGGCATCCAGGCCATCCGTACCGCTGCCCAGCGCCAGCTCCGGTTCGTAACGATATTCCTGCGGCAGTGCGGCGACCGAGGGCGCATCGACATAGGGGGGATTGCTGATGATCAGGTCGTAGCGTTTGCCCTGCAATTTGGCGAACATGTCAGATTCGATCAGCGAGATGCGGTCTTCCAGCGCATGGTCGGTGACGTTGTACTGGGCGACATCCAGGGCATCGGCAGACAGGTCGACGGCGTCGACGTGGGCATTCGGGAAGGCATGTGCCGCCAGGATGGCCAGGCAGCCGCTGCCGGTGCACATGTCCAGCACGTTGCCGATGCGCTCCGCATCGGCGATCCAGGGCACGAGCTGTTCGCGCAGCAGCTCGGCGATGAAGGATCGCGGCACGATGACGCGCTCGTCGACGTAGAACGACAGATCGCCCAGCCATGCCTGATTGGTCAGGTAGGCTGCCGGGATGCGCTGCTCGGTGCGCCGCTCGATGATATCCAGCACGTCGTACAGTTCCGACTGGGTCAGCTTCGCATCGAGGAACGGGTCGAGCCGGTCGAGCGGTAGATTGAGGGTGTGCAGGATGAGGTAGGCGGCCTCATCGTAGGCATTGCCGCTGCCGTGACCGAAGAAAAGCTCTGCCTCGTTGAAGCGGCTGACTGCGAAGCGCAGGCAGTCGCGTACCGTGGTGAGCGAGGCGCTGGCCTCGGAAAAGTGGTTGATGTCCATGCGTTTTCCTCTTGGGCGATTTTGTCAGGCCAGCAATTTGCACAACGTCAGGTAATAGATCTCGGACAGCGCATCGAGATCGTCCACAGCCACGCATTCGTTGAGTTTGTGGATGGTCGCATTCAGGGGGCCGAGTTCGAGCACTTGCGTGCAGATGTCGGCGATGAATCGGCCGTCCGAGGTGCCGCCGCTAGTGGACAGCTCGGTTTCGATGCCTTGCACCTGCCTGATGGCCGCACTCACTGCTTCTACCAGGTCGCCGCGCGGCGTGAGGTAGGGTTTGCCGGACATCTCCCATTTAAGGTCGTATTCCAGTTTGTGCTTGTCGAGGATGGCATGCACGCGGGTCTTCAGCTGGTCCACCGTGCTGGCGGTCGAGTGGCGGAAGTTGAACAGGATTTCTACCGTGCCCGGCACGACGTTGGTCGCGCCCGTGCCGCCGTGGATGTTGGAGATCTGCCAGGAGGTCGGCGGGAAATATTCGTTGCCTTTGTCCCATTCGGTCGCAGCCAGTTCGGCGATGGCCGGGGCGGCCAGGTGGATGGGATTCTTCACCAGGTGCGGATAGGCGATGTGGCCTTGAACTCCTTTGACGGTGAGGGTGCCGGAGAGCGAGCCGCGCCGGCCGTTCTTGATGGTATCGCCCATTTTGCTGACCGAGGTCGGTTCGCCGACGATGCAGTAATCCAGCTTCTCGTCGCGTTCCTGCAAGGCTTCCACCACCCGTACCGTGCCATCGACAGCGACGCCTTCCTCATCCGAGGTGAGCAGCAGCGCGATGGAGCCGCGATGCTGCGGGTGTGCGGCGACGAATTTTTCGATGGCGGTGACGAAGGCGGCCAGCGAGCCCTTCATGTCCGCAGCGCCGCGGCCGTACAGCATGCCGTCGCGTACCGTGGGGGTGAAGGGATCGCTGTCCCATTTGTTCACCGGGCCGGTCGGCACGACATCGGTGTGTCCGGCGAAGCAGACCACGGGGGATGCGTTGCCGCGGCGGGCCCACAGGTTATCCACTTCGCTGTGGCGCATTTTTTCCAGGCTGAAGTCGAGCGGGGCCAGGCGCGCACCGATGATGTCGATGCAGCCGTCGTCCATCGGGGTGAGCGAACGGCGGGAAATGAGTTGTTTGGTGAGTTCCAGGGTTTTGCTCATGAGGGTCACAGTTTGAAGTTTTCGTAATCGTTTACGTTGAATCCGGTCGCCAGCACTTTGCCGTTGTGCTCCAGTACGGGACGTTTGATGACGTTGGGTTTTTCCAGCATCAGAGCCAGGGCAGAGGCATCGTCCTTGATCGAGGACTTGACCGCGTCCGGCAGTTTTCCCCAGGTCGGACCGGTCTTCTTCAGCAGTTTCTGCCAGCCGACCTGTTCGAGCCAGGCGCTGAGCAGGGCCGCGGAAACCCCGTGTTTCCTGAAGTCGTGGAACTCATAATGCACGTCGTGTTCATCCAGCCACACACGGGCTTTTTTCACCGTGTCGCAGTTGGGGATGCCATACAGCTTCATGTTCCCGAACCCGGTACTTCGATATTGAGCTTGATGGCGTCGAAATCGGCGGCAGGGGCAGCATGGCCGGGCTGGTTCGCGTTCGGGTCATACACTTTCATCTTGCTGGTCTGGGAGTAGTCGATGAGCGAAGACAGGTTGCTGGCCGAGTCGGCGTTGCGCAAGGCTTCTTCCTTGCTGATATGGCCTGACTTGAAGAGCTTGTACAGCGCCTGCTCGAAGGTCTGCGAGCCGGGCGAGACACTTTGCTCGATGGCATCGCGGATCTGGTCGATCTGGTCGCTCTTGATCAGGTCGGCGATGAGCGAGGAATTCAGCAAAACCTCCACCGCCGGCATCAGTTTTCCTTTCGAGTTGCGGATCAGGCGCTGCGAAATGACGGCGCGCAAGCACAGCGACAGGTCGGACAGGATGCTGGGGCGGGCGTCATAGGGGAAGAAGTTCACCATGCGGTTGAGCGCGTGGTAGCTGTTGTTGGCGTGCAGGGTGGACAGGCACAGGTGGCCGGTCTGGGCAAAAATCAACGCATGTTTCAGCGTCTCGCGGTCGCGGATCTCGCCCACCATCAGCACGTCCGGCGCTTCGCGCATCGCGCTGACCAGCGCAGTCTCATAGCTGGTGGTATCCGTTCCGACCTCGCGCTGGTTCACGATCGACTTGCTGTGCCGGAACATGTACTCGAGCGGGTCTTCGATGGTCAGGATGTGGCCGCTCTGCGTTTCGTTGCGATGCTGGATCATCGCCGCCAGGGTGGTCGATTTGCCGGAGCCCGTGGCGCCGACCATCAGCACCAGGCCGCGTTTCTCCATGACCAGTTCCTTCAGCACCAGCGGCAGGTTCAGTTCCTCGACGTTCAGCACGTCGCCGCGCACGTAGCGGATCACCACGGCGACGCTGCTGCGCTGGCGGAACACGTTGACGCGGAAGTTGCCGATGCCGGGCACGCGGAAGGAAAAGTTCATCTCCATGTGCAGTTCGAACTCGTTGATCTGCGCTTCGGTCATCATCTCGTAGGCGATGCGCCTGACCGTCGCTTCGTCGAGTATTTGCGCATTCACCGGCATCACCACGCCATCGATCTTGATGTTGATCGGTGCGCCGACCGACAGGAACAGGTCGGAGGCCTGCTTGTCGGCAGCCAGTTGCAGCAATGGCGTAATGATCATGAGGTTCTCCTGGCAGAATGATGAAGACGTGGGGATCGAGTGAGCCGGTGCAGTCCGGGCATCAATCCCCGTTCAAGGGTTAAATGCCTCGCAGCAGTTCGTTGATGCCGGTCTTGCCCAGCGTCTTGGCGTCCACCTTCTTCACGATCACCGCGCAGTACAGGCTGTACTTGCCGTCCTTGGAAGGCATGCTGCCGCTGACCACCACGGAGCCGGCAGGTACGCGGCCATAGATGATCTCGCCGGTCTCGCGGTCGAGGATCTTGGTGCTCTGGCCGATGAACACGCCCATCGAGATCACCGAGCCTTCTTCCACGATCACGCCCTCGACCACTTCAGAGCGCGCGCCGATGAAGCAGTTGTCCTCGATGATGGTGGGATTGGCCTGCACCGGTTCCAGCACGCCGCCGATGCCGACGCCGCCCGACAGGTGCACGTTCTTGCCGATCTGTGCGCAGGAGCCGACGGTGGCCCAGGTGTCGACCATGGTGCCTTCATCTACATAGCCGCCGATGTTGACGTAGGAAGGCATCAGCACCACGTTCTTGGCGATGTAGGCGCCGCGGCGTGCGGCAGCCGGAGGCACCACGCGGAAGCCGCCTTCGCGGAATTCCTTGGAGTTGTAGTCGGCGAACTTGGATGGCACCTTGTCGAAGTAGTTGGTGAAGCCGCCCTTGATGAAGGCATTGTCCTCGATGCGGAAGGACAGTAGCACAGCCTTCTTGATCCACTGGTGGGTGACCCACTGGCCGTCGATCTTCTCGGCCACGCGCAGTTTGCCCTGGTCGAGATACTCGATCACGGTGTTGATGGTTTCTTTCAGCTGCGCATCCACGTTGCGCGGGGTGATCTCGGCACGGCGTTCAAAGGCTTCTTCGATGATGGCTTGCAATTGCGGCATGGCTATTCCTAACTTAGTTTTTGGGTGAATTCGGCGATACGTCGTGCGGCTTCCAGCGTCTCGTCCAGGCCGGCTACCAGCGCCAGACGGATGAAGTTCGCGCCGGGGTTGATCCCGTGCGCTTCGCGGGCAAGATAGCTGCCGGGCAACACGGAGACATTATAGTCGCGGTGGAGCTGTTGCGCGAAGCCGGTATCGGCGACAGGGGTGCGCAGCCACAGGTAGAATCCGGCATCGGGCCTGGTTACGGGCAATACCGGAGCGAGCAGGGCAATGACCTTGGAAAATTTCTCGGCATACAGGCGGCGATTCTCGGCGACATGCGCTTCGTCATTCCAGGCCGCGATGGTGGCTGCCTGGATCGCCGGGTTCATGGCGCAACCGTGATAGGTGCGGTACAGCGCGAATTTCTCCAGCACCCTGGCGTCGCCGGCGACGAAACCGGAGCGCATGCCCGGGACGTTGGAGCGCTTGGACAGGCTGGAGAATACCACCAGATTCTTGTAGTCCGTGCGGCCCAGTTGCTGTGCAGCTTGCAGCGCCCCCAGCGGCTTGTCGGTGCCGAAATAAATTTCGGAATAACATTCGTCCGCGGCGATGACAAAATCATGGCGGTCGCTCATCTCGAACAAGGTTTTCCATTCGGACAACGGCATTACCCGGCCGTTCGGGTTGCCTGGCGAGCAGACGTAGATGAGCTGCGTGCGCTGCCAGACGGATTCGGGCAACTGGGCAAAGTTCAGCGCGAAATCGTCTTCCGGCAGCGTGTTGAGGAAATAGGGCGTCGCGCCAGCCAGGAATGCCGCTCCTTCGTAGATCTGGTAGAACGGATTGGGGCAGACCACGGCCGGATCGTTCCTGCTGCGGTCGATGACCGCCTGTGCGAATGCGAACAATGCTTCGCGACTGCCGTTCACCGGCAGGACCTGGGTCTTGGCGTCGAGGGGGGGAATACCGTAACGGCTCGCCAGCCAGTCGGCGATTGCAGTGCGCAAAGCATCGCTGCCGATGGTTGTGGGATAATTTGCCAGTCCATCGAGGCCGTTAATCAGGGCATCCTTGATGAATTGCGGCGTTGCATGTTTGGGTTCGCCGATGTGCAGGCCGATCGGTTTCAATGATGAATTTGGTTTGACTGCGCCAAACAGGCTGGCCAGTTTCTGAAACGGATAGGGTTGAAGCTTGTCTAGGTCGCGATTCATTACGGTTTCACAACGTGCTGAAATTCAGCGCGCATTATAAGGGCCGCACTGGTGCCAACAAAACAAAATGTGATGCCGGTTGCCGGTGTATTGAGCGGAGCCTTGGTGTGGGGCTTGATCTGGTATCCCTACCGTATCCTGCAGGAAGCCGGCATGTCCGGTGCGATGGCTACGTGTATCACCTACCTGTTGGCCATGCTGTGCGGCGCGTTCATGTTGCCGCGAATATGGCGCGAGCGTTCGACGTTCGGCTGGTGGGCCTTGTTGCTGGTATTGAGCGCAGGCTGGGCGAATTTCGGCTACGTACTGGGAATGCTGCATGGGGAGGTGATGCGGGTACTGCTGCTGTTCTACCTTGCGCCGGTGTGGACCATCCTGTTTTCTTTCTGGATGCTGGGCGAGCGACTGGACCGCTATGGCTATCTTATCCTCGGCCTGTCGCTGTGCGGGGCCATGGTCATGTTATGGAAGCCAGAACTGGGGTTGCCGCTGCCGCAGAATCTTTCCGAATGGCTGGGGCTCTCGGCAGGCATGGGCTTTGCGCTTTCCAATGTCACTTCGCGCCGCGCAGCCCATCTGTCGGTGGAAACAAAGTCTTTCAGCCTGTGGCTGGGGACGGCGGTCCTGGCCTTGCCTTTCCTGTTGTGGCAGGGCGAGGTCACTGTGCAATTGGTATCGATCTCCTGGCATTCCTGGCTGTTGCTGGCGGTGATGGGGCTGGTGCTCTGTGCGACCAGTTTTGCCGTGCAATATGGCGTTACCCATCTCACGGCAAACAGGGCGGTGGTGTTGTTCCTGTTTGAACTGGTGGTTGCTTCACTGTCTTCATATTTCCTCGCGAACGAAGCGCTGGGATTACGGGATGGCCTCGGTGCCGCCCTCATCGTTTCGGCCAGTCTGCTTTCGGGCAAATTGTATTCGGACAAAAGCTTGGGTTAGACTGTGTGCGGTGTTGGACAACGCCGTGATTGTGTGAAGAAATTGCGAAATGCGAGGATGCGCCGGAATGGAAAATAACCCGATGTCTGACGATGTCAATGCGTTATTCGACAATAATGATCCCGAGATCGTCTGGGCGAAATCGACTGCGCTGATCCTGCGCATGAGTCCGGCATACGATTTCAGTCTGATTCAGTCAGTCTTCGACGACGTGCTGAAGCTGTTCCGGGGGGATTATCCGGGATATGGCCCGATCAGGACGCTGTACCACGATCTGCCGCATACGCTGGAAGTCTTGCTGTGCGGGGTAAGGCTGATGCATGGCGTGCATGTCTCGGGCGATCACCTGAGCGATGCGGAGATCACCCTAGTGGTGCTTGCGATCATGATGCACGATGTCGGTTATGCGCAATTGAGGGGCGAGGAGAGCGGCACGGGTGCCCAATACACACAGACCCATGTCCAGCGCGGTATCGAATTCATGCGACGATATTTCGCCGAACGCAATCTGTCGCCGGACATTGCAGTTGCCGTCACCGGCATGATTCTCGGGACCGAACACAATCGTCCGTTTGCGGGCATCGATTTCAACGACGACAGGGCGCGCATGCTGGCTCGCATCGTTGCCACCGCCGACATTACCGGGCAGATGGCAGACCGTATATATCTGGAAAAACTGCTCTTCCTGTTCCTGGAGTTCAGGGAAGCGCATTTCGGCAGCTACCAAAGCATGTACGATCTGCTGTGCCAGACCAGCCGTTTTTATGAAACGACGCGCGAAAAACTGGATGGGGCATTAGGGGGAATCTACAAGAAGTTTGAATATCACTTCAAGGACACGATGGGTGTCGACAACAACTATTATCTGGAAGCCATCGCCAAGAACATGGTCTATCTGTCCAAGGTCGTTGCGCATAACGAAGCCGAGCTTTTCGCCATGTTGAAGCGCAACGGGGTGGTCGAAAAAACACGCAAGCTTGCTTAATCACCGAAGCCGGAATTAACGGCTCTTTATGGATGCCGCTCGTCCCCTCCCGCGGATGCCGCTTATCGACTTGTTTGTAACTGATTGTAAACAAATGGGGTTCGATTGTGCGCGCCTGAATTGTTTGTGTTTATAATGTTCACGTTAATTTAACACGGGTTTTGATCCGTAATGCAAGGATGACCCTGAAATTATCGATGACATCGCTCACCGCATCCCAACCGCCGGCAGACCGGCGCAAGCAAGGCAGCGCCCCCTCATCCAAGGATTATGGCTGGACGCTGTACATCATAGTGATTACATTGTTGATGGCGGCCGGCTTCTTCATTTCCTACGACCATCTTTACAAACCTGGCGACAACATCGGCTATAACCTTGGCCTGACAGGCGGCCTGATGATGCTGACGCTGCTGATCTATCCGTTGCGCAAAAGGATGGGTTTCATGAGGAACTGGAGCATTCTGCCGAAATGGTTCAAGTGGCACATGATCTTCGGCATCCTCGGGCCGGCCTTCATCATGTTCCATTCCACCTTTTCGATCGCATCGGTCAATGCCGGCGTTGCCATGGTATGCATGTTGCTGGTATCGGGGAGCGGCATATTCGGGCGCTTCTTCTATACCAAGATCCATCATGGGCTGTATGGCAGGAAAGCATCGCTCGAACAACTGCAGGCGAATCTGGAGAGCAAGGGTGACGTGAAATCGATACTCAGTTTTGCACCGGAACTGGAGCAAAAGCTCCGGGATTTCCGAAATCAGGCGATCGTATCTGCGAAGCCTGGCAAATTCGACCTGTGGAATTTCGTCAAACTTGGCTTTCGTGCGAAATGGTATTCCAGGGTGTTTGTCAGGGAACTGGAAGACGCGATGTATGCGAATGCCAATGAGAAACAGTGGAACGATGCGCAAATGAAGCGCCTCGACGATCTTTTTTACCAGAACGAAAGATTCATCCGTACTTACCTGCTCACCGTAAGAGACTTGGCCCAATTTTCGACTTACGAGAAGCTGTTTTCCTTATGGCATATCTTCCATGTGCCGCTGGTGTACATGCTGGCATTCAGCGCGATTTGGCATGTCATTGCGGTCCATAAATATTAAATGAGTGCCCTTTTCTTCAGGCGGTTATTCGTCCGGGCCTTCCAGGCGGTTGCATTGATCCTCGCGTTTGTCTTTCCGGCGCATGCCGATTCGGCCAATGATCTGCTGATGCCTGGACAATTGATCCAGGGACACATCAAATATGAGAGCGATTGCAACAATTGCCACAAACCGTATGACAAAGGTGCTCAATCCGGACTGTGCAAAGACTGCCATAAGGATATCGGCAAGGATATTGCAGAAAAACATGGTTTCCACGGCCTGATGCAGGAGGAAAAACCATGCAGGGAATGCCACACGGAGCACAAAGGCAGGGATGCCCGTATTTCAAAATTGAATACGATCAACTTTGATCACTCGACAACAGGTTTTGAATTAAAGGGCGCACATCTCAACAGCAAGGTGCTGTGCAAAGATTGCCACTCTCCCCAGAAGAAATATCGCCAGGCGCCCACCAAATGCATCGGATGCCACGAGAAAGCCGACAAACATAAAGGCGGGTTGGGACCCGAATGCCAGAATTGTCATGAAGAAAAAGACTGGAAGACGACTCACTTCGATCACAGCAAAACGCATTTCCCGTTGCTGGGGAAACATATTGAGGTGAAGTGCAAGGCCTGTCACCCAAATGAAAAATTCAAGGACACGCCGATCCAGTGCAATGAGTGCCACAAGAAGGACGACAAGCACAAAGGTAACTTCGGGCCGAAATGCGAAACCTGCCACAACGAGAAGAGCTGGAAGGAAATCCTGTTCGACCATGACAAGAAAACCAGATACCCGTTGCTCGGCAAGCACAGTGAAGTGAAATGCGTCAGCTGTCACAAAGGCAACCTGTACCAGGAAAAATTGAAGACCAATTGTGTTTCATGTCACCAGAAGGACGACAAGCATAAGGGCAAGTTCGGACCCAAGTGTGAAACCTGCCATATCGAGCGCGGCTGGAAGGACATTCCTTTCGATCACGACAAGAAAACCAGATTCCCCTTGCTCGGCAAGCATCATGACGTCAAATGCAATGCCTGTCATAAAGGCGATTTGTATAAAGACAAGCTGAAGACAGACTGCTACTCATGCCACCAGAAAGACGACAAGCACAAAGGCAACTTTGGCGCCAAATGTGAAACCTGTCATATCGAGAAGAGCTGGAAGGAAATCCTGTTCGACCATGACAAGAAGACCAAATATCCTTTGCTGGGCAAGCATCGCGACACCAAGTGCGTCAGTTGTCACAAGGGGGACCTGTACAAGGACAAGCTGCGGTCCGATTGCTACTCGTGCCACCAGAAAGACGACAAGCACGAAGGGCAGGAGGGGAGGAAGTGCGAGGCCTGCCACCATGAGCAATCATGGCAGAAAACCGACTTCAACCATCTGATGTCCCGCTTTCCGCTGACCGGCAAGCATTTGCTGACGGAGTGCAAGAAATGCCATTCCACCATCAGGTACAAGGATGCCAGGTCGGACTGCTGGTCCTGCCACGAAAAGCAGGATGTGCATAAGCGCACCCTGGGAACCGGCTGCGAGTCTTGCCATAACACGCGCGATTGGCGGGACTGGGATTTCGACCATGATAAAACCAACTTCAAGCTGCAAGGGAAGCACAAGGAATTGCGCTGTGCCGATTGCCACAAGACGCCGGTGGACAGGAAGATGGTGCTTGCCGCGAGTTGTGTCAGCTGCCATGAAAAGGACGATAAACACGACGGTGCATTCGGCAGGCGATGCGAGCAGTGCCATGTCGGATCGTCGTGGAAGACCATCACCGGATCCGGGTGGAAAGAGATCAAGATCGGCGGGCAACGCTGGATTCAGCAGTAGCCTGTTGCATCGGATCGAGTTCTGCCGTGCACCTGCCATGAGCGTGCCTGGTTGCCTGGCGGCGCGGCTTGCTTTGTCGGAGCGGTGTGTTTGACCCTGCACTGGCCCAGTTTTCCGACTCATCGAATCCATTGGTGAGCCCTCCCGTCATGCCGGTGATCCAGTCTGAAAGAGTGGCGGTTTGCTCCATTCATTCAGTTTCATAACATCAAGTAATCATTGAATTTTCCGGCGTCCGGACAAAGTCGCCATTCGTCAGGCTGCGGCATAACGGATAAACGGCCCTTCCATCAATCTGGTTTTTAACATTAGACTTCTTTACGCGCTCTTCACGGTCCGTTAATGAGATTTTGATGACCGCGGGCTGCCTGAAAAAGCACGACCGTCAGCCGGTCATGAACAGATGAGAACCGGGGAGATATAGATGAGCATGATTCGTTGCCACATCCACGAAACGACAATTGCCTTGCTGCTTGGCCTGTTGTTCTGCTTTGTGCCGATTTCCCATGCGCAAACTGCGGTAAGTCCCGTGCAGGCAGCAAGTGGTTCAGCCACTTTTGACCATTCCAAAACGGGGTTCTTGTTGCGCGACATACATACCACGTTGAAATGCGAGCAATGTCACGTCGATGGCATCTTCAAGAATACCCCGAAAGATTGTGCCGGCTGTCACGCCATTGGAAGCCGCGTCGGCGCAACTCCAAAACCCGTGAACCATGTGCAGACCACCCAACCCTGCGATACCTGCCATACGAGCCCGACCAGCTTCCTGGTCAAGAGCTTCAATCACGTGGGCATGACCAATGTCGCCATCACGAATGGCTGCATCACTTGCCACAATGGACAGTCTTTCGGGGTCGTCAGCAAACCGGCCAATCACTTTCCTACTTTGCTGCCTTGCGAATCCTGCCATACCAGCACCAATACTTTCCTGAGCTGGAGGATGGATCACACCGGCCTGACGAGCAATTGCGCATCTTGTCACAGCGGACAGTTCCCCGGCGTCGTCAGCAAGCCGGCGGCACATATCGTGACGACGGCCGACTGCGGCGTATGCCATAACACCAGCACGTTTCTCGGATCGACATATAACCACTCCACGGTTGTCGCGGGTAGCTGCGGCACATGCCATCTGGGACAGCAGCCGGGGGTGAAAGCGCAGCCGGCATTCCACATTCCCACATTGGGGGCCGGCAATGCCTGCGATGCATGCCATACAGCCACCAATACGGGCGGGTTCACATCTTTCCTGGGGGCGATGTACGACCACATAACGCCCATGTCTGCCGGAAACTGCTCCACCTGCCATAACGGTGCATATCCCGGCGTGCTGGGCAAATCATCCTATGCGCTCCATGTCACGACTTCCGCGCAGTGCGACACCTGCCATACTTCGTCGAACACCAGCAACTTCACCACTTTCCTCGGCGTCGTGTATGCCCATCAACCGGCGGACGTGGGGAATTGCTCGACTTGCCATAACGGTACAACGGCAACGGGCAAACCAAGCAATCACGTTGCCTCGACTGCACAATGCGATACCTGCCATACCTCGGCTACCACAGCCAACTACACGACCTGGCTGGGTGCTACCGTTGCGCACACCGCGGCTTTCCTGGGGACATCCACTTGTGCTTCATGCCATAACGGCGTCAGTGCGACCGGCAAGCCGGCATACCATATACCGACCACGGCTGGACTGGACTGCGGCAACAGCAGTTGCCACACTGCGACCAACACCAGCAACTACACGACGTTCTTTGGCGCCACTTTCACCCATGTGACGATCACCACCCGATGCGATGCGTGTCATAACGGGGTGAGCGCAACGGGCAAGTCGGCAACTCATGTGCTGACTGTACTCGATTGCGTCAGCTGCCACACGGCTACCAATACAGCCAATTACACCACCTTCCTTGGGGCCGTTTATACCCACAATCCGAATCCGCCGACACCCGGTTCTTGCGCGACCTGTCATAACGGCACGACTGCCACCGGCAAGCCGGCTACGCATATGGTGACCACGGCTTCTTGCGATGCCTGTCATACCCAGACCAACACCAACAATTTCACTACATTCCTGGGAGCGAGCGGGGCAATGGCACATACCGCCTCCATGGCCGGGACCTGTGCGTCTTGCCACAACGGTGCAAGCGCCAAGGGACTGTCGACGGGACATATTCCGGTCGGTGCACTGTCGTGCGACGGATGCCATGCCATGTACAACGGCACCACGGTCACGACGTTTGCGCCTGGAACCATGAATCATGCGCTGGTCACTGCAACGCGCTGTGACGTTTGCCATGGGGGCGCATATACGACACAAGGACTGCAGTATGGCGGTGCCCAGGCCAAGGTATCCAACCACATCCCGACGACGATCACTGCGGGACTGGATTGCACTACCTGCCACACCTCTCCGACTTACACCAGTTCCACCGGCTGGCTGCAAGAGAAGATGAATCACAACAACGCGCAGGGCGGCGGCGGTGGTGGAGTCTATTGCGTGAACTGCCATCTCTCCGGCGTGACCTATTTGGGCTCAATGCAGAAAAAGAGCCATAACGGCGCAAGTACTGCCAAGGATTGCTCGAGTTCCAGTTGTCACAAGCCCTTGGGAAAAACCGGGACGGCATATACCGTCTGGTAAGAATTTGTCCAATCCATTCATTTACGCCAGAGCCCGCTCCCATAAACGACTTAAGGAGCGGGCTTGCCCGGCCCCGAATCCATCATGTGCCTGAAAACCTACCAGAAAGTGCAGAAACAGCTAGTGCTGTTCTGCCAGCTCTTGCTGTTGTATGCACTGCCAGGCTATGCCTCTGCTGAAATCATCGATGACATCTACCTGAAGACGTATCCGAATGGCGAGGTCGATGCTGTCATCAAGTTCTCCGTGCCTATTCAGTATTCGCGGTATTTTCCGCTGCGCAAATCCGCCGACCTGTCGATCTATTTCAATGTTCTGGGCAGTGTGGCTCGCGACGAATGGCAGAACTACGAATCTCACAGATCGCCTGCTTCGGAGGTCGTGCGCGGGTTTACGGTAACGACACGCGACCTTAGCACCGGTCCGAAGATCGAGGTGCAATTCAGTCACCCGGTAGAATTTACCGTCTCAGCAGGCAAGAATGATCAGAGCATTCTGATCCACATCAAACCGGGTGTTGTTCAGCAGAAGAACGACGAAAAGACTGCAGGAGCAATTGCATCAGGCTCGCCTGGTGTCGGTCCGGCAATACCGGCTGCGACAATACCTCCGGCACAGGCGGTGGCAGTGGCGCCGACCATGACGTCCGGGCCGGTGAAACCGGCTGCCATTTTGCCACCTGCGCCTGCGCAAGCTGCACCGGCACAACTTGGCGGTGCAGACGGTTTGCCGCTTTTCCCGGCTATCGAGAAATCGTCCCCGGAGAATGTCAGTACCCAAACGACAGGGCCGCTTTCCGTGGCGGAACAGAGCAAGAGAGCAGACAGCCAGGCTGCAGAACTGATGGCGAAAGGTCGCGACGCGGTCCTGACGGGCGCGATGTTTACCGCAATCGACGCATTCAACAATGTCCTCAAGCTGCCACCGAATAAATATTCTGCAGCGGCTCAAGTGTGGATCGGCATTGCCAGGGAGAAATCCGGACAGCTGGCCAAGGCTAAGCTGGAATACGAGCTGTATTTGAAGCTCTATCCGGACGGACAGGATACAGCCTGGGTCAAAGGTCGGCTCGCCAAACTGAATTCGATACAATATGCCGTGCCGCCGGCAATGCCTCAACCTGTCGCTGCGAAGCAATCTGCGGAATTCCATACCGCGGAATACGGCAGCCTTTCCATGTATTACTACCATGGAGCAACCCAGACCGACACGGTGGCGACTGTCGGTGGTGTCCAGACGCCATCTACCTTATCGCTGACCGACCAGTCGGCGTTGATCACCAACGTCAGCATGACCGCACGTTCGTACAATAACGAATACGACAACCGTCTGGTGTTCCAGGATTTCAATGCGAAAAGCTTCCTGCCGGGACAGGGCAACCAGAATCGGTTGAATGCGGCTTATTACGATTTTAAAAGCAGGGTCGACAACTATTCGGCGCGCATCGGACGCCAGTCTGCAATGGGCGGCGGTGTGCTCGGGAGATTTGACGGCATTGCTGCCGGTTATGGTTTCATGCAGAACTGGCGCTTCAACATTGCCACGGGCCAACTGTCCGACATTACCCTCGATTCCAAACCTACCTTCCTCAGCCTCGGCGTGGATTTTGGTGTCAATAGCGCGCTGGGAGGCTCTGCCTATGTGATCAATCAGAAAGCCGGCGGCATCACGGACAGGAAGGCTGCCGGGGGTTACCTGAGATATTTCGAGCAGGGGAAAACAGCGATGGCCATGCTGGATTACGACATGCAGTTCAAGGCGCTGAACATATTCACCCTGCAAGGTACGCTGAACTACGATTCGGGCACGGATTACAACTATCTGCTGGATCGTCGCAGAAGCCCGGTGCTGGACATCCGGAATGCGATCAACGGTACCACCTCGACCGTCAGCACCTTGCTGCAGAACGGCTGGACGACGAACGATTTAGTGACATTGGCGAATTCACGCACGGCGATCTCCAACCTTGCGATGGTCGGTGTGACACAGCGCTTCAAGGAGAAGTGGCAGGCGGGGACGGACGTTATCGTTTCAAATACTTCGGGCTTGCCTGCCAGCGGGACCCTCAATCCGGATGGCACAACCGGCCTGGAAGGCTTTGTGGCGGCGACGCCGTCCACGGGCAATACCTGGACAATCAACGGACGGTTGTCCGGTAGCGATGTCATCACCCAGCGAGACATGACGATGGGGACGTTGAGCTATACCAAGAGCCCTTTCCTGAGCGGAAAATCGCTCCTGCTATACAACCATTCCTATCCTCGCGAACTATGGACGTTCGATAGCACGTTACGGCTGTATTGGCAGACGGACAACACCGGCGGCAAAATCAGTACCACTTCACCCGTATTCAAGCTGGGTTATCGATTGAGGAACAGTCTTACCATGGAAGGAGAGGGGGGCATAGACTGGACCAAGACCAATCCTGCCATTTCGCCGCCCTCGAATATGACCCGGAAATATTTCTCCATCGGTTTGCGCTGGGACATCTGATTTGCTTTTACCGCCGGTCTGCGGGGAAAGCAAATCTGTTTCACGCTACCGTCACCGCCTTGTCCAGATAGACATCCTGGATCGCGTTGAGCAACGCGATACCATCCTGCATCGGTTTCTGGAACGCCTTGCGGCCGGAGATCAATCCCATGCCGCCCGCCCGCTTGTTGATGACCGCCGTGCGTACTGCTTGTTGCAGGTCGTTCTTGCCAGATTCCCCGCCGGAATTGATCATGCCGACCCGCCCCATATAGCAGTTCGCCACCTGATAGCGCACCAGGTCTATGGGGTGGTCGGTGGTCAGGTCGCTGTATACCTTCGGGCTGGTCTTGCCGAACTTGATGGCGTTGTAACCGCCATTGTTTTCGGCCATTTTCTGTTTGACGATATCGGCATTGATGGTGACGGCGAGGTGGTTGGCCTGGCCGGTCAGGTCGGCGGCGACATGGTAGTCCTTGTCCGCGGTCTTGAAAGCTGGATTGCGCAGATAGGCCCACAGGATCGTGGCCATGCCGAGCTCATGTGCGTGTTCGAAGGCTTCCGATATTTCCTGTATCTGCCGGCGCGAATGTTCGGAGCCATAGAAAACGGTCGCGCCGACGGCCACCGCACCCATGTCGAATGCCTGATCCACGCTGGCGAAAAGAGTCTGGTCGTAAATGTTGGGGTAGGTCAGCATCTCGTTATGGTTGATCTTCACGACGAACGGGATCTTGTGGGCGTAGCGGCGGGCCACCGAACCCAGCACCCCCAGCGTGGACGCCACCCCGTTGCAGCCACCCTCGATGGCGAGCCTGACGATGTTCTCCGGATCGAAATAGATCGGATTCGGGGCGAACGAGGCGCCGCCGGAGTGTTCCACGCCTTGATCCACCGGCAACAGGGAAAGATAGCCGGAGTTCGCCAATCGACCCTGTCCGTATAAAGCCTGCAGGCTGCGCAGGACGCCAGGCTTGCGGTCCTTCACGGCCACCACGCGATCGACATAGTCCGCCCCAGGCAGATGCAGCGATTCCTTGGGGATGCCCGCACAACGGTGTTGCAACAGATGCTCAGCTTCTTCGCCCAGCAATTGCACGATATTCGTCATGATTTTGCTCCTCGGATGGTCAAAATGGCTTGCCCATCTTACTCCCTGTGTATAATTTTGTGCATTCCAACTACCTTTCCCTACATCATGAAGCAAATCACCATCGGTACTCCGCTCAGCCCCTCTGCAACCAAGGTCATGCTGCTGGGCAGCGGCGAACTCGGCAAGGAAGTCATCATTGCGCTGCAACGCCTGGGCGTGGAGGTGATCGCCGTCGACCGCTATGAAAACGCACCGGGTCATCAGGTGGCACACCGCGCGCATGTCATCAACATGGCGGATGGCGAGGCGTTGCGCGCGCTGGTCGAAAAGGAAAAGCCACACCTGATCGTGCCCGAGATCGAGGCCATCGCCACCGACATGCTGGTGCAGATCGAGCGAGAAGGCCGCGTGCGGGTCATTCCCACCGCCCGTGCCGCCCAACTCACCATGAACCGGGAAGGTATCCGCCGCCTGGCCGCCGAGTCTCTGGGATTGCCGACCTCGCCGTACAAGTTTGCCGACAGCCTGGAAGAATTGCAGGCTGCCATTGATGGCGGCATAGGCTATCCCTGCATCGTCAAACCGGTGATGTCGTCTTCCGGCAAGGGGCAGTCCAAGGTGGACGGCCCGGCCGAGGTGAAGAAGGCATGGGATTACGCGGCCAGCGGCTCGCGAGTGAATCAGGGCCGGGTGATCGTGGAGGGTTTCATCGACTTCGATTACGAGATAACGCAACTGACGGTGCGTGCGGTCGGGGCCGACGGCGAGATCGCAACGCATTTCTGCGAGCCCATCGGGCATGTGCAGGTACACGGCGATTATGTGGAGAGCTGGCAGCCGATGGCGATGACCCCGGTCGCGCTGCAGCGTTCGCGCGAGATCGCCAAGAAGGTCACCGACGATCTGGGAGGACTGGGCATCTTTGGAGTCGAGTTGTTCGTGAAAGGAGACCAGGTCTGGTTCAGCGAGGTCAGTCCGCGCCCGCACGATACCGGCATGGTGACGATGTGCACGCAACGTTTCAACGAATTCGAGTTGCACGCGCGCGCGATCCTCGGCTTGCCGGTCGATACCGCGTTGCGGGCAGCGGGAGCGAGTGCGGTGATCTATGGCCAGCTGGACGAACAGGGTATCTCCTTTAAGGGAGTGGAGGAGGCATTGCGTGTGCCCGAATCGGATCTGCGCCTGTTCGGCAAGCCTGAATCGTTCAAGAAGCGCCGCATGGGAGTGGCCTTGGCGAACGGCAAGGATACCGACGAGGCAAGAGCGCGTGCCAAGCTTGCGGCAGGCAAGGTGGTTCCTTTCAAAGCCTGATGATCGTCGGTCTGCACCATGCCACCTTGCTGACCGGCGACCTCGCCAGGTCACGCGCGTTTTACGAAGAAGTGATCGGTTTGCAGGTCGATCCCCGCCGGCCGGACATGAGCTTCGATGGCGTGTGGTATGACATAGCGCCGAACCAGCAGATACACCTGATGTTGTTGCCGAATCCTGAAGCGGGATTGCAGCGTCCGGCGCATGGCGGACGGGACCGTCATGTGGCTTTGCATACCGATAATTTGCCGGAATTGGTGTCGCGACTGGAGGCGGCCGCTGTGCCTTACACGCTGAGCCGATCCGGGCGTCCGGCCCTGTTCTGCCGCGACCCGGACCAGAATGCGCTGGAATTCATCGAGGTCGCCGGGTGATGCAACAACTGCTTGAAACCGGCACCAGTCCCAAGGCCTGGTATCGGAACGCTTGCGAGCAATCCGGTTTCGTTTTCGATACGCGTCAGACCGCGGCCATCGAAGAACTGGAGACGCTCTGGCATCAACTGGTCGAATTCAAGGCCAGGCGCAACCAGTTTCTCGGCCGCAGCCTGCTCAGTCCGGCCGTGCCCAAGGGCCTGTATATATGGGGTGGGGTGGGACGAGGCAAGACTTTCCTCATGGACGGTTTTTACCACTGTCTGCCGTACCGCCGGAAACGCCGCATCCATTTCCATAACTTTATGCTCGAGGTACATCAGGAGATGAAGCGGCACGCGCATGAGCGAGATCCCCTTATGGCCGTAGCCGCGAAGATAGAACGATCGACGCGCCTGTTATGCCTGGATGAATTCCATGTCGACGACATCGCGGATGCGATGATCCTCGGCCGCCTGCTGGCGGCATTGCTGGAACGGGGCGTGGTGTTGCTCACGACCTCCAATTATTCTCCCGATGCGCTGTACCCGAATGGTTTGCAGCGGCAGAATTTCCTGCCAGCGATTGCCTTGCTCAAGCGCGAACTGAAGGTGCTGCATCTCGACAGTGATACCGACTATCGCATGTTGCATATGGCACGCGACCCGTTATTCACGCTTGCAACCGATGCGAAGGCTGAAGAACGCATGGGCGCTTTTTTCCGTCGCCTCACCGCAGACATGCATGCCGAAACGGAGGCAATCCAGGTCAAGCAGATCAGGATCCCGGTCAGGCGCGTTGCGCGCGAAGTGGTCTGGTTCGACTTCAAGGTGTTGTGCGGCGGGCACCACGACCAATCCGACTATCTGGAGATCGCCCATCGCTATCCGACGGTTTTTGTATCCGGCATCCCGAGGATGACAGCGGAGAATGCCCCGGAAGCGAGGCGCTTCGCCTGGCTGATCGACGTGCTATACGACAACCACGTCAAGCTGGTGGCGTCGTTCGAGGTCGAGCCGGGCATGCTTTACGAAGACGGGCGGCATGACAGCGAATCGCAGCGCATCACCAGCCGGTTGGCCGAGATGCAGACGCATCGCTATCTGGAATTGCCGCATCACAGCCGCGGCGTGGCATTGGGGTAGGCGGCTTGCCGCGATTTGCGCAACAAGCCGCGAGGCAGAACTTCTGGTTATGAACCGCTCTTGAGGCGGGCGTCGTAAGTCGCCTGACATGCAGCATTGGCCGCTTCGAGCGTCTTGGCAGCTTCGTCCTGGGCGGCCTGCGGGATGGTGAATTGCCCAGGCTTGCGGCGCACCGGTTTCTGGTTCTGGGCCAGGAAGTCTTCTTTCGCTTTTTCCGCGGTCGCCTTGCAGGCATCCAGGTCGGCCTGGATGGTGGCTTCGAATTTTGCCTTTGCTTCAGCTGCTGCTTTGGCTTTCGCCAGTGCCACGGCACGTGCCTGTTCCATCGACTTGCGCAGCTCTTCGGCTTCCTGCAACTGCTGCTTGTTCAGATAGTCCATGTAGAACCAGCCACCAGCCGTCAATACGATCAGCACCACAGCAACGATCTTTTTAACCATCTCTTCCTCCCAGAAGTTTTTGAAGTACGCGAGCGCTATGATAAACCAATTACAGGATTTATTGCCTGTCTAAACGCCGCAAAGTCGGGCATCCTCCCGCTGCAGGCTGCCATTTTCCCGGATCGGCGGCGTTTCCGGGTATCAGGGCGCCGGGTTGGGATAGCGCCTGTGTACGGCTTCAATCCTTTCCAGCACATCGGGCGCCAGCGTGACCGCTGCGCTATCCAGGTTCTCCTGCAGTTGGCTCAGGGAAGTCGCACCGAGGATGACGCTGCCGGTGAACCAGCGCGTCCTGGCAAAGGCGAGTGCCATTGAGGCCGGGGAAAGTCCGGCTTCCCGGGCGATGTGCGCATATTCCTGTGCGGCGGTCGGCACGTTGGGTTTGTCGTAGCGCTGGCCGAAGCCCGGGAAGAGGGTAATACGGCCTCGGGCTTGGGGGTTGCCCTGGTATTTGCCCGTCAGCCAGCCGAAAGCAAGCGGACTGTAGGCGAGCAGGCCGACGTCGGCATGATGGCAGATCTCGGCGAGGCCGGCTTCGAAGGTGCGATTCATCAGGTGGTAGGCGTTCTGCACACTGACGATCTTCGGCAATCCCAGCTGTTCGGCGCAGCGCACGAATTCGGCAACCCCCCATGGCGTTTCATTGGAGAGGCCGATATGCCGCACTTTGCCTGCCTTGACCAGTTCCGCCAGGATTGCCAGCTGCTCGGCGATGGGCGTGCTGTCGCGCTCTTGTGCCGCATCGTAGCTGGTCGCGCCGAACATCGGCACGTAGCGGTCCGGCCAGTGTATCTGGTACAGGTCCACATAATCGGTCTGCAAGCGCTGCAGGCTGGCATCGATGGCGGCATTGAGATGCGCACGGTTGATGCGGGGCGTGTCGCGTATCCAGCTGAAGCCGCGTGCAGGACCGGCGATTTTGGTGGCGACGATCAGCCTGTCGCGCTGCTGGTGCCTGAGCCAGCTACCGATATATTGTTCAGTGCGATGCGCGGTCTCGGCGCGCGGCGGAACCGGATACATTTCGGCGGTATCGATGAAGTTCACTCCGCATGAAATGGCAAGGTCGAGCTGGGCATGGGCGTCGGCCTCGGTGTTTTGTTCGCCGAATGTCATGGTGCCGAGGGATAATGCCGATACCTTCAGATCGCTGCTGCCCAATTGCCTGTATTCCATGATGACCTCGTAAAGATTGGAAGCGGTTATTTTAATCCCATCATCGTGCTAGCATCTTGCCCATGAAGAAGCCGGCCTGGTCGCTTTGACATGGACATCCTGTATGTCGGAGGAGCGGCGGAAACGGAATGCCTTGGCCGCTTGTGCAAGCGCATGACGATGATGATGGAAGAACAGCGGGGACGATATGGACAAGGCAAGCATGATGCACTATCTGGCCCAGGTCGATGCAGGAACCATCGAGCGCAAGCTGGCCGAATTGCAGGCACTGCACCCCGGGCTCGGCATCTGCGCACTGCTGCCGGAGACGGAAAAAGCTAAAGTCCCGGTGCTGCAGGCGGCTTGTGCGCAATACAAGGTGCCGCTGGTCGGGGCGATCTTTCCCGCACTGGTGCGGGACGGCCAGTTCCTGACGAATGGCTTGTGGCTGCTGTGTTTTGAGCAGATGCCCTATTTTGCGCTGTACGACAACCTGCCGGCGGAAACGGAAGAGGCGGAAAGTGCGGCGGAGAAGATCGCCAGCGATGTCCGTGCCCAGATCGACCACGTGCCGGACCTCACGCTGTTCATGCTGTTCGATGCCATGGTGCCGAATATCGGCACGTTGCTGGATACGCTCTACCTGCATCTGGCGAACCGGGTCCATTATGCCGGCGCGAATGCGGGCAGCGAAACCTTCCAGCCGATGCCCTGCCTGTTCGATTCCTCCCGTACTGTGCAGAACGGCCTGTTGCTGATGCTGCTGACGCAGCACAAAGGGGCGATTCTGGAGCATGGCTACCACACCAATCCGCATACGTCCTATGCGACCTCGACCAAGGGCAACTGCATTTCGCAGATCGATTGGCGTCCGGCCTTCGAAGTGTACCGTGAACTGGTGCGCGAGCATTTTGGCGAGGAGGTCACGGCGGAGAATTTCTATCAATACGGTGTCCATTTCCCCTTCGGTATCGTGCGCGCCAATCATCATGTGGTGGTGCGCATCCCGGTCATGCTGGCGGAAGATGGCTCGCTGTTCTGTGTGGGCGAGGTGCCGGCCAACTCGGTATTGACGCTATTGAAAGCGCCGACCGTGCGTACGGTCGAAACCCTGCACAACCTGCATGAAGGCCTGAAGAAACTGAACGGGGATGTCGCCGGTGCGGAATTGCTGCTGTTCTATTGCGCGGGAAGGCGGCTCCATCTCGGGGCGGCGATGGCGACCACCGAACTGGAAGCGTTCAGCGGGCTGACTCATGCCGGCCAGGTTGCCGGTGCGCTCTCGCTGGGCGAGATCGGCGGCTCGACGGTGCAGGGTTACCCGCTTTTCCACAACGCAACGCTGGTCGCTTCGCGCTGGTAGCATGGAACGCAACGACATCCTGCCGGTACTGTACGACCTGGTTGTCACCATCGGCAGCGAGATCAGTGTCAAACCGCTGCTGACACGTACCTTGCAGCGCCTGCTGTACCACACCTCGTTCTCAGCCGGATTCATCTGCCTGGATATTGCCCCGTGCAATCAGCCTGGCGAGCAGGTCGAAGTGCGTCTCGATGCGGTGGTGGGCGATTTCGATCTGATCGGCGAGATCGGCAAATATGTCGCCTTGCCCTCAGCGCTGATCTGCAAGCCGGCGGGCAACGAATCAGAGCAGACGGAATTGTTGTCGACCTTGCGTTGTACCCAGGCGCGATACGGTGCCTATCTGAGATTGCCCATCGATCACCGCAGCGTGATCGTCCTGCTCGCAGCAGAGAAGCCGGCGACGAGCCTGCCGTTGGCGACGATGCTGCAGCCGGTGCTGGCACATCTGGCCAAGGCCATCGTGCTCTGCCGCAACAATGATGCCTATACCAGCGACCTGGTTTCGGAACGCGATCTGCTGGAGCAGGTGTTCGAGAGCAGCTATTCCGGCGTTTTGATCACCGATTCCAGGCGGCATATTATCGAAGTCAATCCCGCATTCACACGCATCACGGGCTACCGGGCGGAAGAAGTGCAAGGCAAGGATCCGCGCATCCTGGCTTCGGGGCGTCACGACCATGACTATTATCAGAAGATGTGGTACGACATCGAGCACAACGGGCATTGGGAGGGCGAGATATGGAATCGGCGCAGCAACGGCGAAGTCTATCCAAGCTGGCTGAACATCAACCCGGTGCATGACAAGGACGGCAAGCTGCTCTATTACGTCGGGCTGTTCTCCGATATCAGCAAGCGCAAGGAAGCCGAGGCGCAGATACACCAGCTGGCTTTCTACGATCCCTTGACCAATCTGCCGAATCGACGCCTGCTGATCGAGCGATTGCAGCAGGCGTTCTCGCTGGAGGCGCGCACCGGGCAGCATGGAGCGGTACTATTCCTCGACCTGGATAATTTCAAGACGCTCAACGATACCAAGGGGCACGACGTCGGCGACCGGCTGCTGGTCGAAGTGGCGCAGCGGCTCAATACCTGCGTACGCGACGGCGATACGGTGGCGCGGCTGGGTGGCGACGAGTTCGTCGTGATCCTGGGCTCCCTCAGCCAGATATCCGACGAAGCGGCTGCCCAGGCGGATACGGTGGCCGAAAAGATCCGCGACCTCCTGAGCCAGCCCTATCGATTGGACCAGTATGTACACTACAGCACGCCGAGCATCGGGATTGTGCTGTTCCGCGGCCATCAGCAAAGCCTGGACGATGTGCTGAAATATGCCGATACCGCGATGTACCAGGCCAAGACAGCCGGGCGCAACACCATCCGTTTCTACGATCCGGTGATGCAGGCTGCCATCGAGGCGCGCGCCGAACTCGCCGAAGAATTAAGGCATGCGCTCGAACGGCAGCAACTTTGCCTGCATTATCAGATACAGATGGACAACCGTTTGCATCCGCTCGGCGCAGAGGTGCTGTTGCGCTGGCAGCACCCCCAGCGCGGCCTGATCTCCCCGGGCCAGTTCATTCCCCTGGCAGAAGAGACCGGGCACATCGTCCCTATCGGGCTCTGGGTATTGCAGACCGCATGCACACAGCTCAAGGCATGGCAAGGCGATGCGTTGACGCGGGACCTGACGCTGGCGGTGAATGTGAGCGCCAAACAGTTCCGCAGCCCGAACTTCGTCGCGCAAGTGCGGCATGCGCTGCTGGAAAGTGGCGCGAAGCCAGAGTTGCTCAAGCTCGAGCTGACCGAAAGCATCGTGCTGGAGAATGTCGAAGATGCCATCGCCAAGATGCGCGAGCTGAAACTGCTGGGCGTGAGTTTCTCGATGGACGATTTCGGAACGGGCTATTCCTCGCTGCAATACCTGAAACAGCTGCCGCTGGACCAGATCAAGATCGACCAGTCTTTCGTGCGCGACATCGTCAATGACGCGAACGATGCGGCCATCGTCCAGACCATCATTGCGATGAGCGAAGTGCTGGGGTTGGATGTCATCGCGGAGGGCGTGGAGAACGAAGCGCAGCGCGAGTTCCTTGATTTGCGCGGTTGCCATGCCTTCCAGGGGTACCTGTTTGGCAGGCCGGTGCCGTTGCAGGAATTCGAAGCGCGCTTGAGGGGATGACCGGGTTATTTCGATTGTGGTGCGATATCGAGGCGCATAGAATGCGCTACAGATATTGAGGAAAGAGTTGGAAAAATGACGACTTATAACGTCAATCTGCATGAAGCGATCTTTTCCTTATCCAATGCGCTTGACCTTGTCGGTGTCACGCATATCCATCATGGCAAGCGCGTAGCCTACATGGCGACGGAATGTGGTAAGCGCCTGGGCTGGAGCGGTTCGCGCCTGGACGACCTGTTCCAGTCGGCCATCCTGCATGACAGCGGAGTTTCCAAAACGACCGTGCACGCCCAGCTGGCCCAGATGGAATGGGAAAGCGAGGCCGATCACTGCGCGCAAGGAGCCGCATTGCTGGCTGGCTGCTCGTTGTTGTGCCATCTGGCTGATACGATACTGCACCACCATACGCACTGGTCTGTGCTCAAGGACCTCGATCTGCCGCTGGAAGTGAAGCTGCGTGCGAATTGCATCTATATGGTCGACCGCGTCGATGTGCTTGCGCTGGGCTACCAGATCGCCGGCAAGGACATTCTGTTGGGCAGGGAGGAGATCAGGCGCAAGATATTCGAGCGCCGCGATACGTGGTTCTGCCCGGAACTGGTCGATGTGTTCATGGAGATATCACGTTCCGAAGCTTTCTGGTTCACGCTGGAGAGCGATTATGTCAACGTTTATCTGGCAACATGGCTGTCGCACTTTCCGGAACGAACCATGGAGTTCCACGAGCTGCGGAGTCTGGTCTATGTGTTCTCGTGCATCGTCGATGCGAAGAGTCCGTATACCAAAAAGCATTCCGACGGGGTCGCCAATCTCGCCCGCTATCTTGGCCGGCATTTTCAATTGCCGCCCGCAACTTGCGAGATGCTTGAACTGGTCGGCCTGCTGCACGATATCGGCAAACTGCGGGTGCCGGATCAATTGCTGGAAAAGCCAGGCGCACTGGATGACGCAGAGATCGTGGTCATGCGGCGGCACAGTTTCGACACGTACAATATCCTGAGGAACATCCGGGGGCTGGAACAGGTCAGCTTGTGGGCGCTGCAGCACCACGAGCGTATGGATGGCAGCGGATACCCGTATAAGATCAAAGGCGACGACCTCTCGTTCGAGGCGCGCATTGTTGCGGTCGCGGACGTGTTCCAGGCGCTGGCGCAGGACCGGCCTTATCGCGGTGCGCTGGAACAGAAGGTCATCCTGACTATCCTCAAGCAACAGGCCGACAGCGGCAAACTGGACAATCGTGTGGTTGCTGCAGTGGAGGCGAATTTGCAGGAATGCTGGCAAGTCGCGACACAGGCAATGCATAACCCGGGTGTGATCACATGAAGCTGAGTGTTAGATTCTATTTGCTGATGACGGCCATATTCCTGAGTTTCAGCCTGGTCTCGTGGCTGGCATTCAGCGACATGGTGAACGAGATCAACGTGCTGTGGGGGAAGCGATTCGCCGAGCGCCAGGTGTTGTTCGACAAGCATCGGACTCTCTCGCCACTGATACGGGAGATCAAGCTGGCACGCCAGATGGCAGCCGAACCGGCGTTGCTTGAGATGGCGCTGCACGAAAACGATGCGGCAGTCAGGCGCCGGGCGACCAGGGTGATGGAGCGCTATCGTTTCGATTTTCGGGATCACAGTTATTTCGCAGCTTTTGCCCGCAGCGGCAACTATTACTTCAACGACTCGGCGGGACAATATTCGGATAGACCGTATCGCTATACGCTTTCCCCTCATGAAAAGCGTGACTATTGGTTCTATGCCACCATGAAGAGCGGGGTCGATTACCAGGTCAATCTTGATCCGGATGTGCACCTGGGGGTGGTGAAAGTCTGGATCAACGTGTTGCTCAAGAGCGGCGGCGAAGTGCTGGGCGTGATCGGTACCGGCATCGACCTGACGGAGTTCCTGAAGGAGAGTGTGGATATCAACCAGCCCGGGGTGGACACCTTCTTCGTCGACAAGAGCCTGGCCATCCAGCTTTCCGCGGATCCTAAATTGATCGACTATGCGAGCATCGCTAAAACGGTCGGCGAACGCATCAAGATCGATGTGTTGTTCAAGAATCCGGAGGATATCGAGCGATTGCGACAGACAGCCATCGACCTTGAGAAGCACCAGGGCGGCGAAGTATCGACCTTGTGGGTGGATTACCGCGGGGAGAAGCGCCTGCTCGGCATGGCCTATTTGCCTGAAGTCGGCTGGTACGACCTGACGCTCATGGACGAAAGCAGCCTGCAAGTGTTGCGCGGCTTCACCTGGCTGCCCCTGCTGCTGGGGACGATATTCCTCATGGCGATGCTGATACTCGGATTCCTGCTGCATCGCTGGGTGCTCAATCCGATCGCCAGGCTGACCAAGGCCACCGAGCATATCCAGCGCGGCAACTACGACATCGAACCGCCGATTGTCGGAAAGGGGGAGATTTCGGCGCTATCGCGCTCGTTCTGGCAGATGGTCGAATTCGTACGCAATGCCAACGTCGAGCTTGAGCGCAAGGTGAATGAACGTACGCAGGATCTGCTTCGGTTGACGGAGATCGATTACCTGACGGGGCTGCTGAACAGGCGCGGCATGACGGACAAGCTGGAGAAGGAGGTTGCACGGCAGGCACGCCAGGGTGGGTCAATGGGGCTGCTGTTGCTGGATCTGGATCATTTCAAACAGGTCAACGACAAATATGGCCATGCTGCGGGCGATCTCGCGATATGTGCTACCGCCAACGTATTGCGTTCGATGAAGCGCAGCTATGACTACGCGGGGCGCTGGGGCGGCGAAGAGTTCATGTTGCTGTTGCCGGAGTGCAATGAAGATGAAATGGTCGCCATTGCCGAACGCATCCGCGAGGCGATCCGGAATCTGCATATTGAAGCAGGGCCCCGGAATTTCTCTTTCACGGTCAGTATCGGCGTGCACTTTCCGAGCGGCCCGCAGACACTGGACGCGATGCTGCAGCAGGCGGACAAGGCGCTGTATGCGGCGAAGGACGCGGGGCGCGACTGTGTGCGTACTTCCAGGCAACAATCCTGACTGACGCGGCATTCAGCTCGCCGGAGTGGCAATCTATCCCCTGGTGTTCGATTGCGCCTGGAACTGGGTCAGCTCGACCAGCGGCGCCGGTTGCCAGCCGGGTTTGCGGTGTTCGGCCACGACATTGGTGAAGATGCCGCCGCGCACATAGAACTTGGCGGTGAGGCGCATGAAACGGGGCTGGGTGGCGGCGACCAGGTCGTCCAGCACGCGATTGGTCACGTCCTCATGGAAGTGCCCTTCGTTGCGGAACGACCAGATGTAGAGCTTCAGGCTCTTCAATTCCACGCATTTCCGGTCGGCGATGTAATCCAGGATCAGGGTGGCGAAGTCCGGCTGGCCGGTCTTGGGACACAGGCAGGTGAATTCGGGGATCTCCATGTGGATGTGGTAATCGCGTCCGGGTTGCGGGTTGTCGAAGGTCTCCAGGGTTTTGCTGGGTTGCGTGGTCATTTGGTGAGGTTTCCGGCTTGGGTTAGAATGCGGCGCATTATATCGTCAGCCTGAGTCAAATTGCGTCTCGCACATATAAAGTTAGCCGGTTTCAAGTCCTTCGTTGATCCCACCCATATCGCGCTGCCGGGCCAGCTCGTGGGCATCGTCGGCCCCAACGGATGCGGCAAGTCCAACGTCATTGACGCCCTGCGCTGGGTGCTGGGCGAATCGCGCGCCTCGGCGTTGCGCGGCGAATCCATGCAGGACGTGATCTTCAACGGCGCCGGTACGCGCAAACCGGTGGCGCGCGCCAGCGTCGAGCTGGTGTTCGACAACTCGCTGGGCAAGGTCGGCGGACAGTGGGCGACCTATGCCGAGATCTCCATCAAGCGCGTGCTGCAACGCGACGGCGATTCCAGCTACTACATCAACAACCAGACGGTGCGCCGCAAGGACATCACCGACATCTTCCTCGGCACCGGGGTCGGCGCGCGCGCCTATGCCATCATCGAACAGGGCATGATCTCGCGCATCATCGAGGCCAAGCCCGAGGAGTTGAGGGTGTTCCTGGAAGAAGCGGCGGGCGTGTCCAAATACCGCGACCGCCGCCGCGAGACCGAGTTGCGTCTGGGCGATACGCGCGACAACCTGCTGCGCGTCAGCGACATCCTGCAGGAGCTCGACAAACAGCTGGTGCATCTGGGCGGACAGGCGGAGGTGGCCAAGACCTATCGCGAGCTGGAAGCCCGGCGCGAGACCACGCAAAAGCTGCTGTGGCTGGTGAACAAGCAGGAGGCAGAAGCGCGCCGGGCCCGTCTGGCGCAGCAAGTCGAAAAGACCAGGAACGACCTGGAAGCAGAGATCGCCAAGTTGCGCGAAGTGGAGGCAAAACTGGAAACCGCGCGCAGCGAGCATTTCGGCCTGTCCGATGCGCTGCACGCCAAGCAGGGCGAGCTGTACGAGAGCAATGCCGAAGTGCTGCGGCTGGAGCAGCAGATCGCATTCATCGTCGAACAGCGCAACCGCCTGTCGCAACAGATCCAGAACGGCGAGCGCCAGATCGCTCAGCAGCAGACGCAGTTGCAGGGCCTGCGCACTTTGCGCACGCACTGGCAGCAACAGCAGGAAGACGCCGCTGTGCGCGTGGCAACTTGCGAGAACCGCAGCGAAGTGGAGGCACAAAGCCTGCCGCAAGTCGAAGAGGCGGCACGCGTGGCGCAGGAACGCCTCAATTCGATGCAGCGCGAGCAGATGCTGATCCAGCAGCAACTGCAGATATTCGAGACCCAGCGCGGCCATGTGCAGGGCAATATGCAACAACTGGACGGTCGTCGTTCGCGCCTGATGCTGGAGCGCGACAACCTGCCTCAAGTGGATACCGATTTGCTGGAGCAGAACCAGCAACAGCTCGCCGAGATGCAGGCCGAGTACGAGATGCAGCAGCAGCAGCTGGCTGAATTGCAGGAGCGTCTGCCGCTGGCCGATGCAGAACGCCGCCGGCAGCGCGATGCGGTGCAGGAACTGGGGCGCCTGCTGGCGCAGACCGAGGCGCGCCTGAATGCGCTGCAGCAGCTGCAGGCCCAGCTCGACAACGACAAGAACCTGAAAGCCTGGCTGGCGCGGCACGAGCTGGACCATGCGCCGCGCCTGTGGCAATCCATCAGTATCGAGCCGGGGTGGGAAGATGCGCTGGAGGCGGTGCTGCGCGAGCGCATCAACGCGCTGGCCTTGCCGCACCTGGAAGATGCGGCAGGCTGGAACGAGGCGCCTCCGGCCAAGCTGGCGGTGTATGCGGCGGATGGCTCGCGCCGGAACGATGCAGGTGCGCATGCCGGCCTGACACCGCTGGCGAACTACGTGCGCTGCCAGGATGCACAGGCTGCTCCTGTAGTGCAGGACTGGCTGGCGGGGGTATATGCCGTATCGAATCTGCACGAGGCGTTGAATCAGCGCAGCAGCCTGCCGGCCGGAGCCTGGCTGGTGACGGCGCAAGGCCACCTGGTCGGTGCGCACAGCGTGCTGTTCCACGCGCCGGACAGCCAGTTGCACGGCGTGCTGGCTCGTCAGCGCGAGATCGAACAATTGCAGCAGGAAGCGCAGCAGCGCAGTGCGGCGCTGGAGCAGGGCAAGCAGCAATCCGCTGCGGCAGAGGAGGCCTATCACACTGTGGAAGGCCGCATCGCCCCGTTGCGCAGTTCCGTCAGCGAATTGCAACAGCGCCAGCACGGCATACAGATGCAGAACCTGAAACTGACCCAGGCCAACGAGCGCACGCAGGAACGCAACGTGCAGATCGCGCAGGAGCTGGAGGAGCTGGCGGACCGTATTGCCAACGAACAGCGTCAGATGGAAGAGATCGCCGAGCAGATGGCGATCCAGCGCGAGAAGCTGTCGTCGCAGCAGATGGAGAGCGATCAGGCGCGGCAGCAGGCCGGAACCCAGGACAACCTGTTGCGCGAGCAGCGCGACCGTGCGCAGAAGGCGCAGCACGAATTGCAGGAAGCGCGTTTCTTCGCCAAGACCTGCGCCGAGAAACTGGCCGACCTGGAGCAGAACCTGAAGCAGCACGGCGAGACGCTGACACAACTCGAAGAGGCGCTGGCGCACAGCCGCAACGAGCAGGCCAACCTCAGCGAGGGTGATGCCGACCAGCAGCTGCAAGCGGCGTTGCAGCAGCGGCAGGTGAAAGAGCAGGTGCTGGCCGAGGCGCGCAACAATCTCGAAAACGCGACCATGAACCTGAACCGCATGGAACAGGAACGCATGCTGTGCGAGCAAAAATTGAATCCGCTGCGCGAGAAAGTGAGCGAGATCACGCTGAAGGAGCAGGAAGCCCGGATTCAGTTCGAACAATGGGCAGAACAGCTGCAAGGCGTGGACGAGGAGCCGTTGCTGCCGCTGATCGAAGGCGCCAAGGCCGGTGGTTTGCAGAACGAACTGACGCGCCTCGGCAACGAGATCACGGCATTAGGGGCGGTGAATCTGGCCGCGCTGGAAGAGTTGCAGTCGGCACAGGAGCGCAAGACTTATCTGGATGCGCAGGCGAAAGACCTGAACGAGGCGATCGAGACGCTGGAGGATGCGATCCGCCGCATCGACAAGGAGTCGCGCGACCTGCTGATGGCGACCTACGATGAGGTGAACCGCCATCTGTCCGAGCTGTTCCCGATCCTGTTCGGCGGCGGCGATGCGAAACTGGTGCTTACCGGCGACGAGATCCTCGACAGTGGGGTACAGGTGATGGCGCATCCGCCCGGCAAGAAGAACGCTTCCATCCACCTGCTGTCTGGCGGCGAGAAGGCGCTGACGGCTATTTCACTGGTGTTCTCGCTGTTCCAGCTGAATCCGGCACCGTTCTGCGTGCTGGACGAGGTGGATGCGCCGCTGGACGATACCAATACCGAGCGGCTGTGCAAGCTGATCCAGAAAATGTCGGACAAGACGCAGTTCGTCTACATCAGCCACAACAAGATCACCATGGAGATGGCGCAGCAGCTGGTCGGGGTGACCATGCAGGAGCGCGGCGTCTCCAAGGTGGTGTCGGTGGATATCGAAGAGGCGATGAAGCTGCGCGAGGATGCCGGCGGCAAGGCTGCAGTCGCAGCCTAATTGCAGTTTTCCCGGATCGCCTTGCGTGCATTCTCCAGGTTCTGGGTGCGAGACGCATCGTCCATGATGGTGCGGTCGCCGTTTGCGTCATAGGTCGAGATGCGCGGGCTGTCTTCCAGGATGCGTGCATTTTCGCGGGCGGCAGCACAGTTGTTCTTCTTGGCCTCGGCCTGCTTGTCCTGCTCGGCCTGTTTCTTGGCCGCATCGTCTTTCTGCTGCCGGGCCTTCTTCCACTCGGCTTCGCGTTCTATATAAGTCTTGGACACGGAACTGGCCGGGGCATCTGCCGTGCCTTTGCCGGCGATGTCGCGTACCGTTTGGGCGGCCACATCGGGCGGCGGCGTGTCGGAATAATGAACCTTGCCGTCGGCGTCGACCCATTTGCTGAGCCCGGCATGGGCATTCAGGGCGAATAAAGCCAGTACCAGCGTTGCAAGAAAGTGCCTCATTGGGATTCCTCCGGTGAATTTATGGTTGCGAAACTAGCTGTTAATTTGTCTCGCGTCAATTTATGATAGCGCCCGAGTTTTACCCGCCCCCTGATCGCAGGGTTCCGGGAATGACAACTAGCGGAGCCGCAAGCCGAAATGTCACACACACATTCGCCGACTGGGATCAATCAGGATTACTTCCAGGTGGAAAAGAATCAGGATCTGGCGCTTCGGCTATTTCGATACTACTACCGTGCCCACCAGAATACCGGCAAGCTGTTCGACGATGTGCCGGATTTCTTCCTGGTCGACCCCGCCGTGCTCAACGGCGCCGAACTGACGACGCGCGCTTCCGACAAACTGATACTCGACGATTGCATCCATCGGGCGCAGGAGCGCCAGGGTTACGTGGGAGTGAGCAAGCGCAAGAATCCCAAACTGAACTATTACTGGCTGGAATTGACGGTGTTGCCTTTCATGCTGGGCGATTCGGTGACGGAGAACAACCGGAGCGAGTTTTTCCACGTCCTCAGCAATTTCATCGAATATACCAAGCAGCACCCCAAGGCTTATGGCGATATCACGGCGGAGATCGATTCCGACAAAGATCTTGCCCTGATGCTGAAGGAGATCAACAAGCAGGGGGGCAGCCTGAATGCATTGCTGGCGATCTATGCCCTGGAAAGGCTGGTCCGTTTCAATGCAAACTGGCCGATCAGCGAAGTCAACAAGTTGTTGATGACGCTGAAGGACAACGACCAGAGCTGGTGCGAAGTGTTCTTCGAGTACCTGATCTATGTCATGGGCAGGAAAGGCAAAGGCGGCGGGTAATCGTTGTGCGGCCTCTGCGCAAGTTTTGATATAATGCGCGCTTTGCAGAGGAAGGTTCCCATGCGTATCACACAAAAAGCCCTCACCTTCGACGATGTGCTGCTGCTGCCGGCGCATTCCAACGTGTTGCCGCGCGAAGTCAGCCTGCGCACCCAGCTCACCCGCAACATCACCCTGAACATTCCGTTGTTGTCCGCTGCGATGGATACCGTGACCGAGGCGCGCCTGGCGATCGCCCTGGCCCAAGAGGGCGGCATCGGTATCGTGCACAAGAACATGACAGCCAAAGAACAGGCAGCACAGGTCGCCAAGGTCAAGCGTTTCGAGAGTGGCGTGGTGAAAGATCCGATCACCATCGCACCGAACATGACCGTGCGCGATGTGCTGAATCTGACCCGCCAGCACAAGATCTCCGGCTTGCCGGTGCTGCAGGGCAAGCAGGTGGTCGGTATCGTGACCAACCGCGATCTGCGTTTCGAGAGCAATCTCGACCAGTCCATCACCAACATCATGACGCCGCGGGACCGGCTGATCACGGTCAAGGAAAGCGCCAATCGCGACGAAGCGCGCCAGTTGATGCACAAGCACCGTATCGAACGTGTGCTGGTGGTGAATGACGACTACGAGTTGTGCGGGCTCATCACCGTCAAGGATATTCTCAAATCCAGTGAGCATCCGTTGGCTTGCAAAGACGATTTTGGCCGCTTGAGGGTAGGCGCAGCGGTCGGCGTGGGCGAAGGAACGGAAGAGCGCGTGGCCTTGCTGGTCGAAGCTGGCGTGGATGTGCTGGTGGTGGACACTGCGCACGGCCATTCGCAAGGCGTGCTGAGCCGCGTGCAATGGGTCAAGAAGAATTTCCCCAAGGTCGAGGTGATCGGCGGCAACATCGCCACCGGTGCGGCAGCTAGGGCGTTGGTCGATCACGGGGCGGACGGGGTCAAGGTCGGTATCGGTCCCGGCTCCATCTGCACCACACGCATGGTGGCAGGGGTCGGTGTGCCCCAGATATCGGCCATCCAGAACGTGGCGGATGCGCTGGCTGGTACCGAAGTGCCGCTCATCGCCGACGGCGGCGTGCGCTTCTCCGGCGACATCGCCAAGGCCATCGCGGCCGGCGCGCATGCGGTGATGCTGGGCGGCTTGTTCGCCGGCACCGAAGAAGCTCCCGGCGAGATCGAGCTGTATCAGGGCCGTTCATACAAGTCCTATCGCGGTATGGGCAGCCTCGGCGCGATGCAGCAAGGCTCCAGCGACCGTTACTTCCAGGACAACGAGAACAATCAGGACAAGCTGGTGCCGGAAGGCGTCGAAGGGCGCGTTCCATATAAAGGCAGCGCCCTGGCGGTGATCCATCAGTTGCTGGGCGGCCTGCGAGCCAGCATGGGTTACCTCGGCTGTCCCGACATCCCCACGGTCCATGCCAAGGCGGAATTCGTCGAAATCACTTCTGCAGGTATCCGCGAATCGCACGTGCACGACGTGCAGATCACCAAAGAAGCACCGAACTACCATATTGATTAACGACATGAAAAAGATGAAGGGGGAAGAGAGAGGGGCAATTGCCGGGATCACTCTTCCCCCTTCTCTTTTTTCCATCACGGTTCCTGAACATGCATAAAAAAATCCTGATTCTCGATTTCGGCTCCCAATACACCCAGCTCATCGCCCGCCGCGTGCGCGAGACCCATGTCTATTGCGAGCTGCACCCGTGGGACATGAGCGAAGCGGATATCCGCGCGTTCGCTCCGGCAGGCATCATCCTGTCCGGCGGACCGAATTCCGTCTATGAGGAAGAAACGCCCAAAGCGCCGCAGGTGGTGTTCCAGCTGGGCGTGCCGGTATTCGGCATCTGCTACGGCATGCAGACCATGGCGGCGCAACTGGGCGGCAAGGTCGAGAGCGGCAAGGTGCGCGAGTTCGGTTATGCCGAGATCCGCGCGCAAGGGCATTCCAAACTGTTCGACGGCATCCAGGACAAGACCAACGCGGCAGGCCACGGCCTGCTCGATGTATGGATGAGTCACGGCGACAAGGTGACGGCGCTGCCGCCCGGTTTCTCGGTGATCGCTTCCAACGCAGCCACGCCGTTTGCTGCGATGGCGGACGAGTCGCGTCGTTATTATGCGGTGCAGTTCCATCCGGAAGTCACGCACACCTACCAGGGCAAGGCCATCATCGGACGCTTTGTGCACGACATCTGCGGTTGCGGGCAGGATTGGAACATGCCGGACTACATTGCCGAGGCGGTGGCGAAGATCAAGGCGCAAGTTGGCAACGAAGAGGTCATCCTCGGCCTGTCCGGCGGCGTGGATTCGTCCGTGGCAGCGGCGCTGATCCACCGCGCCATCGGCGACCAGCTCACCTGCGTGTTCGTCGACAACGGCCTGCTGCGCCTGAACGAAGGCGCGCAGGTGATGGAAACGTTCGCGAAGAACCTGCACATGAAGGTCATCCATGTCGACGCCAGCGGCGAATTCATGAAGCATCTGGCCGGGGTCAGCGATCCCGAGCAGAAGCGCAAGATCATTGGCCGCGAGTTCGTCGAAGTGTTCCAGCGCGAATCGGCCAAGCTGAAACAGGCCAAATGGCTGGCACAGGGCACCATCTATCCGGACGTGATCGAATCGGCCAGCGCAAAGACCAAGAAGGCGCACACCATCAAGTCGCACCACAACGTCGGCGGCCTGCCGGAATCCATGCACCTCAAGCTGCTGGAGCCGTTGCGCGAGCTGTTCAAGGACGAAGTGCGCGAACTCGGCGTGGCGCTGGGGCTGCCGGCCGACATGGTGTACCGCCATCCGTTTCCCGGCCCCGGCCTGGGCGTGCGCATCCTCGGCGAGGTGAAACGCGAGTATGCCGAGCTGCTGCGTCGTGCCGACGCCATCTTCATCGAAGAATTGCGCAACACCAGGGATGCCGACGGCAAGAGCTGGTACGACAAGACCTCGCAGGCATTCACCGTATTCCTGCCGGTGAAGTCGGTCGGCGTGATGGGCGACGGCCGCACCTACGAATGGGTGGTGTCGCTGCGCGCGGTGCAGACGCAGGACTTCATGACCGCGCACTGGGCGCACCTGCCGTACGATTTGCTGGGCAAGGTTTCCAACCGCATCATCAATGAAGTGCGCGGCATCAACCGGGTGGTCTATGACATCTCAGGCAAGCCGCCCGCGACCATCGAGTGGGAGTGAGATGGTCGCGGGGGTGGATGATTAACTGATGTTGTCTGGCGTGCATCCATTCACAGGCTATCGCTGGTCGGATATTCCGAAGATGCTGGGGCTGGCAGTGCTGTACGCACTGCTTATCCGGCTGGTTCTCGCCAATCTGACAACCGACGGCAACATCTCCCCGGTCTGGTTGCCGAGCGGCCTGGGCCTGGCCGTACTGATAATTGGTGGCAGGAAATATTGGCCCGGTATTTTTATCGGCGCGCTGACAACCTACCTGTCGGTAGGTCGTTCTGTCCCGGTCTCGTTCTTCATCGCTTTAAGCAATATGGGGGAGCCATTGCTGGCACTCTGGTTGCTGTCGCTCGTCAAATCCTTCGATCCTGCGCTGCAACAACCGCGCGATTACCTGTGGCTGATCCTGGTTGGGGCCATCGTCGCCATGTTGGCGGCAACCCTAGGGACCGTCACCCTGGTTAGCGCAGACATCCTGCCGGCTGCAGCGATGCTGCCGGGATGGTTGTTCTGGACGATGGGCAATCTGCTCGGTATTGCATTGCTTGCGCCATTCCTGCTGGTCTGGGGCAAATCGGACAGATGGTTGAAGCAGCGAGGCCGCTGGCTGGAGATGTCGTTGTTCGTTGTATTCGCCTTCTTGGCCAGCCTGGTTGCCTTTCGCGGATGGACGCCGCGTTCGTTCTCGGACATGCCGTTCGGCTACCTGATGTTCCTGTTCCTGGCCTGGGCCGCGATTCGCTTCGGGCGTCACGGGGTGACGCTGGTGCTGCTCCTGACGGCGATACAGGGGCTGCTGGGTGCGCTCGATGGAACTGGATTCTTCGCCAAGGATTCCCAGAACGGGCTGCTGAATTTCTGGCTGTACATGATGAGCATGAGCTTTGTCGGTATCGTGCTGGCGACCACGATCCGCCAGCATCGCCGCGACGCCTGGGCGCTGCGCGAGAGCGAATCGAAATTGCAGGCCATCCTGGATCATGCCCCGATGGGTATCTGGCTGGTGGGCAGGGATGGGCGTTACCGTTTCGTGAACAGGAAATTTTGCGCCGCCACAGGCATTCCGGAGAGTGCCTTCCTGTCCACGACGCACCTGCCGGATCTGCTGGGCGAAAAGATCGCCTCCCGGTTTCTCGCTTCGGATCGCGCCTGCCTGGCCCAGAATGAACCTTATGTCTCTATCGAAACCTTGCCGCTGGTCGATGGGAAACTCCATCAGCTGGAAGTGACCAAGGCCAGGCTGCGCGACAGCAAAGGCGAGGTGATCGGCGCCATCGGCATCTCGGTCGATGTGACTGAGCGCATCCGGATCGAGGAAGCATTGCGCGAGAGCGAGGCACGCTGGAGCTTTGCGCTGGAAGGCGGCGGCGACTGCGTGTGGGACTGGGATGTGCAGAGCAACGAGGTCCTGCTTTCCAAGGGCGGCAAAGCGATGTTCGGCTTTGCCGACGACGAGATCGGCAACGACATGTCGGAATGGAATGCGCGCGTCCATCCGGAGGACATCGCCCGCCTGCTTGGCCGGATCGGCGAATTTTTTCATTCGAAATCCGACAAGTTCTCCGGCGAGTATCGGGTACGCTGCAAGGACGATAGCTGGAAATGGATACTTACGCGGGGCATGGTGGCGCATCGTTCCGCCGACGGCAAAGTGACGCGCATGATCGGCACCCATACCGACCTCACCGAACGCAAGATGGCCGAGGAGACCATCAGGCGACAGGCGCATTACGATGCGCTCACCCAATTGCCGAACCGTCGCCTGTTCCGCGACAGGCTGGAGCAGACGATCAGGCTGGCCAGGCGCGACCATGCCGCGTTCGCGCTCATGCTGATCGATCTCGACCATTTCAAGGAAGTCAACGATACCATGGGCCACGATGCCGGCGATCTGCTGCTGGTCGACGCCGCGCAGCGCATCCAGCATTGCGTACGCGAATCCGACACGGTCGCGCGCATGGGCGGAGACGAGTTCGTGGTGATCCTGCCGGACATCCGCGAGGATGCCAGCATCGAACGCATCGCGCAGAGCATCATCGCCACACTGGTTTCGCCCTTCCTGCTGGGCGAAGAAAAAGCCTTCATCTCCGCCAGCGTCGGTATCACGCTGTTTCCCACCGATGCGGACAACATGGAAGCTCTGCTGAAGAACGCCGACCAGGCGATGTACGTGGCCAAGCATCTGGGGCGCAACCGCTTCAGCTATTTCACGCCTGTCCTGCAGGAGAATGCGCAGAAACGCATGCGGCTGGTCAACGACCTGCGGGACGCCCTGGCATCCGAGCAATTCCGCGTCTATTACCAACCCATCGTCGAACTGGCGACCGGGGATATCCACAAGGCCGAGGCCTTGATCCGCTGGATGCATCCCAGGCGGGGTATGGTCAACCCGGCCGAATTCATTCCGCTGGCAGAAGAGACCGGCTTGATCGTCGAGATCGGCGACTGGGTATTGCGCCAGGCCATGCATCAGGTGAAGCGCCTCCAGGCCAGCCATCACAGAGGTTTCCAGATCAGCGTCAACAAGTCCCCGGTGCAGTTCCACAACGACAATCCGCTGAAGGCGGCGGAATGGCTGAGCGAGATGCGGCAGAACGGATTGCAGGCCAGCAGCCTGGTGGTCGAGATCACCGAAGGCGTGCTGCTCGACGACAATGGCAACGTCAAGGACCGGCTGCTGGCATCGCGCGATGCGGGCATACAACTGGCGATAGACGACTTCGGTACGGGCTATTCCTCTCTGGCCTACCTGAAGAAGTTCGATATCGACTACCTCAAGATCGACCAGTCCTTCGTCAACAACCTCGGGACCCAGTCCGACGACATGGCCTTGTGCGAGGCGATTATCGTCATGGCGCACAAACTGGGCCTGAAGGTCATCGCCGAAGGTGTCGAGACCGAGCAGCAACGCGACCTGCTGAAGCGTGCCGGTTGCGATTATGCCCAGGGATTCCTGTTCTCCAGGGCGATCCCTGCGGAAGAGCTGGAAGCATTGCTGCTGCAGAACAGAGCCTGATCGCCGGCTCGCGAATCGGTGCGGCAGCACCGCTGCCGGCACTTCCTGGTCCGGCAAAATAGCCTGTTTTTCTGCCTTTATTCCGCACTTCAGACTGGCCCCTACCTGTTACTTTAGCGTCGAGCCGATGCCCTTGGCATCACAACGCGAAAGAGGTGGAACATGTCAGCACAGAAAAACATCCGGTTGGTTTCTTCCCGTGGCGAAGAGAGCCCCATCGAATCGGAAGCGATATTGGAATCGCGCGGCCGCATCGAGGCCGAGATCGAGGCACAGCTGGCGGCGCAGGCACGGGCCCGCGCCGAAGCCCATGCACGAGCCATCTTGCAGGGCAAGGTGCGGCAGGAAAGCGAACTGACTGAACAGATCGAGGCGCGCACCCGGGCCGAAGCCGAACTGGCCGGCGAAGTCCAGGCGCGCCTGGTGCAGGAGCGCGAACTGGCGGCGGCAGTGCATGCCAAGAAAAAAATGGAAGAGCAGCTGGCCGATGCGGTGAACGAAAAGCTCGCGGCAGAACGGCAGGCGCAGGCCGAGCTGGAACAGCGGCAGGCCGCCGAGCAGCGCCTGCGCAGCGAACTCGAACAACAGGCGCAACTCGAACGCGAAGCGGCTTTGCTGGCCCAGGAGAAGGCGCGCACCGAAGATGCGCTGACCCAGTCCATGCAGGGCAAGCTCAAGGCCGAGAAAGAAGCGATGGCGATGATCAATGCCAAGCTGGCGGCCGAGAATTCGGCACAGGAAGCGATGAATGCCCGCGTGCGTGCCGAGATGCAGGTGCTGGCCGAGACCCAGGCCCGCGTGGCGGCGGAACTGGAAGCCGAGCGCGCAGCGATGGCCAAAGTGGAGCAGGAGCGCAAAGCCACGCAGGAAGTGGAATTGCGCATCAGGATCGAGCAGCAGGCCCAGGCCGAGGCGGATGCCCGCGTGGAGGCTGAACTGAAGGCGGTCGAGATCGCCCGGATGGCGCTTGCCGCCGAACAGGAAGAACGGCTGGCGGCGGAACGCAAGCTGCAGGCCGAACAGGAGATGCTGAAACTGCTGGAGTCGCGCGTGGAAGCCGAGCAGCTTGCCATCAAGGAGCGCGAGGCGGCGAACGAGGTGTTGCGGCAGATCGAACTGGAAGCGGGCGACCTGCTGGCCGTGGAGGAACAGGCCAGGCGGGCCGCCGAGGTCAAACTGCAAGCCGAGCGTGAATTGATGGTGCTGGCGCAACAGCGCGCCGAAGCCGATATGCGCGCTTCGCATGCCATCGAGCTGCAGGTGCATGCCGAGGCGGAAGCGATCGAACGGGCCCACCAGCACTTCGAGATGGCCGAGTGCGCCAGGAGCATCGCCGAAGGCAAGGCCGAACTGGAAAAGGAATTGTTTGCCGCAGAGCAGGCGCAGGCCAAGGCCGACGAACTGGCTACATACGAACTGCAAAAGAAACTGGATGCCATCAATTCCGCTCTGCCTCTGGCTGAACGGCGCGCGCAACTGATGGTGGAATCCTGCCTGGCCGCAGAGGAGAGGCAGGCGGCGGAGCAGGCCGAGGTGGAGGCATTGCAGCAACGTACCGATGCCGAGCGGCTCGCGGCGGAAGCATCCAGGCAAAGACAGGCTCTGGACGAGGAAGCGGCCCGGGTGGCGGCAGCCAAACTGGCCTCCGAGAACGCTGCCATCGAGCAGATCACGCTACGCATGGATGCGGAATTGCGCGCCATCGAGGCGGACAACGAGCGCATCGCCGTCGAAGTGCGTGCCCAGGAGATCGCCGCTGCCAAGCAGGCCATGGCTGAAGAAATCGTTGCCGCCACGAAGGTGCAGGAAGAAGCCGAGATTCGTGCCATCAACATGGCCAAGCTGAAGGTCGAGTCGCTGGCGCGTACCACCAAGGCGGAAGAAGAAGTGCTGCAGGCCGAAACGCTTGCGGTGATGCAGGCGCGTCAGCGCATCGCAGCGGCTGAAGAGGCCAAGCGCCGTATTGAAGAGCGCGAACGCCAGGAAACGGCACAGTTCTTGCGGGATCAGCAGGAACGGGATGCGGAAGAACGCGCCGCGACCGAGCGTGTGGCTGCCCTGGTGCGCCAGCGCATCGCGGTCGCAGAAGAGAACAAACTGCTGATCGAAGAGCGCGAGCGCGAAGAAGCAGCCCAACTGGCATTGGAACAGCAGAACCTGGCAAGGGAGCAGCAGAGCCTGTTGCTGCAGCAGCAGAACCGGGTTGCCGAAGAACAGCTGGCCGCCGCCGCCCAGGATCGTCTGGAGGCCGAGCGCCGTGTCGTCGAAGCGACCGAAGCGCGCATCGCTGCGGAACAGCAGATGGCCGAACTGGCGCGCCAGCGCGAGTTCGCCGAGCTGCTCGCCGAGCAGACGGTGCAGGAGAAACTGAAACTCGAGGAAGACGCCATTGCTGCGCTGCATCAGAGCGAGGAGCTGGAACGAGGCCTGACCGAGGAGGTGCGCGAAGAGTTGTACCAGGCCAAGTCCAGGCTGGAAACGGGCAAGTTGCTGCAACGGCTGAGCAAGACCCACCGCATCAATCGCTACACCCAGGTTGCCCTGGCGGCATCGCTGCTGTTCAGCGTGGGCCTGTGGTTCGGCGGTGCCAGCCCGAATGCCAAGCCGGAGAAGGTCGCCGGCAACGGCAGCATCGTGGTCGCGCAGTTCGCCCCCAGGCAGGATGCGAGCGGACCGGCGGCGATGAGCGATCTGAAACTGTCTGCCGAGCTTGCGACTTCTCCCGCGATGCCGGCAACACAGGGGCAGGCTGAGAAGGAATTCTAGTCGCAGAAGGGTTGGTTACAAGTCACAGGCAACGGGGGCGCAGGCCCCCGTTGTGCTTTGCAGGATGCCGCTTTTCAGGTGGTTTCCGGCGCCTCGGGACCGGCTGCTGCGGAAGGTTCTTCCGCCGGGCCGGATGTGCCGGGTTTCCATTGCTTCAGCAGCAGCGCATTGCTGACCACCGATACGGAGCTCATCGCCATCGCGCCGCCTGCGATCATCGGGTTGAGCAGGCCGATGCCGGCCAGCGGGATGCCCAGCACGTTGTAGGCGAAGGCAAAGAACAGGTTCTGGCGGATCTTGGAGAGCGTGACATGGGACAGGTCGATGGCATCGGCCACGCTGTTGAGGTCGTTGCGCATCAGCGTGATATCCGCGGCCTCGATGGCGATGTCGCTGCCGTTCTTCATGGCGAAGCTGACATCGGCGGCGGCCAGTGCGGGCGCATCGTTGATGCCGTCGCCGACCATGCCGACCAGCGTCTTCCTGTTCTTGAGCGAGCCGACGTAGCGCGCCTTGTCCTGCGGCGATACCTCGGCGATGAATTCATCGATACCGGCCTGTGCCGCGATGGCCTGTGCGGTGGCCTGGTTGTCGCCGCTCAGCATCACCACGCGTATCCCCATTTTGCGTATGCGTGCCACGGCGATGCGGCTGCTGGTGCGTATCCTGTCGGCAAATGCGATGTAGCCGAGCAACACCTGCTCGCGTGCGACCGCGATCACGGTCCGTCCCTGTTTCTGCAAGGCCAGTATCGACGGCTCGTCCAGCGCGATGCCGTGCTGGGTGATGAAGGCCGGCGAGCCGAGCAGGTAGGTGACACCGTCGAGCCTGGCGCTCAGGCCGCTGCCCGGCGCTTCTTCGAACTCGGTGATCGGCAAGGGCAGGGTGGCCTGGGCCTGCGCGTATTCCATCACCGCCCCGGACAGCGGGTGCGTGGAATGCTGCGCGAGGCTGGCCGCGATGCGCAGCAGTTCGCCGACGCCGCTGGCGGCGCTGGGGCGCAGGTCGGTCAGGGTGGGTTTGCCTTCGGTCAGCGTGCCGGTCTTGTCCAGTATCAGCACCGACAGCTTGTGCGCGCGTTCCAGCGCTGCCGCATCCTTGACCAGTATCCCTTCGCGCGCCGCCAGCCCGCTGGCGACGACGATGGTGACTGGCGTGGCCAGGCCCAATGCGCACGGACAGGCGATGACCAGCACCGACACCGCATTGATGATCGCATACGACAGGTCGCCGTCGACCTTGTACCAGATGAAGAGGGTGGCAACGGCAAGCAACAGGACGACAGGCACGAAGATGCCGGAGATCTTGTCGGCCAGCCGCTGGATGGGGGCCTTGGAACCTTGCGCCTGTTCCACCAGGCGCACCACCGCAGCCAGCTGGGTATGGCTGCCGACCGCGGTGGCGCGGCACTTGAGCAGGCCCTGATGGTTCAGCGTGGCGGTATACACCTTGTCGTTCGCCTGCTTGGTTTGCGGCATGCTCTCGCCGGTGAGCATGCTCTCGTCCATGGTGGAGATGCCTTCCAGCACGATGCCGTCCACCGGCACGTTCTCGCCGGGGCGCACGACGAAGATGTCGTCCGGCCGCAGCTGGCCGGCGGAGACGTCGAGGATTTCGCCGTCGCGTTCCACATGGGCGACCTTGGGCTGCAACTGGATCAGTTTCTCGATGGCGTCCGAAGCCTTGGCCTTGGCGCCGGCCTCCAGCAGTTTGCCCATCAGCACCAGCGTGATCAGCACTGCGCTGGATTCGAAATACACCGGCTGATGGATGTCGAACACGATGATGGCGACGCTGAGGAAATAGGCGGCGCTGGTGCCCAGCGCCACCAGCAGGTCCATGTTGCCGCTGCCGTGTTTCAGGCTGGCCCAGGCGCCGCGGTAGAAGCGCGCGCCGATCCAGAACTGCACCGGTGTCGCCAGCGCCCATTGCGCCCAGGTCGGGATCATCAGATGCACGTCGAACAGCATCAGTGCCATCTCCAGCACCATCGGCATGATGAGCGCCAGGGAGATATAGAAACGGATCTTTTCCTGCTGGTAGGCCTTGAGGCGATCCGCCTTTTCGGCGGCGAAGTCGCGCGTCACATGGGCGTCGAAACCGGTATCGCGCACCGTCTTGATGAGTTCGTCCACGTTGGTGAGTGTGGGGTCGAAAGTCACGCTGGCTTTTTCGGTGGCCAGATTGACCACGGCAGTGACCTCAGGTAATTGATTCAATGCTTTTTCCAGGCGGCTGGAACAGGAGGCGCAACGCATGCCGACGATCTGGAGGTCGGCGTGATTTTCAGCTTGGGACATGGGGTAATGATTCGTGGAAAGATACGGTGGGAAAGATACGCCCGAGCGGCTTTCTTGTCTATCGTGCCTGCGCTTGACCTTGAGCTAAACGGGGTTTCCTGTTTCAATCCCCGCCTATTCCAATCGGGCAGGGAGCATCATGGGGCAGGCAAGCATCGGCATCATCGGCGGCAGCGGCGTATATGACATCGCCGGACTGGAAAACAAACGCTGGGAGAAAGTCGAGTCGCCATTTGGCGCACCCTCGGACGAATTGCTGTTCGGCGAGCTGAACGGGGTGAAGCTGGCCTTCCTGCCGCGACACGGCCGCGGGCACAAGATCCCGCCGTCCGAGATCAACTTCCGCGCCAACATCGACGTGCTCAAGCGCGTCGGGGTGGCGGACGTCATCTCGGTCAGCGCGGTCGGGTCCCTGCGCGAACACCTGACTCCCGGCACCTTCGTCATCGTCGACCAGTTCATCGACCGCACCTTCGCCCGCGAGAAGTCCTTCTTCGGCAGCGGCCTGGTGGCGCATGTCTCGATGGCGCACCCGGTGTGCAAACGTCTGGGCGACCATGTCGAGCGCGCGGCGAAAGAAGCCGGCATTCCTGCCATGCGCGGCGGCACCTACCTGGTGATGGAAGGCCCGCAGTTCAGCAGCCTGGCGGAGTCCGAGCTGTACCGCCAGTGGGGCTGCGACGTGATCGGCATGACCAACATGCCGGAAGCCAAGCTCGCCCGCGAGGCCGAGCTGTGCTATGCCACGGTGGCCATGGTCACCGACTACGACTGCTGGCACCCCAACCACGACGACGTGACGGTGGAGCAGATCATCAAGGTGCTGCTGGCCAACGCCGACAAGGCCAAGAGTCTGGTGAAGCATGTCGTGCCCAGACTGGGCGCGGATGCCGGGGCCTGCGACTGCGGTTGCCGCAGCGCCCTGCAACACGCCCTCATCACCGCTCCGGAAGCGCGCGACGCGGCGATGAAGCAGAAACTGCAGGCGATAGCAGGGCGGATGCTGAAATAATGCCGTCGATGATGGAGCTGCTTGCCAATCCACTAAGCTGGCAAGTGGCTGGTTATCCGGCGAAGGCCGGTATGACGAATGATTTTGAATACGATATGCAGGTGATACATGACTGAACAACTCTCACGCAAACAACTGCTCGACGCCTCGCGCCGCATGGTCGAGCTCGGCCTCAATCGCGGCACGGCAGGCAACGCCTCGGTGCGCTGCGGCGGCGATATCCTGATCACGCCGTCCGCCTTGCCCGTGGCCGAGATGACCGAGCAGGACATGGTGCTGCTGGATGCCGAGGGCAAGGTGCTGCAGGGCGGCAAGCCCTCCAGCGAATGGCGCTTCCACCGCGACATCCTCAAGGCCCGTCCCGAGATCGGCGCGGTGCTGCACATGCATTCCACCTTTGCGACCACCATCGCCTGCCTGGGGCGCGACGTGCCTGCGGTGCACTACCACATCGCCATCGCCGGCGGCGATACCATCCGCTGCACGCCCTACAGCGTGTTCGGCGAACAGAACCTGTCCGACCTCGCGCTGGAGGCGTTGCACGGCCGCAAGGCCTGCCTGCTCGGCAACCACGGCATGATCGCGCTGGGCAAGGACCTGGCCGACGCGCTGTCCGTCGCGCTCGAAGTCGAATACCTGTGCGAGATCTACTGGCGCACCCTGCAGGCGGGCGAGCCGCATATCCTGACGCAGCAGCAGATGCATGAAGTGCAGGAGAAGTTCGTCGGTTACAAAAAACGGAGCTGAGATGACGATCAAATCACGAGTAAGGACGGTACCGCATTACCCCAAGCAGGGCATCATGTTCCGCGACATCACCACGGTGCTCAAAGACCCCGTCGGCCTGCGCGCCACCATCGACGAACTGGTGCGCCGCTACAAGGACGTGAAGATCGACAAGATCGCCGGCATCGAATCGCGCGGCTTCATCATCGGCACGCCGCTGGCCTATGCACTCGGCGTCGGCTTCGTGCCCATCCGCAAGAAAGGCAAACTGCCGGCCGAGACCATCGGCCACGACTACGCGCTCGAATACGGCACCGACCGCATCGAGATCCATACCGATGCGATTTCCAAGGGCGAGAAGGTGCTGCTGGTGGACGACCTCATCGCCACCGGCGGCACGGCCGAGGCCGCCGTTATCCTGATCGAGAAGATGGGCGGCAAGATCGTCGAATGCTGCTTCATGATCGACCTGCCGGACATCGGCGGTCGGGCGCGGCTGGAGAAGCGCGGGCACAAGGTGTTTGCGTTGTGCGAATTCGAGGGCGATTAAACTGTGAAAGTCGAAACCCTGCGTTGGTTCAATAACCGGCTGGAAATGATCGACCAGCGCATCCTGCCTGCCGCCTTTGAATACCTGAGCTACTACACGGCGCATTCTGTGGCCGAGGGCATCCGCAGCATGGTGGTGCGCGGTGCGCCGGCCATCGGGGTGGCGGCGGCGTATGGTGTGGCGCTGGAGGCGTTGCGGTTGTCGAATGCGACACCATCCCTCACCCCAGCCCTCTCCCCTGAGAGGCGAGGGAGTGATGCGGCGGAATTCAACAAGGGCATGGAGGAAGGCTTCAAGGTGCTGGCCGCCAGCCGCCCGACGGCGGTGAACCTGTTCTGGGCATTGCAGCGCATGCGCAAGGTGTGGGAGAGCGTCGCGACGCAAACGCCGCCGCGGATCGCGCAGCGCTTGCTGGCGGAGGCGCATGAGATACTGGCCGAGGATATCCGCATCAACAAGGCGATGGGCGCGCACGGCGCGGCCTTGCTGAAGGATGGGGCGCGGGTGCTGACGCATTGCAATGCGGGTGCGCTGGCGACGGCGGGCTGGGGCACGGCGCTGGGGGTGTTCCGCTCGGCGGTAGAGGCGGGCAAGAAAATTTCGGTGATCGCCGACGAGACGCGGCCTTTCCTGCAGGGCGCGCGGCTGACGGCATGGGAGATGGTGCAGGAGAACATCCCGGTGACGCTGATCACCGACAATATGGCCGGGCACCTGATGGCGCAGGGCGAGGTGGATGCGGTGGTGGTGGGCACGGACCGCGTGGCGGCCAATGGCGACGTGGCGAACAAGATCGGTACTTACATGGTGGCGGTGCTGGCCAGGCGGCACAACATCCCGTTCTATGTGGCGTGCCCGTTGTCGACCATCGACCTGAGCATCGCCACGGGCAAGGATATTCCTATCGAAGAACGTTCGGAGGACGAGGTGAAGGGCTTCCGCGATTGCCGTTGGGCGGCGGAGGGGGTGAAGATACGCAATCCGGCCTTCGACGTGACCCCGGCCGAGCTGGTGACCGGGCTGATCACGGAAAAGGGCGTGATCCTGCAGCCGGATGCGCAAGGCATCCGCAAGTTGATGCAGGTTTAGCCTTATCGGGCCTTGCCTTCCCCAATCCCCCGCGAGAATAGGGCGGGAATGGGCGATTCCTTAAATAGCTGTTTCCATTAGCTGATCCCTTTGTTATAATGCGCGCCGTTTTCAGATGGGCTTCGAGCCCGTTTTTTATTTGTGGGTACGGATATGGATGTGGCGAAGCTGGTAGAGACGACGCTGGCCGGGATGGGCTACGAGCTGGTCGATCTGGAAGTGTCCGGTCGCGGGCTGATGCGTGTGTTCATGGACAAGCCGGACGGCATCTCGGTGGAAGATTGCGAGCGGGTCAGCAACCAGCTGGTGCGCCTGTTCACGGTGGAAGGGGTGGATTACGAACGCCTCGAAGTGTCTTCGCCGGGTCTGGACCGGGTATTGAAGAAGGTCGCCGATTTCGAGCGCTTTGCCGGACAGAAGGCGCAGATCAAGGTGCGCGTGCCGATGGCCGGCCGCAAGAATTTTGCCGGCATGCTCGGCGGGGTGAAGGATGGTGCAGTGCAGTTGGACGTGGATGGCAGCCTGGTAGCGATCGAGCTGTCCAATATAGATAAGGCACGTTTGGTGCCGGTGTTTTAATCAGAGTGCTCGTTGGAGACTGTTATGAGTCGTGAAGTTCTGTTGTTGGTGGATGCCTTGGCGCGCGAGAAAAACGTGGACAAGGAGATCGTGTTTGGTGCGCTGGAATCGGCTTTGGCTTCCGCGACCAAGAAGCGTTTCGCGGACGAGGAGGCGGATGTGCGCGTGAGCATCGACCGCCAGTCCGGCGAGTACGAGTCTTTCCGCCGCTGGCAGGTGATGGACGACGAGACCTTCGAAACGCCAGAACTGCACATCAAGCTGGAAGAGGCGCGCAAGCGGAATCCCGATATCCAGCTGGAAGAGTTCATCGAGGAACCACTGGAAAACATCGACTTCGGCCGTATCGGCGCGCAGGCGGCGAAACAGGTCATCTTCCAGAAGATCCGTGATGCGGAACGCGAACAGATCCTGGCCGATTTCATGGAGCGTAACGAGCACCTGGTATCCGGCACGATCAAGCGCATCGAGCGCGGCAACGCCATCATCGAATTCGGCAAGATCGAAGCCTTGCTGCCGCGCGATCAGATGATCCCGAAAGAGAACCTGCGCGTGGGCGACCGGGTGCGTGCCTATCTGTTGCGTGTGGATCGCACCGTACGCGGTCCGCAGATCATCCTGTCCCGTATCACGACCGAATTCCTGAGCAAGCTGTTCGAGCTGGAAGTGCCCGAGATCGAAGAAGGGCTGCTGGACATCGTCAGTGCAGCCCGCGATCCCGGTTCGCGCGCCAAGATCGCGGTGCGCAGCCACGACCAGCGTCTCGACCCGATCGGCACCTGCGTCGGCATGCGCGGTTCGCGCGTGCAGGCCGTGACCAACGAACTGGCGGGCGAACGCGTCGACATCATCCTGTGGTCGGAAGAGCCTGCCACCTATGTGATCAACGCCTTGGCACCGGCCGAGGTGACCAGCATCGTGGTGGATGAAGAGAAGCACAGTATGGATGTGGTGGTCGAGGAAGAGAACCTGGCGCAGGCCATCGGCCGCGGCGGCCAGAACGTGCGTCTCGCCAGCGAGATGACCGGCTGGGAGATCAACCTGATGACGGTGGAACAATCTGCCGAGAAGAACGAGCAGGAATTCTCCAAGATCCGCGACCTGTTCGTGAGCAAGCTGGATGTGGACGAGGAAGTCGCCGACATCCTGGTGCAGGAAGGTTTCAACACGCTGGAAGAAGTTGCCTACGTGCCGCTGGAAGAGATGCAGGCCATCGAAGCGTTCGACGAAGCGACGGTGAACGAACTGCGCAGCCGTGCCCGCAATGCGCTGCTGACGGCCGCCATCGCCAACGAAGAGCAGGTAGAGCACAACATCGAAGATCTGTTGAAGATCGAAGGCATGGATGAGCAAACGGCGCGCACTCTGGCGGGCAAGGGCATCGGCACACAGGAGCAACTGGCCGACCTGGATGGCGACGAGCTGATGGAAATGACGGGAATGGATGAAGAACGTGCAAACAAGTTGATCATGACTGCGCGCGCGCCCTGGTTCGTCTGAGCTTGAAGCGCGCTCTGCAAGGGTTATCCGTAGTCTGGTATTGGGTTAAGGGGTCGTAATGGGAAAAATGAACGTCGCGCAATTTGCGGGTGAGCTGGGGTTGCCGGTCGAACTGCTGTTGGAGCAGTTGAAATCGGCTGGAGTCACTAAGCAGAAAGATACCGACTCCATCTCGGAACAGGATAAATCGCAGCTGCTGGAACACCTGCGCGGTGCGCATGGCGCCAGCAAGAGCAAGATCACGCTGACGCGCCGCGAAACGACTGCGATCAAGAAGGCCGACAGCACCGGCAAGTCGCGCACCATCCAGGTGGAGGTGCGCAAGAAACGCACCGTTGCGCCTATCCCCGCACCGGGGGCGGATGAGCTGGTGGCAGCGAAACCGGCACCGGCCGTTGAAGAGGCCAAGGTGGCCAAGCCCAGGAAAGTGCTGGACGAACAGGAGCAGAAGGCACGCGAGGAAGAAGCGCGCCTGCAGGCGGAGCTGGCGGCGCGCCAGGCTGCCGAGATCCAGGCCAAACAGGAACGCAGCAAACGCAAGGCTGCCGCTGTTGCGGAGCCGGCGCCAGCCGCCGCGCCCGCCGCTGAAGCCGTGGCCGAGGCGAAACCCGCCGTTGTTGCTGCGCCTGCCGCGGATGCGGTGGCTCAGGAAGGTACCTTGCACAAGCCGACACTCAAGCCGGGCGACAAGGTGGCACGTCCGACCAAGAAGACGGAAAAGCCCGCAGCCAAGGACAGTCCATGGGACGAGGCCGGGCACAAGAAGCGCCCGCCTTCGCGCACTGCGGATACCCGCGGCGGCCTGGCCGGACGTACCGGCGGCAGCGCGATTCGTGCGCCGCGTCATGAGAAGCACAGCAAGCCCGAGGCGGCACATGCCTTCTCCCTGCCGACCGAACCGATCGTGCAGGAAGTGATGGTTCCGGAAACCATCACAGTGTCCGAATTGGCGCAGAAGATGTCGATCAAGGCGGCGGAGATCATCAAGACCCTGATGAAGATGGGCTCCATGGTCACCATCAACCAGGTGCTGGATCAGGAGACCGCGATGATCGTGGTCGAGGAGATGGGGCACAAGGCGGTCCAGGCCAAGCCGGACGATCCCGATGCCTTCCTGATGGAGGCTGTCGATCATGGCGATGTGGTGCTGGAACCGCGCGCCCCGGTGGTGACCGTGATGGGTCACGTCGACCACGGCAAGACTTCCTTGCTGGACTACATCCGCCGTACGCGTGTGGCGAGCGGCGAAGCCGGCGGCATCACGCAGCATATCGGCGCATACCACGTGGATACGCCGCGCGGCATGATCACCTTCCTGGATACGCCGGGCCACGAGGCCTTTACCGCGATGCGCGCGCGCGGCGCGAAAGCGACCGACATCGTCATCCTGGTCGTCGCAGCGGACGACGGTGTGATGCCGCAGACCAAAGAGGCGATCCACCATGCCAAGGCGGCTGAAGTGCCCATCGTGGTGGCGATCACCAAGATCGACAAACCGGATGCCAATTCCGAGCGCGTGCGCCAGGAGCTGGTGGCAGAAGGGGTGGTGCCGGAAGACTGGGGCGGCGACGCGATGTTCGTCGAGGTTTCCGCCAAGACCGGACAGGGCATCGATACCTTGCTGGAAGGCATCCTGCTGCAAGCCGAAGTGCTGGAACTGAAGGCGCCGAGGAACACCAGCGCCAAGGGCGTGGTGGTGGAAGCCCGTCTGGACAAGGGCAAGGGCGCCGTGGCGACCCTGCTGGTGCAGTCGGGTACGCTGAAGCGCGGCGATGCGATATTGGTCGGTTCCGTGTCGGGCCGTGTGCGCGCGATGCTGGACGAGAACGGCAAGGTGGTGAACGAAGCCGGTCCTTCGATTCCGGTCGAGATCCAGGGCCTGTCCGAAGTGCCGGTTGCCGGTGCCGATTTCCTGGTGCTGGCGGACGAGAAGAAGGCGCGCGAAATCGCGCTGTTCCGCCAGGGCAAGTTCCGCGACGTGAAGCTGGCGAAGCAGCAGGCCGCCAAGCTGGAGAACATGTTCGAGCAGATGGGCGAGGGCGAAGTGCGTACCCTGTCGCTGATCGTGAAAGCCGACGTGCAGGGTTCGCTCGAAGCGATTGCCGGTTCGTTGCAGAAGCTTTCCACACCGGAGGTCAAGGTCAGCCTGATCCACAGCGGGGTGGGCGGCATCACCGAATCCGACGTCAACCTGGCGCTGGCGTCCAAGGCCATCATCATCGGCTTCAACTCGCGTGCCGATGCGGCTGCGCGCCGCCTGGCCGAGTCGTCCGGCGTGGACATCCGCTACTACAACATCATCTACGCGATGGTGGATGAGATCAAGGCGGCCTTGTCCGGCATGCTGGCACCGGAGAAGAAGGAAAGCATCATCGGCATGGTCGAGATCCGCCAGGTGTTCCACATCTCCAAGGTCGGCACGGTGGCCGGTTGCTACGTCACCGAAGGCATGATCAAGCGTTCTTCCAGCGTGCGCGTGCTGCGCAACAACGTGGTGATCCACACCGGCGAACTCGATTCGCTGAAGCGTTTCAAGGACGATGCGAAGGAAGTCAAATCCAACTTCGAGTGCGGCTTGTCGCTGAAGGGTTACAACGATCTGGAAGTGGGTGACCAGCTCGAAGTGTTCGAGATCGTCGAAGTGGCACGGGCACTGTGAAAAACTGCTGCGAGGCGATGATGCTGCGTTGGAAAACGTCTCAGAATGCTCATGTACTGCATGTACACCGCATCTGCGACACGTTACTGGCGCAGCCGGCCGCTTGCGGGAGCAGATGCCGGTCGCACTTCCCGCACCTGAGGACTTCGTCCCACCGTGTCAGTGTGGCTGCTTCTGAGCCGTTTTCCGCCTTGCCTGATCGCCTCTCGCGACATTTTTCATTCTTCGGTAATTGATTTTATGGCCAAGGATTTTGCACGCACAGACCGCATCGCCGAGCAGATCCGGCGCGAACTGGCCGAGCTGGTCCGTCTTGAAGTGAAGGATCCGCGGGTGCGCAAAGTGACCCTGACCGGCGTCGAAGTGGCCAACGACCACGCCCATGCCAAGGTGTTCTACACCTCGCTCGACGGCGACAGTGAGTTGCTGCGGCAAGGTCTGGAACGCGCCGCCGGGTTCCTGCGCAGCCAGTTGGCGCATGCCATGAAGCTGCGCATCACGCCGCAGCTGCATTTCGTCTATGACGCGTCCATCGAGCGCGGTTCCCATCTTTCCCAATTGATCGACCAAGCGGTTGCGAGTGACAAAAAAGACTGAGCAATTCAGACGGGTCACAAGACCGTTGGATGGCGTCCTGTTGTTCGACAAGCCGCTGGAGCTCAGTTCCAACACCGCCCTGCAGAAGGTCCGCCGCCTTTACAACGCCGAGAAGGCCGGTCATACCGGCACGCTGGATCCGCTGGCGACGGGCTTGTTGCCGGTCTGTTTCGGCGAAGCTACCAAATTCACCCTCTCCCTTCTGGATGCCGACAAGCGTTATCGCGCGACGATCAGGCTGGGACAGCGCACGACCACCGGCGATGCTGAAGGCGAGGTGATCGAGACGCGTCCCGTCGCGGTCGATCAGGCGAGGGCGGCGACCGTGCTGGCCCGTTTCCTGGGCGAGATCCGGCAATTGCCGCCCATGCACAGCGCGCTCAAGCACCAGGGAAAACCGCTCTACGAATACATCCGCAAAGGCGAAACGGTGGAGCGCGAGCTGCGCACCATCTTCATCCGCGAACTGACGCTGGAGCGGCTGCAGGACAGCGAGCTGGAATTCAGCGTGCTGTGCAGCAAGGGTACCTATGTCCGCACTTTGGCCGAAGATATCGGCGAGATGCTGGGATGCGGCGGACATCTGATCGCCTTGCGGCGTACGGGAATCGGCGAATTCAGCCTCGACCACGCCTATACGCTGGAGCAGCTGGAGGCGATGGATGCGGGATCGCGCGACGCCTGCCTGATGCCGCTGGACAGTCTGGTGCAGAACTTACCGCCGCTGGAGCTGGACGAGGTTCAGGCCAACCGGCTGGCGCAGGGACAGAAACTCGGCTTGACGGATGCATTCCCCTCCGGAAAGCGCAGGTTATACGCCGGCGGACGGTTTATCGGCATAGGCGACCTGGAGGGGGGGAGGCTGGTGCCGGGCAGGCTGCTGTCCGGCGTGGCCAGAGCGGCAGCACGGCGCGATACAGCTTGAGCGGGGACCCCATTCGGGGGTAGAATGCCGCACTTTTTTATTGGAGAGAGAAGTCAATGTCTATTACCGCCGCACAAAAATCGCAAATCGTGACTGACTACCAGCGCGCCAAGGGCGATACCGGCTCCCCGGAAGTACAAGTAGCCCTGATGACGGCTCGTATCAACTACCTGACCGAACACTTCAAAGAGCATAACAAGGACCATCACTCCCGTCGCGGCCTGTTGCGTCTGGTGAGCCGCCGCCGCAAGCTGCTGGACTACCTGAAGAGCAAGAACGAGGACGGCTACAAAGAACTGATCAAGCGTCTGGATCTGCGTAAGTAACAAAGTTTGCAAGCGGGTCGCGAATGCGACCCGCTTCGTTTTGGAAGTCGATTTACCACGCTGGCAACTCGGTCACGCATATACATTTGGAGAGAGCTATCTTGAGTCACTATAAAAAAACCCTGAGCTACGGCAAACATCAATTGACACTGGAGACCGGCGAGATCGCGCGCCAAGCCAGCGGTGCGGTCATGGTCAGCCTGGACGACACCGTGGTGCTGGTGACTGTGGTGGGTCAAAAGAATGCCAAGCCGGAACAGGATTTTTTCCCGCTGACCGTGGATTATCAGGAACGCACTTATGCCGCCGGCAAGATCCCAGGCAGTTTCTTCAAGCGTGAAGGCCGTCCCAGCGAAAAGGAGATCCTGACTTCGCGCCTGATCGACCGTCCGCTGCGTCCGCTGTTCCCGGAAAGCTTCTACAACGAAGTGCAGATCGTCGCCACCGTGCTGTCGTCCGATCCACAGATCGACTCCGATATCCCTTCCATGATCGGCGCTTCCGCCGCACTGGCGATCTCCGGCATCCCGTTCGATGGCCCCATCGGCGCTGCGCGCGTGGGTTATGCCAATGGACAATACCTGCTGAACCCGACCAAGGATGAGCTGGTTACTTCCCAGATGGACCTGGTCGTCGCCGGCACGGCGAAAGCGGTACTGATGGTGGAGTCCGAGGCGCAGGAACTGTCGGAAGAGGTGATGCTGGGCGCCGTGGTGTTCGGCCACGAGCAGATGCAGGCCGTGATCAACGCCATCAACGAGATGGCATCCGAAGTCGGGCAGGACGATTGGGACTGGACGCCCGCACCGAAGAACGATGCGCTGATCGCCAGGATTGCCGCGCTGGCCGAAAACGACCTGAAGGCAGCCTATGCTGTGCGCCAGAAACAGGCGCGTACCCAGCAGGTGGATGCGATCCGCGCCAAGGTGGCCGAAGCGCTGGCGACCCCGGAATTCGAAAATGTCTCCAAGAACGAGATCGGCGAATTGTTCAGCGCACTGGAAGCCAAGATCGTGCGCGGCCAGATCCTGAGCGGCGAGCCGCGCATCGACGGTCGCGACACGCGTACCGTGCGCCCGATCACCATCCGTACCGGCGTGTTGCCGCGTACCCATGGTTCGGTGCTGTTCACCCGCGGCGAGACACAGGCGCTGGTGGTGGCAACGCTGGGTTCCATGCGCGATGCGCAAACCATCGATGCACTGCAGGGCGAATATTCCGACCGTTTCATGCTGCACTACAATTTCCCGCCATACTCCACCGGCGAGACCGGTCGCGTCGGCACGCCCAAGCGCCGCGAGATCGGCCACGGCCGTCTGGCCAAGCGCGCGCTGGTCGCAGTGCTGCCGAGCGAAGAGGAGTGCGGCTACGCGATCCGCGTGGTGTCGGAGATCACCGAATCCAACGGTTCCAGCTCGATGGCTTCCGTATGCGGCGGTTGCCTGTCGCTGATGGATGCCGGCGTGCCGGTGAAGACGCATGTGGCCGGTATCGCCATGGGCCTGATCAAGGACGGCGGCCGTTTTGCGGTGCTGACCGACATCCTGGGCGATGAGGACCACCTGGGCGATATGGACTTCAAGGTGGCCGGTTCCGACAGGGGCATCACCGCCCTGCAGATGGACATCAAGATCAACGGTATCACCAAGGAGATCATGCAGGTTGCCTTGAGCCAGGCCAAGGAAGGCCGCTTGCACATCCTCGGCATCATGAAACAGGCGATGCCGTCGGTGCGTCCGGAAGTCTCCGGTTTTGCACCTCGCATGATCAAGATGAAGATCAATCCGGAAAAGATCCGCGACGTGATCGGCAAGGGCGGTGCGGTGATCCGTGCGCTGACCGAGGAGACCGGCACGACCATCGATATCGACGACGAAGGCAACATCACCATCGCCTGCGTAAGCGGCGAAGCCGGCGAACTGGCGAAGAAACGCATCGAGGACATCGTGGCGGAAGTGGAAGTGGGCAAGGTCTACGAAGGTCCGGTGGTCAAACTGCTGGATTTCGGCGCGCTGGTCAACATCCTGCCGGGCAAGGACGGCCTGCTGCATATCTCCCAGATATCGCACGAGCGTATCGCCAACGTGTCGGATCACCTGAAAGAAGGCCAGGTGGTCAAGGTCAAGGTGCTGGAAGTGGACGACAAGGGGCGCATGCGTCTGAGCATGAAGGCGCTGCTGCCACAGCCGGAAGCAGCAGCACCGGCAGCCGAGTAAGGCAGCCCGCTGCCGAGACGAGCCCCGCCGCGAGCGGGGCTTTTCATTGCAGCGGCTGGATTGGACGAAGGGAAGATATGAAATCAGGACTTTCATTGGCGCGCAGCCTGGTCGCTACCCTGCCGGCCGGCAAGCCCGGCTTGTTCAATCCATGGGCGGAGCGCTGTCCGCATGACGCCGCAGGCAACGGGCCGGAAGCCAGGCTCGATCGGCTGGCCCTGCATCTGGCGTGCAAACCCGAGTTCATCCTGGCCGGCGAAGCGCCGGGCTATCAGGGCTGCCGCTACAGCGGCATCGCCTTCACCAGCGAACGTCTGCTGGGCGAAGGGGCCATCCCGCGCATCCCGGCCTTGCCGGGACGCCTGTCGAACCGGCGTTTGCCTTTCTCCGAACCATCCGCCACCATCGTGTGGAAGACGCTTTACCGGCTTGGCATCGCAGAGCGCACCATCCTGTGGAACGCGATGCAGCTGCATCCGCATCGCGCGGATGAACTGTGGTCCAACCGCACGCCGACCCCGGACGAGATCCGGCTGGGCGAGCCTGCCTTGCGTCTGCTGGTCGAGGCGTTCCCGCGCGCAAAGGTCGTTGCGGTCGGCAAGAAGGCGGAAGGGCTGCTGGGCGAGATGGGGGTGAAGGTCGCCGGGGCGGTGCGCCATCCGGCGAACGGCGGGGCGACCGAATTCGCCAGTGGACTGCAGGCCCTGATATAGGCGATGAACGGCACCGACTTCGATCCCAAGGAATTTGTCGCTTCGCTGCCGTTGCAGCCGGGCGTGTACCGCATGCTGGACGAGGCAGGGCAGGTGCTGTACGTGGGCAAGGCCAACCAGCTGAAGAAGCGCGTTGGCTCCTATTTCCAGAAGAGCAACCTGTCGCCGCGCATCCAGCTGATGGTGTCGCACATCGCGCGCATCGAGGTCACGGTGACCCGCACCGAGGCCGAGGCGCTGCTGCTGGAAAACAACCTTATCAAGACGCTGAAGCCGCGCTACAACATCCTGTTCCGCGACGACAAATCCTATCCCTACATCGTGCTGACCGGCAGCCCGTCGCCGCGGCTGACCTATTACCGCGGCGCGACCGACAGGCGCCACCAGTATTTCGGCCCTTATCCGAATGCGCAGGCGGCCAAGGAGAGCATCAACCTGCTGCAGAAAGTATTCAGGCTGCGCACTTGCGAGGAGGGCGTGTTCAACAACCGCACGCGGCCTTGCCTGCTGCACCAGATTCACCGCTGCAGCGCGCCTTGCGTCGGCCTCATCAGCCCGGAAGATTACGCCACCGATGTGCGCAATGCCGGGCTGTTGCTGCAGGGCAAGCATGATGAGGTGGAGAAGCGCTTGCGTGCGGCGATGGAACAGGCTTCCGAAGCCATGCAATACGAACATGCCGCTGCGTTGCGCGATCAGCTGCAGGCGCTGCACACGGTACAGCAGAAACAGTTCGTGGAGAGCGGACGCGACACCGATACCGACATCGTTGCAGTGGTCGAGGCGGAAGGCGCGCTATGCCTGAATCTGGCAGTGGTGCGCGGCGGGCGCCATCTGGGCGACAAGCCTTTTTTTCCGCAGAACGTGCAGGGGCAGGATAGCGCTGAAGTGCTGGAGGCATTCCTGGCGCAACATTATCTGGAACGCAGCGTACCGCCGTTGATCGTCACCAGCATCGAGATCTCCGACGAGGCGCTGGAACAGTTGCTGACCGAGCAGGCCGGGCACAAGGTACAGATACGCCATGCGGTGACGGGAGAGCGCAGGCAGTGGCTGGAGATGGCCCAGGCCAACGCACTGCTGGCGCTGAAGCAGCAGGCGGGCCTGCAGGCAGGCCAGGCGTTGCGCCTGGATGCCCTGCGCAACGCCCTGGCGTTGCCCGACGTCAAGCGTATCGAGTGCTTCGATATCAGCCACACGATGGGCGAGGCGACGGTGGCATCTTGCGTGGTGTATGACGACTTGGCGATCCGGCCGCAGGAATACCGCCGCTATAACATCAGCGGCATCACGCCGGGCGACGATTATGCGGCGATGCGCCAGGCATTGCTGCGGCGCTACCAGAAATTGCAGGCGGGCGAGGGCAAGCGGCCGGACCTGCTCCTGATCGATGGCGGCGCAGGCCAATTGGGCATGGCGATAGAAGTGATGGCGGAACTGGGACTGTCCGACATCGCGCTGGTCGGCGTCGCCAAAGGCGTGGAACGCAAGCCGGGCATGGAACAATTGTTACGACCCGATATGGAAAAGCCGTTACAATTGCCGCCAGACAGTCCGGCCTTGCATCTGATCCAGCAAGTACGCGACGAGGCGCACCGTTTCGCCATCAGTGGCCACCGCGCCAGGCGCGGCAAGGCTCGCACTGCATCATCGCTGGAAGATATCGAAGGCGTGGGCGAGAAGCGCAGGCGCAACCTGCTGACTCACTTCGGGGGGCTGAAGGGGGTGCAGCAAGCCAGCGTGGATGAATTGGCGCGAGTCGAAGGAATCAGTCCCGCGCTCGCAGAAAAGATATATCAGCACCTACATTAGAGATGCCGCTCAACATACCGAATCTGCTGACCTGGTTCAGGATATTGATGATCCCCGTGTTCGTCGCGGTGTTCTATGTGTCGAACGACACGATCAGTCTGCACGAGAAACACCTGCTCACCACCTTCCTGTTCTGGCTGGCGGCGATCACGGACTGGCTGGATGGTTATCTGGCGCGCGCATTGAACCAGGGTTCGGCTTTTGGCGCTTTCCTCGACCCCGTGGCCGACAAGCTGATGGTGGCCGCGGCGCTGATCGTGCTGGTCAAACTGAACCTGGTGGATGTGATCATCGCTTTCATCATCATCGGCCGCGAGATCACGATTTCCGCCTTGCGCGAATGGATGGCACAGCTCGGCAGCAGCAAGAGCGTCGCGGTTTCCATGCTGGGCAAGTTCAAGACGGCCTTCCAGATGCTGGCTATCCTGTTCCTGCTGTACCAGGAGCCCTTGTTCGGCATCTCGACGCTGTGGTGGGGGACATTCCTGATTTATCTTGCTGCGGTGCTGACGCTCTGGTCGATGGTGTATTACCTGATGCTGGCGATGCCGCAAATCACCAAGAAGTCGCGCGAACAAAATTGATTTTTTTCAGCCCGGCCTGTATAGTGCGCGGCCTTCGGGGTGTAGCGTAGCCTGGTAGCGCGCCTGCTTTGGGAGCAGGATGTCGGGAGTTCGAATCTCTCCACCCCGACCAGGTTCAAGTAGTACGAAGTTTGTTGGTTGCCGATGAATTGTGCCCGTAGCTCAACCGGATAGAGCACCAGCCTTCTAAGCTGGGGGTTACAGGTTCGATTCCTGTCGGGCACGCCAATGGATTTCTGGTTTCAATGGTGGCTGTAGCTCAGTTGGTAGAGCCCTGGATTGTGATTCCAGTTGTCGACGGTTCGAGCCCGTTCAGCCACCCCATATAAATAAAAAGAACCATAAGCTTGCGCGAGGTGTCATGCGTCATGGCTTCGCTTGTTACAAGGGGTGTGCATCCGCACTGCTGTGTGGATACCTGTTCTTTCCATCCATCGCCACATCTGCCGATAATTCAGCTTCAGAAGTAGCCTACCTGCAGGATCTGCCCGTCGTGCTGGGCCCGTCCCGCCTGTCTCAGCCTTTGTCGGACGCGCCCAATGCAACCACGGTGATCGATCGCCAGATGATCAAGGCGTCCGGTTTCCGGACGATCGCCGACCTGTTCCGTCTGGTGCCGGGAATGTACGTGGGGAATGCGGGCGCGAACATGCCGTTCGTCTCGCTGAACGGCGTTTCCGACCAGTATTCTCGTCGCATGCAAGTGCTGGTCGATGGCCGCAGCGTTTATCTTCCCCCTTTCGGCGGGGTCGACTGGCTGGATCTGCCCCTGATGATCGACGATATCGAGCGCATCGAGGTGGTGAGGGGACCGGCTGCCGCCTCGCACGGTTCAAATTCGTTCTATGGTGTCATCAACATCATCACCCGCGATGCGGGCAGCATGAACGGAAAAAGCATCTCCGCCAACAAGGGCACGATGGGCATATCGGATGTGTCGGCCCATCTCGGCAAGGCCGGGCAGGATGTCGATTACCGGCTGTCTTTCGGCTACCGAGCAGACGGGGGCGACAATCCGCAGATATTGAACGATACCAGCGTGAATAGGCTGTTCAATCTGCGCACCAATTACCGGCCGGACAGCGAGAACAGCATCGACATACAGCTCGGTCTCAATCAGGGAGTGTATGGAATGGGCACGCTGGGGCGGCCGGAAGATGCGTTCAGGGATGCGACGACCATGAACGATTTCCAGCAGTTGACCTGGCTGCATACCTGGTACGACCGTGACGAAAGCAAGCTGACCTATTACCGGATCAACCGGGCCTATACCGATCCGTACAAATGTATCGATTTGTTCATGTGCAAAGGATTTACGGCGAGTCCGGTCTCGCAGGGATTTGCGCCGGACATGGCAAAGATACAACGACAGGAAATCGAGCTGCAGAACACGACCCAGATTGGCAGCAGCAACCGCACGGTATGGGGCGGCAGTGTGCGTTACGACTATGCCGACCAGCCCCTGTTGTTCAACACGGCGCAGGCTTTGTTGCAATCCAGCGTTTTTGCCCACGATGAGTGGCGGATGACGGACTCGGCCTTGATGAACGCGGGGGCGATGTACGAAGACGACGGGGCGGGGCACCGGAGTGTTTCGCCCAGGGTCGCCTTGAACTACCACATGCTGCCGCAGCATACCTTCCGTGCCTCGATCTCCACCGCGACGCGAAATCCGATGATGGCCGAACTTTACATGAACACCGCAGCAGGAGCCTATTGGTCCAATGCCTATGTGCCTCCTGCCACCAATCTCCAGCCCGAGAAAATCCTGTCCAAGGAACTTGGCTACGTCGGGCAATTCGGCGACATCAGCGTGGATGGGCGCGTCTATTACGACAAGGTGCGGGACATCATCATGCTCGATGCCTATGTCAACGGCAATCTGCTCAACCGGACGGACAGTTTCAACAATCTGTTCGATGCCACCTTCAAGGGGCTGGATATTTCGGCAAAATACCGGTGGCAGGACGGCAACGTCATCGTGAACTATTCGCATCAGCAGACCAGTTGCGCATTCGGTGCCTATCCGACCCAATATTTCAATCCGACCCCGATCTCCGCCACCATGACTGCCGGGCAGTATCTCGCACAAGCCTATCAGACGGATTACCTGAACCTGTGCAGCCAGTCGGTACCCGAGAACAGCGGCAGCCTGTTGCTGGATCAGCGGCTGCCGAACTCATTCCGGTTCAGCATCGGTTACTACCTGCGAAGCCAGGTCCGGGTGACTGACGTGTCGTCCGGCTATCCGCCGGAATCTCCGATGCACCGGGTGGACCTGCGTATCGCGAAAGCATTCGGGCAGGAAGAAAAACCAGGAGGGGGAGAGGTGGCGGTGGTCATCCAGAACGCATTCCAGGACAACTATACGGGATACGGCAATGTACCCCAGCGCGTGAATCTCTTGTTCAATCGGCGGGCCTATTTTACTGCGACCTATCATTTCTAGCCGGGCAGCCATGGCTAGCCTGGCCCATCGTACCATCACGGGAATGATGTCCGTGGTGATGGTGTGCCTGCTGTCGGGCGTGCCGCCGGCACAGGCGGCACCGTTGCGGGTGCAGATCCTGCTGAGCGAACGGGGCGGGGCATACCAGGAATTCAGCGATGCCCTGCGGGATGCGCTGAGAGGCCAGCAGGTCATCGTCAACGTAAGCGACGGCAATGCGGCAGGCGATGCCGACCTGATCGTGGCGGTCGGCATGAAGTCTGCCAGTGCCGCCGTCTCCGTCAACAAGCCGGTGCTGGATGTGTTCGTGCCCAAGGCGGGGTACGACAAACTGGAGAAACCGGCCGGTGCCGTCCGGTCGAGTGCCATCTATATCGATCAGCCATTGGAGCGGCAGGTCTCCCTGCTGGTTGCCGCACTGCCCCAAGCCAGAGACATCGGGGTGCTGTATAGCGCCCCGCCAACGGGGCTATCCAGCCTCAGGCGCCTGCTAGCGGACAGGAACCTGCAACTGCATGAACAGGCTGTCGGGCCGGACAGCACCTTGTTCGATGCGCTGGAAATCGTGCTGGAAAAGAGCGATGTCCTGCTGGTATTGCCGGATATCGAGATCTACAACGCCGGAACCATACGCAACATCCTGCTGGCCTCGTACCGCAAGCAGGTCCCCCTGGTCGGCATCTCGCATTCGTATGTCAAAGCGGGGGCCTTGTGTGCGATCTACAGCACCCCGGCCCAGATCGCGCAACAGGCCGCCGAGGCGATCCGGCAATTCGCCAGTTCCGGCAAGCTGCCCCCCAGTCAGTATCCCAAGGAGTTCGAAGTGTCGGTCAACGAGCAGGTGGCCAGATCGCTCGATCTACCCATAAAAGATGCAGAGAACCTGCACGGCGAAGTGAGGAGAGCGCAATGATTAAACATGGCATCGAAAGGCAGACCCTGGCGGTTGCTGCCATTCCCATGCTGGTTCTGGCTTTGTTGCTGGAAGGATATTTCACCTACATGAGTTATGCGGAGATGGACCGCAGCTTGCTGAGACGGGCCAACCTGATCGTCCGCCAGCTGGCTTCCTCCAGCGAATATCCGGTTTTTTCCGGCAATCAGTCGCTGCTGCAACAGCAAGTCGATATCGCTGCCTCGCACCAGGATATCCGCTCCGTCGTCGTGCGTGACGCGAACCTGAGGAATCTTGCCGTTGCGGGAAACCTGAACAACACCAACGAGCGCGTGCTGTTCGAAAACCCGATGCCGGTATCGGACAATCCAGTTGTGTTCCATGAGGACCATAATTTCCTCTGGCTTTACCAGCCCATCCTGGCGACACAGATACAGCTGGATGAATTCGACAATGACAGGGCAGTGAACCTGCCCAACAAGGTGCTGGGCAGCGTCATAGTCGCCGTCGGCAAGGAGGCCCTGAACCGCGACAAGCTGGAGATGCTGGGCGTCAATCTGCTGTTGCTGCTGCTCGTGCTGCTGACCACCATGCTGATCGCCATGCGGGTGTCGCGCCGCATCACCCTCCCGGTCATGGCGATGCACAATGCGATCCGCCGCATCGGCAAGGGCCAGCTGGATACGCGGATCGCAGGAAACAGCGTACGGGAACTCGATGCGCTTGCCTCGGGCATCAACGACATGGCGAACCAGCTGCAGCAAGACCGCAGCACGCTGGAGCAACGCATCGAGAAGGCGACTCAAGAGTTGCGCCTCAAGAAAGAAGAGGCGGAGAAGGCCAACTTCGACAAGAGCCGGTTCTTGGCCGCAGCCAGCCATGACCTGCGGCAGCCCATGCATGCACTCGGTCTTTTCATCGGCGAATTGCGCAGCCGGCTCGAGACCCCGGATCAGCTGAAGATCGCCAGCAAGGTGGAGGAATCGGTGGAGGCACTGTCCAGCCTGCTGGATTCGCTGCTGGATATCTCCAAGCTGGATGCGGGGATCGTGATCCCGCAGATACAGGCCGTCGATATGGGCGCGATGATGCGGCGCCTGCAGCAGGACTTCCAGCCGATCGCGCAGCGCAAGAACATCACTTTGCGCGTTCGCCCGGTGGAAGGGGCGGTGTTAAGCGATCCGGTGTTGCTGGAACGTATCCTGCTCAATCTGTTGAGCAATGCGATCCGCTATACCCCGCAGAATGGCTCGGTGCTGCTGGCATGCCGACGGCGCGGCGAGGAATTGCGCATCGAGGTGCGCGACAACGGCATCGGGATACCCATGGAGGAGCAACAGAATATCTTCCGCGAATTCGTGCAATTGGCCAACAGCGCGCGCGACCGCAGCAAGGGCCTGGGTTTGGGGCTGGCGATCGTGGACCGGTTGTGCAGGCTGCTGCATCATCCCCTGAGCCTGCGTTCGGCGCCGAGCTGCGGTTCAAACTTCACGATCTGCGTGACCCGTGTCATCGGTGTGGAAGAGTTGCTTGCGGAACCGGAACCGATCTCGGCCGTGCCGATTTCCAGGCATGACAGGCTGGATAATCTCCAAGTGCTGGTGGTAGATGACGACATCCTGGTGCGCACCAGTACCGCAGGCATTCTTGAGACATGGGGGTGTCGCGTCGCGGTCGCAGATAGCCTGCGCGAGATCGGCGACAGACATTCCGGTGTGAATTTCGACCTGGTGATCTGCGATTACCGGCTGCCGGATGGGGATGGCCTGATGCTCGCCGATCTACTCAAGGTGCAATGCGATATACCCCCCGCTTTCATCCTGGTCAGCGGCGACACGGCGCCGGAGATCCTGCAGTCAGTCAATCAGCGCGGGCTACATTTGATGCACAAACCGGTGCGGCCTGCCAAGCTGCGCTCGTTGATGCTGTTCCTGTTGAAGAAGCGCAGCGAGTCGGACTGATCGCTGTACCGCAGGCAGGCTTACAAGCGGCGTTTGACGCTGACGCCGCCGCGCAGCTGGCCGGGGGTATAGCCGGTTGCCTGGTCGTGGGGATAATCTTCTGCCAGACGCGCTTTGACCTTGGCGCTCATCAGCTCGCTGGGGCCATGACAAACCACGCATCCTTGCTGCAGGACGATCCCTTTCATGTAGCGGAAATATCTGCCATTGGGTTCATTCACGATCTCGGCAGCTTCCAGCGCCTCCGGCTTTTCTCCCTTGGCAAGACGTTCTTCGAACTGCAGCAAGGTCGCCTGTTCCCATGCATCCGCGGTGCCGAGCAAGGGATTGCGTACCTTGAGGCTGACCCGGGTGAGCCTGATACCGTGCTGGCGGGAGAGGTCGCCAGCCATTCTGGGGGCGATCTTCTTGCACACCCCGATGGCGGATTCGGGGCCGCCTTCCATGATGGCTTTCCTGTTCTCGACCATGAGCTGCTGCATGAAAGGGGTGACGATGGCGCGGCTTTCTTCCGCATACTGGCTGACCTCGTCGGCCCAAGCCGGCGCGGCAGCAAGCGCGAGCAGTGCGTACAGGATAGTCTTGCTGGTCATGAATCGGTTCCTCCAATGAAAAACGCCCGCTACGAGCGCGGGCGTTAGTTGATGTACGGCGGATTATTTCTTGTCCATCGGGCAGGTATTCATGCCGAAGATGGCATAGGCCGGGCAAAACTTGAAGATACCGGTCAGCAAAGGAACAACACCGATCCAGCCCCATGCGCCGATCACGCCGGCCAGTGTCAGGCCGATCAGTGCCAGGCCGGCCACGATGCGCAGGATACGATCAATACCACCAACGTTGATTTTCATGTTTGCTCCTTGAATTGGGTTGAAGGAGGCCTAATGATAATGTGAAAAGAGTGTGACGTCTGTGATAAAAATCACATTGCCTAGAAGGAAGCGAATCGCTTCAGTGCCGCTTCATCGGTGACCTCGATCTGTTCCCTGGCCAGTTTGACCCAGCCTTGCTCCGAGAATCCCTTCAGCAAACGGCTGACGATCTCGCGCGCGCTGCCGAGTTCGTCAGCCAGCGCCTGATGGGTGGTATGCAACGGGCTGGACTTGGCGACCAGCAGGGCGGCGAGGCGCTGGTCCAGTTTCTGGAAAGCGACCGCGGAGACCAGTTGCATCAGGTCAGTGAGACGGTCGGAGAACAGGTGGAACACGTAATCGCGGAACGCCTTGTGTTTGCCCAGCAGCGCATGGAACGAGGGGGCTGGCAGCAGCACCATCTCCAGTGCCTGTTCGGCGATGCCGCGTGCCTGGTATGCGGTGTGGCCGAGCAGGCAACTGCTGGTCAGGATGCAGCTCTCTCCGGGCATGACCCGGTAGAGTTGCAGCTCGCGTCCGTTCGGTGCCGCCTTGATGACGCGGATGCTGCCGGCAAGCAGCATGGGAAAACCCTGACATGGCTGGTTCTCGTCGAATACCACGGTACCGGCCGGCAGCGGCATCACCAGCGCTTTCTCCAGGAAGCCGTCCAGCTCCGCAGCCGGCAATTCGGCCAGCGCAGGGTAATGCTGCAACAGGCGAGGGCGGAGGTCGCCGGGGATCATCTCTATTCCGGACGCATGTGCGGGAACAGGATGACGTCGCGGATGCTGGCGCTGTCGGTCAGCAGCATCACCAGGCGGTCGATGCCGATGCCCTGGCCGGCGGTCGGCGGCAAGCCGTATTCCAGCGCGCGGACATAGTCGCTGTCCTTGAACATCGCTTCTTCGTCGCCAGCATCCTTGGCAGCGACCTGTGCGTCGAAGCGCGCTTCCTGGTCTTCCGCATCGTTCAGCTCGGAGAAACCGTTGGCGATCTCACGGCCGACGATGAACAGCTCGAAGCGTTCGGTGATCTCAGGACGCTTGTCGCTGCTGCGCGCCAGCGGCGAAACTTCGATGGGGTAGTCGATGATGAAGGTCGGCTCGAACAGGTGCGCTTCGGCCAGTTCCTCGAACAGCGACAATTGGAGGCCGCCGACGCCGTCTTCCGGCTTGTACTTGGCCTTCAGGTCCTGCAGCTCGTTGATCAGGAAATCGCGGTCGTTCAGCTGCGCATCGGTGAACTGCGGGTGATATTTCTGGATTGCCTGCACCATGGTCAGGCGGTGGAACGGCTTGCCCAGATCGAGTTCGCGTCCCTGGTAGGTGATGACCGTGGTGCCCAGCACCTTGCGCGCCACTTCGGCGAACAGCTTCTCGCTGAAGTCCATCAGGTATTTGTAATCGCGATAGGCCTCGTAGAATTCGATCATGGTGAATTCCGGGTTGTGGCGCGTCGAAACCCCCTCGTTGCGGAAGTTGCGGTTCACCTCGAACACCTTCTCGAAGCCGCCGACCACCAGGCGCTTCAGGTACAGTTCCGGCGCGATGCGCAGGTACATCTGCAGGTCCAGCGCGTTATGGTGGGTGACGAAAGGCTTGGCCGATGCGCCGCCGGGGATGGGGTGCATCATCGGCGTTTCCACTTCCAGGTAGCCGTGGCGCACGAAGAATTCGCGGATCGCCTGGATGATCCTGGTGCGCGCGATGAACACCTTGCGCGACTCGTCGTTGGTGATGAGGTCGAGGTAACGCTGGCGGTATTTCTGTTCCTGGTCGGTCAGGCCGTGGAATTTCTCCGGTAGCGGGCGCAGCGCCTTGGTCAGCAGGCGCACCTGGGTCACGCGTACGGAAAGCTCGCCGGTCTTGGTCTTGAACAGCACGCCGACTGCGCCGAGGATGTCGCCGAGGTCGTAATGCTTGAATTCACCATGCGCGGCTTCCCCGGTGATGTCGTTGCTGATGAACAGCTGGATGCGGCCGCTCATGTCCTGCACCGTGGCGAAGCTGGCCTTGCCCATCACGCGCTTGAGCATCATGCGCCCCGCCACGGCGACCTGGATCTGCGCGGTTTCCAGTTCGTCATGTGTCTTTTCGCCGAACTCGGCATGCAGGTCGGCCGCCATGTGTTCGCGCTGGAAATCGTTGGGGAAGGCGACGCCCTTTTCGCGGATCGCATTCAGCTTGGCGCGGCGCTCCGCAATGATCTGGTTCTCGTCTTGGGCTGGGATGGTAGGTTCGGTGCTCATGTTGATCTGAAGTATGTGTTGAGTAATAGCAGCGTGAAATATAGCACAGGGACGGGGTTTCTGGCCGGGTTGCAGCCCCGTCATGCCCGTTCGCGCACCAGCACTTTCACGCCCGGCGCCCACGCATCCGTCGGTTTCTTCTTGAAAGTCACCAGCGTCAGCATGGATGGGTCGTACACGCTGACGTTGTGGGTGACCGGCGTGGTGAGCAGGTATTGCGCGCGGGTGGCCTTGAGGAATTTGGCCACGCGCTCGATGTTGACGATATCGAGGTGGGCGAAGGGTTCGTCGATGAAGACGAAGCCGCCGGGGCGCGATTCTTCCATCATCAGCGCCACCAGCAGGATCAGCGACTTCATCACCTGCTGGCCGCCGGAGGCATCGCCGTCGTTCATCCCCATGAAACCCTTGTCGTCGAAGTTGAAGCGCACCGCCAGGCCGGCCTGCGCCAGCGACAGGTCGTCGTTTTCCAGTGCCACCGGCTCGTTATCCACCTTGATGCCGGCCAGGTCGCCCAGCACCTTGAGGTTTTTCACATAGCGGCCGACGGTGTGGCGCAGCACGGCGATGTACTGCTCGCGTGCGGCCTCGGTCTGGTGGCGCGCCGTCTCGTTGTCACGGCGGCGCGAGGCGAGGTCGCTTTCCATGCGCCGGTAGTCGTCCTTGATCTTGTCGCGCAGCGCCACCACGGTGTCGTCGGTCTCCCAGGATTCTTCCTTGAAGCGGTATTCGATCTCCTCCAGGCGGCGGTCGATGTTGGTGGTGTCGCGGTACTTGTCGGCGATCTGGCGGTTGGCCTCCGCATCGCACCAGCCTGCAGGGAACTGCCTGCGGTTGGCTCGCAGCGTCTGCAGGCGGCGGATCTGCTCCTCGCGCGCGGTGCGGTTCTCCTTGCCGGCGATCTCTTTTTCCAGGTTCTGCAAGGCGAACTCGATCTTCTGCCGGGTCACGAAGGCCGAATTGACGGCCTTGTCGGCCTGTTCGCGTTCCTGCTGCGCCTGCAGCACCGTGTTGTCGCGGCGGCGCAGCACCAGTGCGTCATATTGCTGGCGTGCGTCGGCGAACTCGGCGGCGCGGGCCGCCAATTGGGCGGCGGCGCTGACGCCGGCCAGTTGCGCCTGCTGGTTGCGGATGCGGGCGGTCAGGTCGGCCAGTTGCTGGCGCAGCGGGGTGAGCGCCTTGTCGATGCTGCCGCGCTGTTCGCGCAGCGCCTCCAGTCGCGCCTTGCCGAAGCGCGCCTGTTCGGGGGCGGCGTAGCGGCCGCCGCGCCGTTCGCGCAGGTAGCCCTGGCGGGTGATCCAGTCTTCGCCGCGCGGCAGCTTGGCCCCGGCGGCGGCGTCCTCCACGCGGCGGGTGCGTTCCAGCGTGCGCAGCAGCCATTCCGGCACCGGCTTGGCGAAGTGCACCACTTCCAGCAGCGAGCCCTTGGGCGCGAGTCCGGCGGCAACGCAGTCCGGCACGATGAAGTGGCGGTAGCGCAGCTTCTCGCCCAGCGCCATCGCCGCTTCGGTGTCCTTCTCCTTGCCCAGCAGCACCAGGTGCGCGAACGGCGCGAGCACGGCTTCCACCGCCGATTGCCAACTTGGGTCGGCGATCTCCACCACGTCGGCGAGCAGGTCGTGCGCGATGCCGGCCTGGCTCAGCGCCTGGCGGAAGGCGGCGACATCGTGCGGATCGGCACGGCGTCCGGCGGCGAGGTTCTCCAGCATCTCGTCGAGCTGGCGCTGCTTCTGTTCCAGTTCGGCGATGCGCACCAGCAGTCCAGCGCGCTCGCCTTCCAGTTGCTCGATCTCGCGCGCATCGGCGACCTTGCCGCCTTCGCTGGCCTGTGCCTGTTGCAGCAATTGATCGTGCTGGTTGACGATGGTCCTGAGTTCGCCGATCTGTTCGCTCAGCACGTTCAGCGCCTCAGTCTGCACGCGCTCGTTCTCCTGCGCCGCCTGGCTGCGCAGTTGCGCGGTTTCCAGTGCCTGTTGCTGCACCTGCAATTCCAGTTGCAGCATCTCGCGCTCGGCGCGCTTGGCGCGCCATTCGCGGCGTTGCGAAAGCAGGGTGCGGCGTGCGTTGTCGGCCTCGTTCTGCAACAGGTAGTGCTTCAGCCGGGGGCGCATCTCCGACACCAGCGACACGCGCTCCTGGTTCAGGCGATGCCATTCCAGGTAGCGGTTCACCTTCTGCTCGTGCTTCTCCAGATTGTTGCCGAGCGCTTCGAGCTGGTTCTGCGTCGCATCCAGTTCACGCGCGGTGTGTTCCTGGTGGTGGCGCGCTTCTTCGTAACGTTCCAGCACTTCCTTGTCGCCGAATACCTGGAACACCAGGTCGAGCAGGTCCTTGTGCGACAGCTCGCACAGCTTGTCGGTCTGCCCCTGTTCCAGCGACAGCACGCGGGCGATGGCGGGGGAGAGGCCCGCGCTGTGCAGGATGCGCTGGTAGTCGCGCACACCGAATTCCTCGCCTTTGGCTTCGATTTCCTGCAGGCTCACTTCGCCATCGGCGATCCAGTATTTGCGCGACCAGTCGCCGCCTTTCTTGTCGATGCGACAGGCCAGCGTGATCTTGTCCTGCTGGTAGGGCAGGCGGAACGGGCGGTAGCTCGCGCCAGGCGGGCATTGGTTGTCCACCACGCCGCGCAGCCAGCAGAAATCCTCGCCGTTGCGGCGCACATAGCGCTTGTAATCGCGCTTCTTCGAGCACTCCAGCGCCAGCAACGTGCGCATGGCGTCGAGCAGCGTGGTCTTGCCCGAACCATTGGGGCCGGAGATGGTGATGATGGGCGCATCCAGCGGCAGTTTGAAATTGCGCCAGTAGTCCCAGTGGACTGTCTCCAGTTCCATCAACCTAAACATCAGGATCCCTCCACGTTATGCAACTCCTCAAGCGTCACATCGCGCAGGATGCCGCGCTGCTTCAACAGATCGGACAGTGCACCTTGCAGGATGCGCGGTGCCATTTCGGCGTAGTCGAAGGCCAGGTCGAGCAGCGGGCCTTCGTGGATCACCTTGTTCTTGCGTTCGATGAAGCCGAGGCGCGAAAGCTGCGGCAGCGCGAACTGTTGCAGGCGCGCCTTGCCGCCGAGCAGCTTGCCGTAGTCTTCCAGCAGCACGTTCTCGGCGATGCCGCGCGAAGCCTCGTGCGCCAGCGGGGTGAGCTTCACGGTCTCGAACATTTCGGTCTGTTCTTCCTTCTGCGCGGTCTCGCCGGACAACTGGCGTTCGCGCTTGGGCAGGATGATCAGCGCCCACAAGATCACCAGCAAAGCCACGGCATCCTTGGGCAGGCCGAGATTGCTGGACTGCCAGGCATCGTTCTGCTCGAACACCGCGCTCTCGCATTCGCGCGTGAGCGCCACCCCGACGTGGGCGGAAAAGGGGTGGGCCAGCAGGCGCAGGCCGCTGGCGGCCAGGCGCTGTTCCACTTCGTCGCGGAATCCGGCATCCACCAGCAGGCGGCGCACTTCCTTGTCTTCGCGCGGCAGGTAGCGTAGCGCCAGCAGGCGTGCGATCAGGCGGGCGGCAGGGTCCTGGGTCATGTGTTCTTCTCCTGTTGCGGTTCGATGTGGCCGCCGCTCATCGCGGCGATCTCATCGCGTCCTATGGTCTGCAATTCGAGGCTCTCGTCCCAGCGCACGCGCAGCGGCAGTTCGGCCAATGGTGCCAGCTCCGGATCGACGTTCCGTTCGCCGAGGAAAGACAGCAGCGACAGTCGGTACGAGGCATCGCTGAAGTTGCCGCCGACAATCCCGTCAGCCAGATTCATCGGCGCTTCCAGACCGGCCAGCAGGCGCACCAGCGCGGCCAGTTGATAGGGCGGTTCGAGCGCGATGTCGTCCACGTATTCGACTTTGGCGGGCGCGGGCATGGCGGAGACATGGCGGTTGGGCTGTTCGCGCGCGACGAACTCCTCGGTGTTGTCCACCATCACATCGGGCAGGATGAAAGTGCATTCCGGCGTGAGGGCGAGTTGCCCGGCGGCAAGCTCGACCAGGTCATCCACGCTGCGCTGCTTGAGCCACCCCGCCAGTTCGGATGAACTGAGGCCGCCGTGCGACAAGTGCACCTGTTGACGGCCGATTTCCGCCAGCTCGCGCTGGAATACCGAGGACATGCGCATCAGTCTGGATTGACGCTGCCCGATCTGCTGCGACAGTTTCCAGGTCGAGTCATCCAGCCCGTCGGTGGCGAGGTCGCGCATGACCTGGTTGGCCTTGTCCATCCATTTCTGCACTGCTTCCAGCCTGGTTTGCGCTTCGCGCAGCCTGAATTCGGAGCCCGAGGTGACGGCCTGCGAGAATTCTTCTTCCAGCTCGGCCAGGCGGGCCAGCAAGTGCGCCAGCGCTTCCGGCGACAGCTTGCCCACGGCCGCGCCTGCAGCAATCTGCGCGGCGAGGAACTCGCCGTCCTGTTCGGTGTTGAAATTCAACAGGCTGGATAATGCCGACAGCATCATGCGTCCGGCGGAGGAAAGGCGATACAGGTGACGCTCGTTGTCCCACAACAGCAGCTCGTGTTCGCGCAGGCGGCCGAGCACGGTGTTGAGCTTGGAAGAGTTGATGAAGGCGAAGTGGCTCTGCAATTCGCGCGGCGACCACTCCGGTGCTTCGGCGCGCAGACCGATCTCGCGCAGTACCATCAGGCGCACCATCACCTCGTCGTCACCGCCGCGGAACAGCGCGATCATCGCGCCGATCAGCGGCTTGGCCGCAAACAGCGGGAAGAATTGCGGCACATCGGCGGGCTCGACGCCCGCGACGAAGAACTCGGCGAGGCCGTTGTCTTCCGGCACGGACATCGGTTACACGCCCTGTTTCAGGCTGGCTTCGATGAAGGGGTCGAGGTCGCCGTCGAGCACTTTCTGTGTGTTGGAGATCTCGACGTTGGTGCGCAGGTCCTTGATGCGCGACTGGTCGAGCACATAGGAGCGGATCTGGTGGCCCCAGCCGACGTCCGTCTTGGAGGCTTCCAGCTTGTCGGCCTCGGACTGGCGCTTGCGCAGTTCCAGTTCGTACAGGCGCGACTTCAGCATGGACATCGCCTCGGCCTTGTTGCGGTGCTGCGAGCGGTCGTTCTGGCATTGCACGACGATGCCGGTCGGGATGTGGGTGATGCGAATCGCCGAATCGGTCTTGTTGATGTGCTGGCCTCCCGCACCGGACGCACGGAAAGTATCGATGCGCAGGTCGGCCGGGTTGATGTCCACCTCGATGGAGTCGTCCACTTCGGGCGAAACGAACAGGCTGGCGAAGGAGGTGTGGCGACCGCCCGAGGAATCGAAGGGCGACTTGCGCACCAGGCGGTGCACGCCGGTTTCGGTGCGCAGGTGGCCGTAGGCATATTCGCCTTCGACTTTCAGCGAGGCGCTGCGGATGCCGGCGACGTCGCCGTCGGTCTGTTCCAGCACCTCGACCTTGAAGCCCTTGCGCTCGCAGTACTTGAGGTATTGACGCAGCAGCATCGATGCCCAGTCGCAAGCTTCGGTGCCGCCGGCGCCCGCCTGGATGTCGATGAAGCAGTTGTTCGGGTCGGCCGGGTTGGAGAACATGCGGCGGAATTCGAGCGCGGCGACGCGCTTCTCGATGTCCTGCACGTCAGAGACGATGCTGTTCAGGCTGTCGTCGTCGTTCTCGGCCTGCGCCATCTCGAACAGTTCGGCAGCGTCGTCCAGGTCCTGGCTGATCTGGGTCAGGCCGAGCACCACGTCTTCCAGCGACTTGCGTTCGCGGCCCAATTCCTGGGCGCGCTTCGCATCGTTCCAGATGGTCGGGTCTTCGGCGAGTTGATTGACTTCGGCTAAGCGTTCCTGCTTGCTGTCGAAGTCAAAGATACCTCCGTAACTCGTTGCTGCGACTGCGCAAATCTTGCAGGGAGTGGGAGAGGGCGTTGAGTTGTTCGGCTTCCATTTTTGTATGTTTGATCGCTGCTTTAAAAGGCCGCGATTATACACGTCTTGAACGTATCGAAGGAGCCGGGCGGTTACCTGAACAGCAGGCCGAACAGCACGCCGCAGGCGATGGCGGCGAAGCCGATGGCGACTTGTTTTGCCAATGTCCGGTCGCCGATAAAGACGACCATGCCGAACTTGAAGGCGGTATTGGACAGGAAGGCGATGGCGATCGCGGTGACTGTCTGTTGTTCGCTCAGCTGGCCGAGATTGAACAGGCGCAGGCTGGACAGCGTGATGGCGTCGACATCGGTCAGGCCGGACACCAGTGCCACGGCGTACAGGCCCTGGCTGCCGGCCAGGTCGGCCATCCAGGCCGAGCCCAGCAGTACCGCGACATACAGCAGGCCGAAGCCAATGGCCGAGTGCAGCTCCGCCGGGTTCGAGGTTTCCGGGATATAGAGCTCGGTCACCTTGCTGGCCTTGTGCCAGGTATAGAGGGAGACAACCACTCCGGCGATCAATCCGCCGGCGAACAGCGGCGCCAGGCCCGGCAGGGTGCCGTATGCCACGACCGAGCTGACGACCAGCAGGCGCAGCAAAACCACTACGCTGGCGATCACGATCACCGCGGCAGCGATGTTGGTCATCGCCTGGTTGGCTTTGCCGTGCTTGGCATAGATCATGGTGGTGGCGGTACTCGATACCAGGCCGCCGAGAAAACCCAGCAACGGCGCACCGTATCGTGTTCCCACCATATGCAGCGCGGCATAGCCGGCGAGGCTGATGCCGGAGATGAGCACCACCATCAACCAGGCCTGGTGCGGGTTGAATGCGTTATAAGGACCGTAGTCCTGGTTCGGGAGGATGGGCAGCACAATGAAGGTGAGCACCGAGAATTGCAGTACGGCAACCAGGTCGCGGCGGGTCAGCCGCTGCGTAAACCCGCGCAACTCCGGCTTGAAATAGAGCAGGGTGGTAATGCCGATCGCCAGCATCACGGCGAGTGTGGAAAGTCCGAACCAGATCAGCACGCCCAGGCCATAACTCAGCAGCAGGGCGACCACGGTGGTGGTGCCGGGGTCGTTCTCTTCGGTAGGGGTATTGATGTAGGCGGCGACGATCATGCCTGCCACGGCGAGCAAACCCGCGATCACCAGCCAGGGCGAACCGAGCTTGGTGGAGAGCATGGCCAGCAGGGTGCCCAGCACCGCGACCAGGGCAAAGGTGCGCAGCCCTGCTTTTGCGGACGGGGTGCGCTCGCGTTCCAGTCCGATGAGCAGGCCGATGGCCAGGCTGGTCAGGAACTGCGGCAATGCCTCAATGCCGTTGTTCTGCAATAAAACCGATTCCACGCTCTCAATCTCCTGTCCAGTGGCGCACGATCAGCTGCAACGTCTCGCTGCCATTGTATTCATTGATGCTCAAACTATACACCGCATGGATAGTGTCCGGCGCCGGCTCTGCCGAAAAGAAGCGGATGGCATCGAAACTTCCGGCAGGAGACGACAGTTTGAGCTTCAGGTGTTTCTCGCCGACCACGCGCTGCGCCTGCACGCGGAAGTCGCCTTCGAACAGCGGCTCGGGAAAGCCTTGCCCCCATACCTGCCGTTGCAGGTCGCGTGCGATGCTTAAAGAAAATTCCATTGCATCGAGTGTCCCGTCGGTGGCAATGGTCTTGACCAACGCCTCTGCGTCGAGCAGTTCGCGTGCAACAGCTTCGAAAGCGGACCGGAAGTCGTGCAGGCTGTCTTCATGGATACTCAATCCCGCTGCCATGGCATGGCCGCCGAATTTCAGGATCAGATGCGGATGGCGTTTGGATACCAGGTCGAGCGCATCGCGCAGGTGCAGCCCGGCGATGCTGCGGCCGGAGCCTTTGAGTTCGCCGGTCTGGGCGCGGGCGAAGGCAATCACCGGGCGGTGGAACTTGTCCTTCAGCCGAGAGGCCAGGATGCCGATCACGCCCTGGTGCCATTCCTCGTTGAACAGCGAGAGCGAATAGCCATCGGCCGGGTCGAATGAGTCGAGCGTGGCCAGTGCGCTGTCCTGCATGTCCGCCTCGATGCTGCGCCGTTCCTGGTTCAGCGCATCCAGTTTTGCGGCAATTTCGCCGGCTTCGGCGGTATCGTCCGTCAGCAGGCAGCGGATGCCCAGGCTCATGTCTTCCAGGCGTCCGGCCGCATTCAGGCGCGGTCCGACGATGAAGCCCAGTTCATAGGCCGATGCCTGCATGGCGGGCCTGCGTGCCACGCGCAGCAAGGCCTGAATCCCGGCACAACTGCGTCCGGCGCGGATACGCTGCAGGCCCTGCTGTACCAGGATGCGGTTGTTGTCGTCCAGCCTGACCACGTCTGCGACCGTTCCCAGCGCGACCAGATCGAGCAGGGTACCCAGATTCGGTTCGGTCTTGCCGGCGAACATGCCGCGCTTGCGCATTTCGGCCCGTAACGCCATCAATACATAGAACATTACTCCCACGCCTGCCAGATGCTTGCTGGGGAAGGCGCAGCCCGGCTGGTTGGGATTCACGATGCACCATGCATTCGGCAGCGTATCGCCGGGCAGGTGATGGTCGGTCACCAGCACCTGCATGCCCAGTCGGGCGGCCTCGGCCACGCCGTCCACGCTGGCGATACCGTTGTCCACGGTGAGCAGGATGTCAGGTTCCGAGCGCTTGGCCAGGCGTACGATCTCCGGCGTCAGGCCGTAGCCGTATTCGAAACGGTTGGGCACGATGAAGTCCACCCTGGCGCCGAGTGCACCCAGGCCGCGCATGGCAACGGCACAGGCCGTGGCGCCGTCGGCATCGTAGTCGGCGACGATCAGTATCTTTTTCTGTGCAGCGATGGCATTGGCCAGCAGTTCGGCCATGGTTTCCGCATTTTTCAGCAGAGTGAACGGCAGCAGGCGCTTGATGTCGGTATCCAGCTGCGCCGCTTCACCGATGCCGCGTGCCGCATAGATGCGTGCCAGCAAAGGAGGGATGCCGGTTCCGGCCAGTTGTGTTGCGATGTCTGCGGGGTAGCTGCGTTGGGCGATCTTGCTCATCGGGAGGGGGCGTCGGGTTTTGTCACAGTTTAGCAGAGGGGTAATCGTCTTTTGATGCCAGTTCGGGTAGAATGCCGCCCACTTTAAAAACGGCGCAGGCATATTGTGGCATTGATAGTTCAGAAATACGGCGGCACTTCTGTCGGAAGTCCGGAGCGCATCAAGAATGTCGCTCAACGCGTGGCAAAATACAAGGCACAGGGACATCAGGTTGTGGTCGTGGTTTCCGCGATGAGCGGTGAGACCAATCGCCTGATCCATCTGGCCCATGAGATCCAGAAACACCCCGATCCGCGCGAGCTGGATGTGGTTATTTCCACCGGCGAGCAGGTGACCATCGGCCTGTTGGCGATGGCGTTGAAAGATATCGGGCTGGAAGCCAAGAGCTACACCGGCGCACAGGTCAAGATCCTGACCGACAGCTCCTTTACCAAGGCGCGCATCCTCAGCATCGACGAGCAGAACATCCGCACCGACCTGGCCAATGGCAATGTGGTCGTGGTGGCCGGTTTCCAGGGCATGGACGAGGCGGGTAACATCACCACGCTGGGACGCGGCGGTTCGGACACCACCGGCGTCGCCATCGCGGCCGCGCTGCGCGCCGACGAGTGCCAGATCTATACGGATGTCGATGGCGTCTATACCACCGACCCGCGCATGGTGCCCGAAGCGCGCCGCCTGAAGAGCATCACTTTCGAAGAGATGCTGGAAATGGCGAGCCTGGGTTCCAAGGTGCTGCAGATCCGCTCGGTCGAGTTCGCCGGCAAATACAAAGTCAAATTGCGTGTGCTCTCCAGCTTTGCGGAGGAGGGCGAAGGTACGCTGATCACGTTCGAGGAAGGCAATAAAATGGAACAGGCAATCATTTCAGGCATCGCGTTCAACCGCGACGAGGCAAAGATCACCGTGCGCGGCGTACCGGACAAACCCGGCATCGCCTACCAGATCCTTGGCCCGGTCAGCGAGGCGAACATCGACGTGGACATGATCATCCAGAACGTCGGCGTGGACGGTTCCACCGATTTCTCCTTTACGGTGCACCGCAACGAGTTCAACAAGGCGATGGACATCCTCAAGAACAAGGTGCAGCCGCATATCGGCGCACGCGATGTCATCGGCGACAACAAGACCGCCAAGGTCTCCGTGGTCGGCGTCGGCATGCGTTCGCACGTGGGCATCGCCAGCAAGATGTTCCGTACCCTAGCGGAAGAAGGCATTAATATCCAGATGATTTCCACCTCCGAAATCAAGATTTCCGTGGTCATCGACGAAAAATATCTGGAACTGGCCGTGCGAGTGCTGCACAAAGCCTTCAACCTGGATCAGGAAGACGCATAAATCGTTTGACCGCCTAGCCTCTAATCAGTATCATTCGCGGCCTTCGGAGAGGTGGCCGAGAGGTCGAAGGCACTCCCCTGCTAAGGGAGCATACGAGACTAAAACTTGTATCGAGGGTTCGAATCCCTCCCTCTCCGCCACATAGCAACAAATACGCGCCCGTAGCTCAGCTGGATAGAGTACTTGGCTACGAACCAAGGGGTCAGGAGTTCGAATCTCTTCGGGCGCGCCAATCAAGGTTAAAAGTGGGCACCTGATTCAGGGTGCCCATTTTTATTTTCTGCATCGTTTCTGCCAGCGCCGCATAGCTGCCCTTGATGGTGGTGGTCTTGTCCTGCACCACAATCTCATCCACCAGGATATTCAGGTAGCTCTTGGCCAACGGGGAATCTGTGGCAAGCAGCTTTCCCCGTAAAACCTTGCCAAACAGATCAACTTGGCTGGCCTTTAGGTATTCATCCGTGATGCTGTTTAACGCCTCCACCAGCTCATCAATTTGTGCAACTACGTCATGATCGGCCATGCCTTGGCGCGTCTATGTGCCGATTGCATTCAGATGTTCTACAACTCGAAACGGCGTCATGGGTACAATAACCCCCCCGTCTTCAGTTGAGTTCGAGAGGCGGTATTTCGAGAAGCTGGAAGTAGCTGGCGAATCCGGGGCGATCATCGCAACCACATACCAGAGCGGAGAGATCGGTGTTAACGAAAAATCATTTCAAATGTGATGGCGCATGTGCGGATTCCACTGAATTCTCTTTCGTCATGGCATTTCAACCTGTTGTAGATATTCCCTTGCGCCGTGTCTATGCATACGAGGCGCTGGTTCGCGGAGCCGAGGGGCAGTCTGCGGCTTCCGTCCTGGCTCAAGTCACTGAGGAAAATCGATACGCATTCGATCAAGCATGTCGGGTCAAAGCTATCGAAACCGCAGCTCGATTGGGACTTGATCGGCGCTTGAATATCAACTTCATGCCTAATGCCGTCTATCATCCGGAGGCTTGCCTAAGGCTGACTTTGAAGGCAGCACAGGAACACGAATTCCCGCTCGATCTGATTACTTTTGAATTTACCGAGGATGAGCAAATCATGGATCGCGCTCATCTAACCGGGATCGTTCAAACATACAAGGCGCATGGCTTTCAGACCGCTTTGGACGATTTCGGCGCGGGTTATGCCGGGCTGTCGCTTCTTTCCGATTTTCAACCGGACACAATCAAAATCGACAGATGCCTGGTTGCAAACGTTGATACCGAGAAGCCCAGGCAAGCAATCATCGAAGGTTTGTTGAGAACGGCCGAGATTTTGGGGATATCTGTCGTTGCGGAAGGTGTTGAGCGGCAAAAGGAGTTGAAGACATTGCTGGGAATGGGCATTCAGCGATTTCAAGGTTTCCTTTTTGCAAAGCCAGCAATTGAAAGGCTGATTCCAGACAGCGAGATCAATTGGGACGTGATTTGATCCAAAGCCGATTTGCACATGCAACGGCAGGTCGGGTGGAGTAGAGCCACCGTTTCCCGGTATCCGGATTATCTCTTCGGGCGTACTGGCCACATATATAAATTGGCACCTGATTCAAATGGCCCATTTTTCTGCATCGTTCCACCTAAGCCGCATGGCTGCCCCTGATGGTGCCGGCTCCGCTTGCTTCATGTCAGCGGAATTCTGATACGAATCTTTATTCTTGTATTTCTATTTATCCCGATATACATTTCGCATCCAAGCGAAATATTATTGATGTGCGGATATCAAAAAAACCATTGTATGAGCATGGCAAAAAAGGCATCTCCCGAACTCGACGACATCATCAAGGCGCTGGCTCATCCGGTGCGCCGGGAAATACTCGGGTGGCTCAAGACGCCCCAGAAATCTTTCCCGACTCAAATCCACTCCTTCGAGCTGGGAGTGTGTGCCGGCAAGATTTTTGAAAAGGCGAACCTTTCGCAATCGACGGTTTCTGCGCACCTGGCTACCTTGCAGCGTGCAGGCCTGATTACGCCGCAAAAGGTCGGACAATGGATTTTCTATTCGCGCAATGAGCCCTTGATCGAAAAATTCCTTGAGCGGATCAGGGCTGACCTTTGAACACCATCCAACACCTGAGGAGAACATGTTGAGCAAGCTGATGACCCCCATTCAAGTCGGAGACCTGAATCTTCCCAATCGCATCGTGATGGCTCCGCTGACCAGATGCCGTGCAAGCGAAGGCAGAGTGCCCAATGGATTGATGGCCGAATATTATGCGCAACGCGCCGGGGCGGGATTGATCCTGAGCGAGGCGACTTCCGTTTCCCCCCTGGGCGTGGGTTATCCGGACACCCCGGGAGTATGGTCGGACGAGCAGGTGCAAGGCTGGAAGCTGGTGACCAAGGCGGTGCACGAGGCTGGAGGGCGCATCTTTATGCAGCTCTGGCATGTCGGACGCATTTCCCATCCCGATTTCCTGAACGGCGAACTGCCTGTTGCGCCCAGCGCAATTGCACCACAAGGTCATGTCAGCCTGTTGCGGCCGCAACGCGAATACGTGATGCCGCGCGCTCTGGCAACCTCCGAAATCCCGTCCATTGTCGAGGCCTATCGCAAGGGTGCCGAGAATGCGCAGCGGGCTGGCTTCGATGGCGTCGAAATTCATGGTGCCAATGGCTATCTGCTCGATCAGTTTCTGCAAGACAGCACCAACAAGCGCACTGATGCCTACGGTGGTCCGATCGAGAATCGTGCCAGGTTGATGCTGGAAGTGGCAGATGCGGTGATTTCGGTTTGGGGAGCGGGCCGGGTTGGCATGCACTTGGCCCCGAGAGGGGATGCGCACACCATGGGGGACTCCAATCCGCTGGCGACTTTCGGATATGTGGCTGAACAATTGGGCAGCCGTGGAATCGCATTCATATTCACCCGTGAGTCGTTGGGCGAGAACCGCATCAGCCCGCAGTTGAAGAAACGTTTCCGGGGAGTCCTCATTGCCAATGAAGGTTTCAACCGCGAGACCGCAGAGCAGGTGATCGAGGCGGGAGAGGCGGATGCTGTCTCCTTTGGCAAGGATTTCATTTCCAATCCGGATTTGCCGCGGCGCCTGCAATTGCACAAACCGCTCAACCCATTCCATCCCGAGACCTTCTATGGATATGGCCTGCAGGACCCGCGGGTGGGTTATACCGACTATCCGGCCATGGAGGTCGAGACCGCGTAGTTCACGGCCGGATTAAGGCTCGACCATGCCGGTTTCGAAATGGCGTTGCAATCGGGCCAGCCGGGTGCTGGCAACTGGATCAACAGGAGGATCATCATGGCAGCGGAATATTCGCGTATCGCCATTGTCACCGGAGCGACTTCGGGTATCGGGGAGGCGACGGCAAGAAGATTTGTGGCGAATGGCTATGGCGTGGTCGGCAATGGCCGCAATGCGGCAAAACTGGATGCGCTCGAACAGGAGCTGGGCAGCGCATTTGCCGGGGTCGCAGGGGATGCGGCTGACGGCGCGGTGATTGAGCGGCTTTTCGTCGCGGCCACCGAAAGATTCGGGAAGACGGCGGATATCGTGGTTGTCAACGCCGGGCGCGGCCTGGGAGGTTCCGTCAAGGATGCCGATCTGGCCAGATTCGAGGAGGTGCTCAAGCTCAACGTGACAGCAGCTCTGGAGCTGTTGCAAAAGGCGGCACAGAGAATGCTGCCAGAGCAGCAGGCGAACTATCCGAAGCGGGCGGCCGATATCGTGATCATCGGTTCGGTGGTCGGCAGGCACATCTCGCCGTTCAGTGCGGTTTATGGTGCCACCAAATTCGCGGTGCATGCGCTGGCCGAAGGACTGCGTCGGGAAGTGGGGCCCAAAGGCATTCGCGTATCGCTGGTCGAACCCGGCATCGTGATCAGCGGGTTTCAGGATGCCGCCGGTTACGGCGAAGATCTTGTACACACCTTCGACGAGAGATTCGGGCCATTGCTGCAGGGGAGCGATGTGGCGAATGCGATCCATTTCATCGTCACCCAGCCACCGCATGTGCATATCAGCGACATCATGGTCAGGCCGACGCGGCAGGATTATCCCTGAGTGCAGGGAGGCCGACGGAAGGGCTGCAGCATGCAGGAGAGGTTTCGTGGATGAGCGGTGTCGCATTTGATCGGAGGAGGTAATCATGAGGATAGGATTCATCGGCTTGGGCCGTATGGGAACGGGCATGGCATCGAGGCTTTGCCAGGCCGGGCATGAGGTCATCGTATACAACCGCTCTGCACAACGCATGCAGCCGCTGCTCGATCTCGGAGCCAGGGCTGCCATGACCATCGGAGAGGCTTGTGCCGCCGATGTGGTATTCACCATGCTGGCTGACGACAAGGCACTGGAAGAAGTGGCGATGGGGGCGGCGGGCATGATCGAGCATCTCGCAGCGGATGCCGTCCATGTCTCGTGCAGCACGGTCAGCGTCGCGCTGTCGGCCAGACTGGCGCATGCGCATGGCCAGAAGCGGCAGGGTTTTGTTGCTGCGCCTGTGTTCGGTCGCCCGGATGCTGCAGCATCCGGCAAGCTCTTCATGGTGGCGGCAGGCAAGCGGGAATTCGTGGACAAGGTCATGCCCCTGTTCGAAATTCTGGGGCAACGTACTTTCGTGGTATCCGATGCGCCGGAAAAAGCGAATCTGGTGAAGCTGAGCGGAAATTTCATGATCGCCACAGTGATCGAATCGCTGGGGGAGGCGATGTCGCTGGTGGAGAAGGGCGGGGTGGATCGACACCAGTATCTGGAGTTGTTGACCTCCACGCTGTTTAACGTGCCGATATACAAGAATTATGGCGGCATGATTGCCGATCGAAACTTCGAGCCGGCCGGCTTCGCGGCGCACCTTGGCCAGAAGGATATGCGGCTGGTGCTGTCTGCCGCAGAAGAGCTGAAGGTACCGTTGCCTTTCGCCAACATCCTGCGCGACCGTTTCCTCAATCTTGCTGCCCATGGCGGCGAGAACCTGGATTGGTCGGCAATCGGCAGCCTGGCATCGAAGGATAGCGCCGTAGAGGCTTGAGAGATGTGCAACAAAATCGAAGGGAAATTCCAGTGAGCGAACAGCAGAATCGGATCAAGGTACTTGGCGCCGGCATCTTCAGCCTGATCCTCGTACTCGGTATCGCCCGTTTCGCCTATACGCCGCTCTTGCCGCTGATGCAGCACCAGGCTGGCCTGGGTGTCGCCGCAGCCGGCTGGCTGGCGGCCATCAATTATGCCGGCTATCTCAGCGGCGCCCTGATTGCCACCCTGATCAGCGACATGGTGCTGAAGGATCGCCTGTATCGTATCGGCATGATCCTGGCCATCGTCAGCACTGCCATGATGGGGCTGACCACCGATTTCACCGTCTGGGCCGTGTCGCGTTTCGTCGCGGGGCTGAGCAGTGCTGCCGGATTGTTGCTAGGCAGCGGCTTGATCCTCAACTGGTTGATTCGACATAACCACCGCAGCGAACTGGGCATCCACTTTTCCGGCATCGGTCTGGGGATTGCCAGTGCTGCGGCTGCAGTGTCATTGATGAACCACTGGCTGAACTGGAGCGAACAATGGTTTGCGCTCACCGCCCTGGGGTGTCTGCTGCTTGTACCGGCCCTGCGCTGGCTGCCGCCGCCCGATCGGAGTGCGGTGACCAGGACCGGGAAAAAGATGGAAGATGCGCCGCCCAGCGCGGCCTTCATGCGCCTTTTTACCGCCGCATATTTTTGTGCGGGAGTCGGTTATGTGGTCAGCGCGACTTTCATTGTTGCAATTATCGACCATATTCCGGGGCTTGCCGGCAAAGGCGGTCTGGTGTTCCTGGTCATCGGGCTGGCTGCCGCGCCATCGTGCATTGCCTGGGACTTGATCGCCCGGCGCATCGGGAAACTCAATGCGCTGATTGCAGCCGCCGTGCTGCAGATCATCGGCATCATGCTCCCGGTCGTGGCTGAAGGGCTGCTGGCATCGCTCATCGGTGCATTGCTGTTCGGCGGCACGGTCATGGGCATCGTGAGCCTCGTGCTGACCATGGCCGGACAGTATTATCCAACCCGGCCAGCCAAGATGATGGGCAAGATGACCCTGTCCTACGGTACAGCGCAGATCATTGCCCCGGCCTTTACCGGATGGCTTGCCACCCGTTTTGGCGGCTATGCAGCAGGGCTGTATCTGGCGGGCGGGATAATGGTTGCGGGCACCTTGCTGCTTTTGATGCTCAAGGCGGTGGAAAAACGCGAAGTGGCCCGAAATTCGGCGTTGCCGGCCTGATGTTCTTGTACTTATTCCCATGCGGCACTTCCATCATCCGCGACTTGGTATGATAGCGGCCGGGAGAAAAAAATCATAATCGCCAGAAGAGTTATTGAGTGTTCTTGACGAACTGGATAATCTGAAAAGCATGGGCGATGTCGAATTGACGGCCACACGTGCGAATACCGCAGATCATGACGAAAGCAGAATCGCAACTGAAGCGTTATCAGGCGTTGATGAACAATGCGCTGGATGGCATTCATGTTCTGGACATGCAGGGCAACATCATAGAGGCCAATCAATCCTTCTGTGACATGCTGGGATATACCGCAGCAGAAGCGGCCAAGCTGAACATCGCCGACTGGAATTCCCAATGGTCCAGGGATGAGCTATTGCAACGGCTCAGGAATTTCGTAGGCAAAAGCGCGAGATTCGAAACGATCCACCGTCGCAAGGACGGCACGCTGATCAACGTGGAAGTCAGTACGGTCGGTGTCGAGATCGACGGGCAGACTTTGTTTTTCGCCTCAAGTCGCGATATCACCGCACGCAAGGAAGCCGAAAAATCGTTGCAGGATAACGAAAGGCGCTTGCGAAGCATCATTGATACCGAGCCGGAATGCATAAAGGTTGTCGATGCCCAGGGACAGTTGGTGGAAATGAATGCTGCCGGTCTGGCCATGCTGGAAGCCGACTCTCTCGCTGAGGTCCAGCAAAAGAACCTGTTGAGTTATATCCATCCGGATGATCGGACAGCTTTCATGAGGCTGCATCGTAAAGTCATGGGCGGCGAAAGCGGGATGCTCGAGTTCAGGGCAACAGGATTGAAGGGGGCTTCCAGATATCTGGAAACCCATGCGACACCGTTGCGCGACCAGGACGGCCAGATCACCTCCTTGCTGGGCATCACAAGAGACATCACCGACCGCAAGGTGGCAGACGAAAAACTGCAAAAAATCCAGACCAACCTGGCTGCAGCCCAGGAACTGGCGCATATCGGCTCATGGGAATGGGATGTACGAAACAACATCGCTTTATGGTCGGATGAGACGTACCGGATATTCGGCATCGACCGGGATGCGTTGAGCGAACATCGGAAGAACTTCCTCGATTTGATCCATCCGGAAGATCGCCAGAGGGTAGATCAGGCTTTGAGCGATGCCTTGAACGGCGTAAGGCAATACGATGTCGATTACCGGATCTGCCGGACAGATGACGGGCTCAGGATCATTCATGCTTTGGCGGAAGTCATGCGGGATGAGGAAGGCAAACCCGTTGCAATGCGCGGCACTGTCCAGGATATCACCGAGCGCAAGGAAGTCGAACAGAAGGTTCAGTTCCTCACCCAGATATACGCTGCCTTGTCCCAAACCAACCAGGCATTGATCGAAAGCAAGGACGAGGCGACCCTGTTTGGCTGGATATGCCGGATCGTGGTGGAATTCGGTGGTCTGGAGCTGGCCTGGATAGGGGTCAATGAGGAAGAGAGTGGCAGGATCAGGCCGGTATCGGCTTACGGCCGTCATACGGATTATCTCGACAATATCGTTATTTCTTCGCGGGAAGATGAGCCCTCTGGACGAGGTCCGACGGGTACCGCATTCAGGGAGAAACGCTCCATCTTCATCCAGAATCAAAAGACGGATCCGATGTTGGCCAATTGGCGTGCGCTGACCCTCAAATATGGCTGGGGTTCGTCAGGGACTGTACCTATCCTCCGCGGGGGGGAGCCCTATGCGGTCCTGGCTTTTTATCATAGTGGAGAAGGGGTCTTCACTGGAGAGATCATCGGCTTGCTCAATGAAATGGCCAAGAATATCGGTCGCGGGCTGGACCGTTTCGACCTTGAGCAGGAAAAGCTGAAAGCCCAGGAGTCGATGCAATTGGCCGCGACGATCTACCGGACGAGCGTCGAAGCCATCATGGTGACGGACCAGAACAACCGCATCGTAGAGATCAATCCGGCGTTCACCACCATTACCGGATATACCCTGGAAGAGGTGATCGGCAAGGATCCCAAGATATTGCAATCCGGCAAGCACAACAAGCAGTTCTATCAGGAGATGTGGCAGTCGATCCTGAGCACCGGGCATTGGCGGGGCGAGATATGGGATCGCCACAAGAATGGCGGATTGCATGCCAAACTGATCAACATCAGCTTGATCCGCCATCCGGACGGCAGCATCTATCGTTTTGTGGCGCAGTTCTCCGACATCACCGACAAGAAGCAGAAAGAGGAACTGATCTGGAAACAGGCCAACTTCGACTCGCTGACCAAACTGCCTAACCGGCATATGTTCCGTAACCAGCTGGAGCAGGAGCTGCTCAAATCGCAACGCAGCGGAACGCCGGTGGCGCTGCTGTTCATCGACCTGGATCGTTTCAAGGAGATCAACGATGCCCTGGGGCATGCCAAGGGTGACCTGCTGTTGATGGAAGCTGCCCACCGCATCAAGATGAATGTGCGCATCCCCGATATGGTGGCCCGGCTGGGGGGCGACGAGTTCACCGTGATCTTGCCGGAATTCGGCGAGCGGCTCCATCTTGAACGGATCGTGCAGGATCTGATCAATGAACTGATCAGGCCTTTCGACCTGGGCGAAGGACACATGGGCTTCATTTCGGCCAGCATCGGCATCACCATCTATCCGGACGATGCGGAGGACATAGGAGGGCTGCTGAAGCACGCCGATCAGGCGATGTACGCGGCCAAGGCGGAGGGGCGCAACCGTTTCAGCTACTTTACCCAGTCCATGCAGCAGGAAGCAAAAGAGAAACTGGCCCTGACCAACGATCTGCGGCAGGCATTGGCCCGCAACGAGTTGCATGTCTACTATCAGCCCATACTGGAACTGCAGAGCGGCCAGGTCACCAAGGCCGAAGCCTTGCTGCGCTGGAAGCATCCCGTACGCGGCATGGTCAGCCCGGCCACCTTTATTCCATTGGCCGAGGAGGCGGGGCTCATCCACGATATCGGCGATTGGGTGTTCCAGGAAGCGGTCGCGCGCGTGGCCGATTGGCAGCAACGATTCGGACGCCTCATCCAGGTCAGTGTGAACAAATCCCCAATACAATTCGAACAGCCAGAAAAATACATCTGGCAGGAACAGATGAAAAAACTGGGCGTTCCCGGGAACGGGATTACCGTGGAAATCACCGAGGGGCTGTTGCTCAAGGAGTCGAGCAAGGCCAAGGAACGCCTGCTGGAATTCAGGAACAGCGGCATCGAGGTATCGATCGACGATTTCGGAACCGGTTTCTCTTCTTTGTCCTATCTCAAGCAGTTCGACATCGACTACCTCAAGATCGACCGTTCCTTCGTCAAGGACCTGGAAAAGAACGAGGACGACAAGGCCCTGACCGAGGCGATCATCGTGATGGCGCACAAGCTGGGGATCAGGACCATTGCAGAAGGCGTGGAGACCGAGCAGCAGCGGGACTTGCTCAAGTCGTTCGGGTGCGACTATGTGCAGGGTTTCCTGTATTCGCCGGCAGTGCCCGCCGCGGAATTCGAAAAGATGGTTGCACGCAGGACGATAGGCTGACTCTGCTTTCATGACCAGCTACAGCATGAATGAAACGGCCTACTGGATACTGCGAAGCGGAAGCCAGCTTCTTACGATCAATGGTACCGGTGAGATATGTCTGCGTGGACGTGCGTCGGACTTCGGGAGTCCTCCCGATGCATTGGCGGTCGGCGAATGGCTGGGGCTTCCTTGTTATGCAGCCGAACTGGACCGGCTGCCTGACGGCCTTGCTGGAGAATTGATGCCATTGCGCAGCTTGTTCAATACGGCGGGAGCAGAGGTAATCTCCCTTGCCAGGCGCGCTGTGCTGCTGCTGGATTGGCAGAAAAACCATCGCTATTGCGGCCGATGTGGCTCGCCGACCTCCAGAAGGCAGGAGGAGTTTTCCATGGCTTGCCCGGCTTGCGGCCTGGTGGCTTATCCAAGGATCTCTCCTGCGGTCATGGTGCTGATCGTTCGCGGCAGCGAACTGTTGCTGGCCAGGAGCCCGCGTTTCAAACCGGGCGTGTACAGTGCGCTGGCCGGTTTCGTCGAAGCCGGCGAAACATTGGAGCAGTGTGCGATACGGGAAGTCCGCGAAGAGGTGGGGCTTGAAATAAGCAATCTCCGTTATTTCAGGAGCCAATCCTGGCCATTTCCGGATTCCCTGATGGTGGCATTCTTCGCCGACTATGCCGGTGGGGCGATCACACCGGAAGCATCGGAGATCGAAGATGCCGGATGGTTCTTGCACAGTGCACTGCCGCCATTGCCGGAACCGGTCAGTCTTGCCCGCCAGCTGATCGATGCAGCCTGTTCCAGGCTGGATGGTGGAGGGGGTGGCTGATACTGAAAAATCGGGAGCAACAAACTGGATCTGCCGCACAGGCAAGATCGTTGCGGAAAGGCTCCGGGCAACATCTGTCAGAACAATAATAATTTTCGTCTACCATCAAGCAGGCCATGCGCAGATTTTGGACATCAGCATGGAATTGTTCCGGGATAATGACGAACAGGGGGACATCGTGGGATATGCCGATACAGCCATGTATCACGGCTGAACAGGATGATCGAAATGGCAACTGTACTCATAAGTGATCGGCAATTTTTTCGATATGAAGACGAAGGTACGACAGGGATTCTTTTCCATTTCCATTTTATTTTTGGCCGCAAAGGGAGTCTGGGCGGCCGACTCAGCAAGTGACCAGGACTTTCTCCAGGAATTTCCGGTGGTATTAAGCGCCTCGCACCTGTCGCAGCCGCTATCCGAGGCGCCCAATGCGATGACCGTGATCGATCGCAAGATGATTGCGGCATCGGGGTTCCGTTCGCTTCCCGACGTATTCAAGCTGGTGCCGGGCATGTACGTCAGTTATTACGCCGGCTCGCAGGCGGTTGTGTCCTATCATGGCGCATTGAGCCAGGATGCGCCCGGCATGCAGGTGCTGATAGACGGGCGCAGCGTATATCTGCCGCCGTTCAACACCGTGGATTGGGCACTGTTGCCGATCACGCTGGACGATATCGAACGCATCGAGGTGATACGCGGTCCGGCTGCAGCCTCGTATGGCGAGAATTCGGTGCATGGCGTGATCAACATCATCACCCGCGATGCCGGTGCAGTAGAGGGCTTGAGCATCTCCAACACCCGGGGAAACAAGGGGATCAACGATGCGGCGGCGCATTTCGGCAAGCACGGTGAGAATCTGGACTACCGGGTGACACTCGCTTATACGGCCGATAACGGTTACGACAACCTGACCTCGCCGCCCAACAACATCACCATCACCCAGGCGCAGGGCAACGGGTTGCTCAACAACACCAACGACAGCAATCAGGCGCGGCTGATGAATTATCGCGCCACTTACCATCCGAACGCGGTGGACGATATCGATGTCCAGTTCGGTTTCAGCCACGACGTGATGGGCGTGGGGTTCTGGGACAGCACGCTCGACAAGCCGCACGACATGTCGGGATACTCCAATACCGAACAGATCGAATGGTTGCACCGGAACGACAATACCTCGGAAACGAGTCTGCGTTTCTATCATATCCAGCACAGTACAAACGAGAATTACCAGCTGGGTGTCCCGGCCTACACGGTCGCCACGTCGATGAACACCGGCCGCGACGAGATCGAGTTCCAGCACACGTTGCGGACTTCGGACATGAACCGGCTGGTGTATGGAGCCGGTTATCGCCAGGACAGGGTCGATGGAAATTCATACTATCCGCTGGTTGCCCCATCCGTTTTTCCGGCCTCGTTCACGCTCCACGAGTCGCGCGTGTTTGCCAGCGACGAGTGGCGCTATAACGAAAAGCTGATCTTCAACACGGGAGGCATGCTGGAAAACGATGCCATGGGCAACAGGGAGTTCTCGCCGCGCGTTTCCCTGAATTACCATGTACTGCCGCAACAGACTGTGCGGATCGGGGCGTCGGTCGCGCATCGAACCCCTTCGCTGGGAGAGCTTTATGCCAGCCAGGCCAACCAGTACCAATTGGGTTACAAGTATGAGCCCAGTCCCTATATCACTTCCGCCGGGCTGACGCCGGAAAAGATGCTGTCGCGCGAGATAGGATATCTTGCCGAATTGCGCGACATGAATACTTCCATCGACCTGCGGCTCTTCAGCGACCAGATGAGCAACATGATCTATCCGCTGCCCAATTCCGCCCTATGGGGGAACGGCATGACCGCGAACTACAGGGGGGCGGAAACGACCATCAAGTATGCCTTCGGCGATATCAGCGATCTGACCTTCAACTACACCTCGGAGAACGTCGACAGCAACAGCGCTGCCTTGTCGATGGGCCAGTTGACCCCGCTGGCCACCAGCCTGCCCAGGAATATCGTCAGCATGCTGTATTCGCAGCGACTGCCGAACGATGCCTCATTCAGTGCCGCCTATTATTTCCAGACTTCCATGCAGGGATTCGATCGCGGCCCCATCGATTTCCAGCCGCAGCACCGCCGCGTCGATATGCGGCTTGCCCAGCCATTCAGGGGTGTCGGAGGCATGAGCGGAGATGTGGCGCTGGTGGTGCAGAACCTGTTCAGCAACAATTACACCGAGTACATCGCCACAGCCTTGTTCGATCGTCGCGCATTCGTCACGCTGACCCTGCATTGGCAATAGCGTGGCGACTGGCGTATATCCCGGCTGGGGCAGGCGGCGGCATGCTGCCGCGCGTCAGAACCAGATTTCCGGATAGCGCCTCGATGCCGGCAGGTTATTGAACAGGAGTGCTACCGCAAGCAGGATCAGCGGGCCGATGGTTGCCGGCATCAGCACATACAGGAAGCCCAGTTTGTGTATTGCCGCCGAACCAGTCACTGCAATAAGGGCGGTAGCGCCGCCGGGCGGATGCAGTGTCCGGGTCAGGTGCATGAGGGCGATTGCAGTGGCAACCGCAACCGATTCGGCGAGCCAGGGATACTGATGTAACAGTTTCCAGCACACGACACCGACGACTGCGGAGAGCATATGACCGCCCACCAGGTTGCGCGGCTGCGCCAAAGGGCTGCGTACGGCACCGTAAACCAGCACGGCTGAAGCGCCAAAGGAGCCGATCATGAGCGACAGGTCGGTTCCCTCAAAGAAGAAATGATCGACCCATGCGACTGCAGCAATGCCCAGGAATGCGCCGATCCACGACAGGACGACTTCCTCGTTGTTGACACGCGGGGGACTTCCGCGTGTCGTGCCGCTCATCTTGCCGAAGTATTCCCGAATCTTCATCGCAGGGCTTCCATGTCATAGGCTTTCAGGAAGTCCTTGCGCAATAACAAACCGAGCAATTTGCCGCCACCATCGACGACAGGTAGGCTGCGACCTTCATGCAGGTGGAATGCATGGATTATTTCCCCGATGCCAGCCTCTTGCCTGACGGTGATGGCCGGTGCGGTCATCGCCTTGTGCACCGGTGTTTCATGGCAGCGATGCTGGAATTCGAACGAGTCATCCAGCATGTGCAGGAGCAACTCAAGAAAGGTGCCGACCTGCAGTCGCCGCAGGAAGTCGTTCTCGGTCAGTATCCCGATCACGGCACCATCCGCATCCACCACAGGGAGCGCTTTGTAGCCTGAGCGGACGAGGGCTTTTGCTGCTTCGTCGAGATACATGTCCGGATGCAAAGGCAGGACATTGGTGCGCATGAGATTTTCCGCCCGGAGGTTGCCGAAGAGGCGTCCTACTGCATGGTGGTGGGCCAGATGGTAGATGGTGCGGAAATCTTCGGTCGAAATGTCCAGATACCCCGGAATATGCTGCATCGCATCCAGGATATCGCCATCGGTCAATTCCATCTCGGGTACTTCATTGCTGGACTGGGCCGGCTTGTCGGTGGTAGCGGTCGTCTCTTTCATGGCGAATTGCTGGAAAGTGGGTGAAGGATTCAAGTCCATGGATTCATGATACACGGGCAAGACAAAGGCGTGGCGATCCTTGCCTTTGATGATGATATGCGATGGCTACAGCAGAGGCTAGCCGGTACTCCATGCTCTGGGGCGTTTCATGCCTGCAATCTTGCAAGCCTGTTTGACGTACCCATACGGGAACAGCTCGAATATCCTGTTTCGCGATTCCGCCCCCAGTCGCTCTGCCAGATGTTTCATGACGTGGCGAACATCCGGTGCGACCTGGTGTTCGGCATAGTATTGCCGCATGAACCGGATCGCATCCCAATGATCTTCGGTCAGATCGATATTCTCGATATTGGCGAATTCCCTGGCGACTTCCTCGTTCCAGTCCATCGGGTCGACCAGATATCCCTCTTCATCAATTCCTTGTCTTTGCATGGCAAGCTCCATGTATTCAAAACAATATTGATATGCAAGAACATCTGCAGTGGGATATATTGTATATGATTAATATCATCATGTGATATTAAAAATTTGCAATCAACTGATCAATGGATGCCATGGCCAGAGAGACCCTGAAAAAAAACGAATTCGAGGCGCTTTCCGATTTCCGCTATCAATTGCGCTGTTTCATCCGCTTCAGCGAGGAACTGACGCATCAATATGGCATCACCAATCTTCAGTATCTCTTGCTGCTGCATGTCAAGGGTTATAAGGGCCGGGAATGGGCAACGATAGGCGAGCTTGCGGAACGACTGCAGGCCCATCACAACGGTGTGGTTTCTCTTGCCACGCGTTGCGAGAAACTCGGGCTGATATATCGGAAGCGCGGCAGCATTGACAAACGGGCAGTCGAGATTCATCTCACGCCGGAAGGCAATAAATTGGTTAAGGTCATTGCGAACCTGCATCGCAACGAATTGCTCAAATTGCAAGGCATCTTCAAAATCCCCGGAGCAGGGGAACTGGGCGCCGACCAGGCATGAAAGTGGGGCGGTCATCCCACATTCCCCAAAGATGCCGGCATGTTTGGAGTTGTGCCTTGCAGGGCTGGCAATAAAGGCTTTTCCGTAAAGGACTGTCTCACATGTTTGGTCGCATGTTCGCATGAAGCGTATCCCGGCATTGCAAACACTTTCCCGCGAGCACCATTCGGCGCTGGTTCTGGCCAAGGCCTGTATTCGCGCAGCAGAACTTGATGCCGGCACAGCAATTGCCGTTCAGTGTGCCAATGTGCAACTCGCCTTTACGGCAGAACTGATGCCTCATTTCGACTTTGAAGAGAGGAACTTGCTGCCAGTCTTATCGGCTGCGGGGGACACAGCACTGGTGGAACGTACCCTCAAGGAGCACGAGGCGATGCGGGGAATGGTGCGAACCATTTGCGACCATAACGAGACGGCAGCATTGGCAGCATTTGGCCATTTGCTGGCTGACCATGTGAGGTTTGAGGAAAGGGAGCTGTTTCCCCGCTACGAAATGCTTGTGGAAAAATAAGACGGCATCCGGCAGCCCGAAAAACGACGAAGCCCCGTTTCCGGGGCTTCGCTGTTATATCGGCAGACCGTCAGGATTTACTTCTTGGCGCCATTCACCGCTGCCTTCAGCGTTGCGCCAGCCTTGAAAGCTGGGGCCTTGGAAGCCTTGATCTTCAAGGTCTCCCCTGTTGCAGGGTTGCGGCCGGTACGGGCAGCGCGCTTGCGCACTTCGAACGTCCCGAATCCAACCAGTGCAACGTTGTCGCCTTTCTTCAGTGCGCCGGTGACGATCTCGATCAGAGCGCCGATGGTACGGTCTGCATCTGCCTTGCTGCTGCCGGTCTTGTCTGCCAATGCGTCGATCAGTTCTTTACGGTTCATATCGTTAACTCCCTTGGTTGTGGTTGAAATGCCGGTGTGGATTGTTATGCATCTGTGCGAAATTGGCAATGCTATCCGATGCGAATATGGCGCTGGAGTGCATTCAGGGGCCGGAATCGCTGCGATATGGGGTGGTTGGTATGGCGACTCGTTGGTATGCAAATAGCCCGAAAAAACTCGTTATCGAGAGGGAACCTGTTGAACTGCAAAGCTATTTGCTTTCGAGAGAGTCCTGATGTCATTGAGACGATTGATGGTGATGTAAAACCGGTAGAGGGGTTTCAGCTATAATCGCCATCGACTCGAAGTGCTGCTGGTTTATAACACGCAGTTAAACGGGAAACAGGTGAGGAGATATCCAATGCCTGTGCTGCCCCCGCAACGGTCAGCAAGTGCGGATCTGTCAGTGCGCCACTGTGAGCGATCATGGGAAGGCGACAGATCAAGACTTGCGAGCCCGGATACCGGCTTCGGTCATGGTTCAGGAAATGCTGCGGGTGGGTAGCATGGACGATCCTGATTGATGGCCAGTCGCCGTTTTCAGCTTCTTCTGGCGGTTCCCGCCGCCGCATTTCCTGTGTTTTTCATTCCAACGGGGACGCTTGGAATTACTCAGGAAATATCTCATGCAAATCAGAAATGGAATCTTTGCCGCACTGTTATGTGCGGCGCTTGGTGTTGCCCATGCGGCAACAGATGAACCAACCGACAGAGCGGCATTGCCGGAAATATTGGTTTCCGCTTCGCGCTTTGAAGAAAGTTCAAATCACGTACCCGCCAACGTCAAGGTCATTACGCGAGAGGAGATCGAGAACTCCAGTTCAAATAATATCCCAGAGGTCCTGTCCCAGCTTGGCGGGCTGGTTGTAAACGGCACCAGCCTGGGGCAGCTCGGGCTGGGTGCTTCGGTTGATATGGGAGGATATGGAGCAACGGCAAATAGCACGACTCTGATCCTCCTTGATGGTCAAAGGTTGAACCCTATCGATTCGTCGGCCGTCTCATGGGAGTCGATCCCGCTGGGTTCCATACAGCGTATCGAGATCTTGCGGGGGGGAGCCAGCGTACAGTATGGCAACGGCGCGGTGGGCGGAGTGATCAACATCATCACCAGGAACACTGGTGCGAAAGTCAACGATGTGACGGTCAAGGCAGGCAGTTTTGGCACGGTCATGACCAATGCAGACCTGAACCTGGGCTCCGGAAACACGGTCCTGAAGTTGAATGCCAATGCGGCAAACACCGATGGCTGGCGGGAAAACTCGGCTGCGGACCTGTATTCTTTTGGCGGCAAACTGACCGAATTCCTGGATGGACCGGATCAGATCTACCTGGGAGTCAACGCAAGTCATTCGAATGCCCAGGCTCCCGGTGGCGTGATGGGAGAAGTCGGACAAGGCAATCCGCAACTGGCCAAGTTCAACAACGTGGGCTCGGCCAACAAGGTCGATAACAGCCGTGTCTGGCTGGGGGACGTACAGCGCCTGAGCGATGAGCTGACATTTGAAGGGGAGGCGATGTATGGCACCCGAACGTCGAACTTCTATCAGCCATATTATTCCAGCCAGGCTGCCTTCAATGCAGGTTTTGCAAGCCCAAGCAATAACAGTTTGCAAAGCTGGTCCTGGAACCTGACCCCGCGCGTGAAAGCGGACTGGGGCAAATGGGGAACCACGGTCGCAGGGTATGACTTTAACAAATCCAACGAAGGTTCAAGCGACCAATACAGTGCCTTGGCGCAACAGAACCTGACTCTCTATGGAGCAAGCCGCATGAACGATAGCGGCAATGCAACCTTGCTAAGCCGCTCGCCCTATATCATTGAGCGTTTTCCGCTGTCTTCATCGGTCGAAGTGAGTGGAGGTGCCAGGCGCCAGACCCAGGCGGCAACTGCGTACGATGCCAATGCGTATTCTCCTGCTGTCAATGCAAGCAAGACCTATTCGGCGAATGCTGCTGACCTGGCTGTCAACTTCAATTATCTCGATGGGCAGAAGGTGTTCGTCAAATGGAACCAGTCTTTCCGCTTCCCCAATATCGACGAGTTCTGGGGATGGGATCCTGTAACGTTCAACCGGATATTCAATGGCATCCTGCAGCCACAGGTGTCCCAGACCTATGAAACGGGCGGGGAATGGAATGTCTGGCAGACCCGGTTGACGGCCTCGCTCTTCCAGTCGGATACGCAGCATGAAATCAGGTATGACCCGAACACGGGGGCCAATGCGAATGATCCCAATGTGATCCGTCGAAAAGGGATCATGTTCGATTCGACCACCTCCGTCACCCAGAATCTGATTGTTTCACTGGGCGGGAAGCTGCAGAAATCCCGCTACGCTGGTGGCGCCTACAATGGCAATACCATCAGCCTGGTACCGGACGCCACATTCAATGCGCGCGCCAGTTACACGCTCGATGCCCATTGGGGACTCGGCGGGGTGATGACCTATATCGGTAGCCAGTATTACGATGGGGATGTGACCAATACGCTGCACAAAATACCATCCGCAACCGTTGCGGATGTGTATTCAAGCTATAAATCCGGTCCATGGGAAGCGCGCTTTACCATCAAGAACATTGCGGGGAGCAACTATGCAACGACTGGAGGGCATGGGAGTGTGAGCATGCCCAATGGAACGTTTGTATCAAGTTACTACTACTATCCGAGCGACCCCAGAGCGTATTACCTGACGCTTAAATACGCTTATTGAGCAGGTCGGTGGCGGCCAGACGGCTGAAGCAAACCGCACAACGCCATCATCGGTTCGGTCGTACAATCAAGCCCCAACGCATGAATCATTCATGGCCGGTTGGGGCTTTTTCCTTCCATGGTCAATGTCCGCCAGCCTTGCTGCAACAATTACCGGCGCTGGCCATCGCCACCCCAATGTCCGCCACGCGATCGCATCGGGATGGAAGGGATAGGGCGTCCTGCGGGCGCAAAGCGGGCGAACGGCCTGGTGCGGACAGATGGGACGGCTTGTGCCGGGCGGCTGTACCCGCCGGGAGGCGGCGGTCCAACCCGGTAGCCGGGTTGCCATCCACCATAGTAGTAGCCGTAAGGAGCATAAAAGTTGCCGAAACCATAGGGCTCATAGAAACCCATGGGGTAGTCGACGGCATCCATGTTTTCAAACCCATCTTCTTCATCGTAGTAGCCGCCACCCATACCTGCGCAGCCGCCGAATGCCAGCAGCAGGACAAGGAGCAGCCAGCGGGCAGGGCGACGTAGCAGGGGGAGGTTCATTTCGCCCCCTCGCTGCTGTCGGTGCCAGTCCATTCGAGCAGGCCGAAGGTCGCACCGGCAGGATCGGCGACGACAGCGACCATGCCACCGTGTCGGTCCGGATGCGGAGCAACCAGGACCTGTCCGCCGAGCGTCCTCACTTTGGCGGCAGCTTCGGCGGCGTTCGATACCCGGATGAAGTTCAGCCAGTGAGGAGGGGATGTATTGGCTCCTGGCGGAAGCGTGTTCGAGCTGGCGCGAGCGTAGTTGTCGGTCGCCAGGAAGAGGTGCTCAAGGCCGTCATCGCTGGGAAAATCAAAGATCTCGTAGCCAAGAATCGCTTGGTAAAAAGCGGCGGCTTCCCGGGGATCGCTAGTCACCAGGGAGCTCCATATCCACTCTCCGGGCAGTGCCTGTACATCCGCAGGGTCGCCGCTGCTCGACTGGAGCGCGCCGAATACCGCGCCTTGGGGATCGGCAAATACCGCCTGCTTGCCGCGCTGCAGATACATGCGCGGCTGCGAGATTTCCTTGCCGCCATGGGTCAGCACGCTCCGTTCGGCTGCGACGATGTCCTTCACGGCGATGAAGGTCAGCCATGCCGGGTGCCGGTGCGGCCGGAGCGCGCGTTGCACCAATCCCCCGACGGGGGCGCCGTCGAGCAGGGCGACCGCATATTCCGTATTCCGGCCATGAATATCACGAAAGGTCCAGCCGAACAGTCCGCCATAGAAGCGTTTGGCGGCAACCAGGTCCGGCGTGACCAGGTCGGCCCAGATCATCTTGCCCGGATGGTGTTCGCCGCTGGCCGGCTGGGCGATGGGTGGAAGCTCAAAGGCAGTGGCAGAAGCAACCGCGACGGTTGCGGTGGCCAGGATGAGTCCGATGCACCATTGCCTCAGGCCGGATCTGTTGCGCGGTCGCCATGCGCTCATAGGGAAGGGCCTCCTGTTTGCGCCGAAAGCTGCAGGCGTCGACGGCCAACCCTAATTCAAGATCCGGCAGGCGGCAATTTAATATTTTTTTAAGATCGGCGCGGACCGCGCACAACGGGAGATCGGGATGTTGCGGCGGCATCGAGGGCCGGTCGCCATGTGGAGGTGCGGCAGCGGGGAGGGGGTTACCGACGTTCCTTTTTCATCGCCTGCGCCGCTTCACGCTTGGATTCGCGTTCTTTCTCGGTCGCACGTTTGTCGTGCTCCTTCTTTCCCTTCGCCAGGCCGATGTCGAGTTTGACGCGGCCTCCCTTGTAGTGCATGTCCAGCGGCATGATGGTGTAGCCGGCACGCTGCACCTTGCCGATGAGTTTGTCGATCTCGTGCTTGTGCAACAGCAGCTTGCGGGTGCGGACAGGATCGGGATGGATATGGGTGGAAGCGTTCTGCAGGGGGCTGATGTGGGAGCCGAACAGGTACAACGCGCCATCCTTGGCCAGGACGTAGGCTTCCTTGAGCTGTACCCGTCCTGCGCGGATGGCTTTGACCTCCCACCCTTCCAGCATGAGCCCGGCTTCGTGCTTTTCTTCGATGAAGTAATCGTGGAAGGCTTTTTTATTCTGGATAATGCTCATTGGACGATGTGTTTTGCCTGGTGTTGCGATATTCTACCAGCCTTTGATTTGGCAGCTCGGTAAAGCAATGGCCCTGGTAGAGAAAACGGTGTTGGTCCCGCACACGGCGGAGCAGATGTTCAATCTGGTTGATAGGATAGAGGAATATCCCCAGTTCATGCCATGGTGCGGCGGGGCAAGCATCCAGGACATGCAGGGTACGACGATGCATGCCACGCTGCATATCGATTACCACCACATCAAGCAGCATTTCAGCACCGAGAACAAGCGCAATCCGCCGCAGCAGATCGACATGACGCTGCTGGACGGTCCCTTCAAGCACCTGGACGGCAGTTGGCGATTCATCCCCTTGAGCGACGAAGCCTGTAAAATAGAATTCCGCCTGCAATACGAATTTTCCAGCAAATTGCTGGAAAAGCTGGTGGGGCCGGTGTTCCACCATATAGCGAACAGTTTCGTGGATGCCTTCATCCATCGCGCAGACAAGGTTTATGCGAACAAATGAGTGACGAGAAGATAAGTATCGAAGTGGTTTACGCGCTTCCCGCCGAGCAGACGCTGCTCAAGCTGGAGGTGCCGCAGCCGACGACCATCGCCGATGCGATCAGGCTTTCCGGATTGCTCGACAAGCATCCCGAGATCGACCTGGAAAAAGGCAAGTTCGGCATCTTCGGAAAATTGAGCAAGCCCGACACCGTATTGCGCGAAAAAGACCGCATCGAAATCTATCGCCCGCTGATCGCCGATCCGAAAGAGGTGCGCCGCAAACGCGCCGAAGAGGGCAAGGCGATGAAGAAGGGCGGCGGCGACCTTTGATGCTGGACTACGACCTTCACTGCCACTCCAACGTCTCCGACGGTACGCTCACGCCGACCGAACTGGTGGCGCGTGCCGCCAGCCGCGAAGTAAAGGTGCTGGCGCTGACCGATCACGACGATGTGGCCGGGCTGGAGGAAGCGGCCAGGGCGGCTGCGAGTCATGGCATTGCATTCATCAACGGCGTCGAGATATCGGTGACCTGGCGCAAGCACACCCTGCATATCGTCGGCTTGCATATCGATCCCGAATATCCGGCGCTGGTCGAAGGCCTGCGCAACATCCGCAGCGGTCGCAGGCATCGTGCCGAACTGATGGCCGAATCCCTGGCGCGCAGCGGCATCGGCGGCGTACTCGAAGGTGCCTATCGCTATGCAGCGAATCCGGACATCATCGGGCGTACCCATTTCGCGCGTTATCTGGTTGAGATCGGGCACTGCAAAGACGTGCGCAGCGTGTTCAATCGCTATCTGGTGAATGGCAAGCCCGGCTACGTGCCGCATCAGTGGGCGGATCTGCAGGAAGCGATCTCGTGGATACGCGGGAGTGGCGGTATCGCCGTACTGGCCCATCCGGGACGCTACACTTCCGGCCGCAAGCCGATGGGCAGGATGACGTTGCTCGAATTGCTGAAAGAGTTCGTCGAGTTGGGCGGGCAGGGCATCGAGGTGGTGAGCGGCAGCCATACGCCGCCGCAGTATGCCGAGTTCGCCCGCTATGCCCGGGAATTCGGGCTGCTGTGTTCCTGCGGTTCGGACTTCCATGGCCCCGGAGAGAGCTATCGCGACCTCGGGCGGTTGCCGGATTTTCCGCTGGAATGCCGGCCGGTGTGGACTTCGTGGGAAACGGCGGCAGCCTGAACGATGGCGCAGTTCTTTTCCGTTCATCCCGACAACCCGCAGCCTCGCCTGATCAAGCAGGCCGCAGAGATGCTGCGCGACGGCGCCGTAATCGTCTATCCCACCGATTCCGGTTATGCTCTCGGCTGCCATCTGGACGACAAGGATGCGGTGACGCGCATCCGGCAGATACGCGGCCTGGACGAGAAACACCTGATGACGCTGATGTGTCGGGACTTGTCCGAACTGTCCAGGTATGCACGCGTGGACAATGCCCAGTTCCGGCTGCTCAAGAACAATACGCCGGGCAGCTATACTTTCATCCTGGAAGCAACCCGGGAAGTGCCGCGCCGCTTGCAGCATCCGAAGCGAAGCACGATAGGATTGCGCATCCCCGACCATCCGGTCGCACTGGCCTTATTGGAAGAACTGGGCGAGCCACTGCTGAGTTCCACCCTGATTCTGCCCGATGCCGAGCAGCCCATGACGGACGTGGATGAAATACGCGGACACCTGGAACGCCTGGTTGAACTGATCATCGCCGGCGGTCCGGTAGGGACCGAATCGACCACGGTGATCGATCTGACAGAGGCTGTGCCGGTATTGCTGCGCAGGGGCAGGGGAGAAGTCGCACATCTGGGAATAGAGGAATAAATGAATCTTGATGCACTGATACAAACCATCGCGCTTGCCGCCATCCCGGTGCTGTTCGCCATCACCTTGCACGAAGCGGCGCACGGCTACGCGGCACGCCATTTCGGCGACCTGACGGCTTACCAGCAGGGACGGATATCATTGAATCCGCTGCACCATATCGATCCCGTCGGCACCATCCTGTTGCCGCTGCTGACGTTGTTCGTGGGCGGCATCCTGTTCGGCTGGGCCAAACCGGTGCCGGTGAATTTCGCCGCACTGCGCCGACCCAAACAGGACATGTTCTGGGTGGCCCTGGCAGGGCCGGCATCCAATCTGGCCATGGCCCTGATATGGGGCCTGATGATCAAGCTGGCATTGATGTTCCCCGGCAATTATTTTGCCGAACCGCTGATAGGCATGTCGCAGATCGGGGTTACAATCAATGCCGTTCTGCTGGTGCTGAATCTGTTGCCGCTGCCACCGCTGGATGGTGGCCGCATTGCGATCAGCCTGCTGCCGCACAGGCAGGCTTACAAGCTGTCGAAAGTGGAGCCGTATGGCATGGTCATCCTGATCCTGCTGGCAGTGGTGCCCGTCGGCGGGCAGCCGATATTGGGCTGGATTCTGACGCCGCTGGTGAGCGGCGTGATCCGGGTGATTGAAACGATTTTTTAATGTTTACCGTCAAGTAGAACTATGTTTGCTGATCGCGTGTTATCCGGAATGCGCCCCACGGGCAGCCTGCACCTGGGGCATTACCACGGCGTATTGAAGAACTGGGTGGAAATGCAGCACCAGTACGAATGCCTGTTCTTCGTGGCCGACTGGCACGCGCTGACCACGCATTACGACTCCCCCCAGGTCATCGAACAGAGCGTATGGGACATGGTCATCGACTGGCTCGCGGCCGGTGTCGATCCGGCGCAAGCCACCCTGTTCATCCAGTCGCGCGTACCGGAACATGCGGAATTGAACCTGTTGCTGTCGATGATCACCCCGCTGGGCTGGCTGGAACGGGTGCCGACCTACAAGGACCAGCAGGAGAAGCTGACTTCCAAGGACCTCACCACCTATGGTTTCCTCGGCTACCCCCTGCTGATGAGCGCGGACATCCTGATCTACCGCGCCACCAAAGTGCCGGTGGGGGAGGACCAGATCCCGCATATCGAGTTCACGCGCGAACTGGCGCGCCGCTTCAACCACATGTACGGGCGCGAACCCGGATTCGAGGAGAAGGCCGAAGCCGCAGTGAAGAAACTCGGCGGCAAGAAAGCCAAGCTGTACGCCGAATTGCGTACGAGGTTCCAGGAGCAGGGCGACGACGAGGCGCTCGAATCCGCCAAATCCTTGCTCGACGAACAGCAGAACCTGAGCCTGGGCGATCGCGAGCGCCTGTTCGGATATCTCGAAGGCGGCGGCAAGATGATACTTTCCGAACCGCAAGCCATGCTCACCGCAGCTTCGCGCATGCCCGGACTGGACGGCCAGAAGATGTCCAAATCGTACAACAACACCATCAGCCTGCGCGAAGACGAAGCTGAAGTGAGCAAGAAGATACGCACCATGCCGACCGATCCGGCGCGCATCCGCCGCACCGATGCGGGCGATCCGGAAAAATGTCCGGTCTGGCAGCTGCACAAGGTCTATTCCAGCGATGCCATCAAGCAGTGGGTGCAGCAGGGATGCAAGAGCGCCGGCATCGGCTGCATAGAATGCAAACAGCCTGTCATCAGCGGCGTGCTGGAAGAACAGAAGCCGATGCGCGAGCGCGCACAGCTCTATCTGGACGACCCCAGCCTGGTGCGCAACATCATCGCCGACGGCTGCGAGAAAGCGCGCAAGCTCGCCAACGAAACCATGCGCGATGTGCGCGAGGCGATGGGACTCGGTTACAACTGAACATGAGCGAGACGGAAGCACAGCCCCTGCAGCAAGCGGCCAATCCGGTGGCGCATATCCACGGCGAACCGATCACGGAGATGCCGCTGGACCTGTACATCCCGCCGGATGCGCTGGAGGTGGTGCTCGAGTCTTTCCAGGGGCCGCTCGACTTGCTGCTCTATCTGATCCGCAAGCACAATCTCGATGTGCTGGATATCCCGATGGCGGCGCTGACCAAGCAATACATGGTCTATATCGAGGCGATGCAGCGCCATCGTCTGGAACTGGCCGCCGAATACCTGCTGATGGCGGCGGTGCTGATCGAGATCAAGTCGCGCATGCTGTTGCCGCGGCCGCCCAAGGCAAGCGAAGAGGAGGTCGTGGAAGATCCGCGTGCCGAACTGATGCGCCGCCTGCTCGAATACGAACAGATGAAGCTGGCCGCACAGAAGCTGAACGAACTGCCGCAGGCCGGGCGCGATTTCGAGCTGGTACAAGTGCTGATCGAGCGCACCGTGATCGAGCGGCTGCCCGCTGTCAGCGTGGAAGACCTGCGCAATGCATGGCTGGCATTGCTCACCCGCGCCCGGGTGAACGCGCATCACCGCGTACGGCGCGAAGAATTGTCGGTACGGGAGCAGATGACCAAGGTCTTGCGGCAATTGCGCAATACCGATTTCGTGTCGTTTGAGAGCCTGTTCGAACTGGATGCCGGCATTCCGGTGCTGGTCGTCACGTTTATCGCCATCCTCGAACTTGCCAAAGAGAACCTGGTCGAGATCACGCAAACCGAAAGCTTGGGGAATATCTATGTCAGAACCAGTCGAGCCATTACTGCCGAGTGAAGCGCATACCGCTGTCGTGGAAGCGGAGCATGCGGTCGATGTCGTGCTGCTGACGCGCATTTTCGAAGCGGCCTTGCTCACCACGCAGGAGCCCTTGTCCATCGCCGAACTGAAACGCCTGAGCGAGGTTCCGCTGGAAAGCAGGATGGTCGAGGAACTGCTGCAGCAATTAGCGCAGAAATATGCCGACAGCGGTATCGAATTGAGTCGCGTCGCCAGCGGCTGGCGTTTCCGTGCGCGTCCCGAGATGCAGCAACACCTGGACAAGCTCGATCCGCAGAAACCCCCGCGCTATTCCCGTGCCGTGCTGGAGACGCTGGCCATCATTGCCTATCGCCAGCCGGTCACGCGCGGCGACATCGAAGAGATACGCGGTGTCGCCGTGTCCTCGCAAGTGTTGAAGACACTGGAAGGACGCGGCTGGATCGAGAGCATCGGTACCCGCGACACTCCGGGCAAACCGGCGCTGTATGCCACCACGCCGCAATTCCTGGACGACCTGAACCTGCGTTCCCTGCAGGAACTGCCAGCGCTGGAAGAGATGGGCTCGTTGCTGGAGGCCGGTATCGCCGATGAACCGGTACCGGCCGAGCCTGCTGCGCTCGATGCCGGAGCGACAGCTTCCGAACCGGAAGCTAACGCAGCCTGACGGACATGGGAAATAGCCATCAATTCACCGGGTCCGTTCCCCCTCCTGTGCGTGGTGGTTGCAGATCCATCGGCTATACAGCCAAGGGCTACCTGGTGCGGGGGCAATCCTTCCGCGTTTGCGCGGGGAAAGCAAACCAATTGCTTCGCGTGTTTCGTCCTAAATGACTGCGATCAAGCGCATCTCTTCGCGCGACAATCCGTTCTACAAGTCGCTGCATAAACTTTCCTCATCCAGCCGCGAGCGGCACGCTGCGGGTCAGACCCTGCTCGACGGCCCCCACCTGCTGCGCGCCTTCCTGGATTCCGGTCACCGCCCGCGGCATCTGTTGCTGAACGAGCAAGCGCTGCAGGAAGCCGAGATCGTCGCCTTGCTCGATGCCTGTGCCGATGTGCCGCAGACGCAATTCGACGATGCGCTGTTCGCACAACTGTCCGAACTCAAAACCCCCAATGGCCTGCTGGCATTGATCGATATCCCCTCTGCCGGGAGCCAGGCTGCGCATAGCCGGCTTGCCTTGATGCTGGAAGATATCCAGGATCCGGGCAATCTCGGCTCCATGCTGCGTTCGGCTGCAGCGGCGGGTTGCGATGCGGTGTTCCTGTCGCCCGGGTGTGCCGATGCGTGGTCGCCCCGGGTGCTGCGGGCAGGGATGGGCGGGCACTTCGTGCTGGATATCATGCAATCGGCGGATTTGCTCAAGGTCGCGACGGAGTTCACCGGCAAGATACTGGCCGCCTCGTTGCAGGCGGAAAAATCGCTGTATGACTGCAATCTGCGCGGAAAACTGGCGTTTGCCATCGGCAACGAAGGGGCCGGATTGTCCAGGGGCCTATTGGATGCGGCACAACAGCATTTCGTGATTCCAATGCCGGGCAAGGTCGAGTCGCTGAATGCGGCGGCAGCGACAGCAGTGTGCCTGTTCGAGGCTGTACGGCAACGGCAATGATTTATGCCGGTGAAATCCGAACCGCTTTTTACTGGTAGGATTCCACTATGTGCCTAGGTATCCCCATGCAGGTAGTCGAAGTCGATGGCGCATTCGCCTGGTGCGAAGGACGCGGTCGGCGCGAGCGGCTCAACACCCTTTTGCTGGAAGAAGTGACTCCCGGCGAATGGGTGTATGCGGTACTGGGGCATGCCCGCGAAAAGCTCACCCCGCAGCGCGCAGCCGAAATCGATCTCGCACTCGACGGCCTGGCCGCTGCGATGCAGGGCGAGGCTAACCTCGATGCCTACTTTCCCGATATCGCGAGACCGCGATGATCCGGGCTATCTTGTTTGCGTCCTGAATGAAATGAGGCTGTCATGAAGATACTCATACTGGGCATCGGCAATACCCTGCTTGCCGACGAAGGAGTGGGGATCGTTGCGATGGAAGAACTGGCTGTCCGATATGGCGAGCGCGAAGACATGGAATTCCTCGATGGCGGCACCTTGTCGTTCACGCTGGCCGTACCGATCAGCGAGTGCGATGCATTGTTGGTGATCGATGCGGCCGAACTTGCTGCCATGCCGGGGACGGTACGGAGTTTCGAGGGCGAGGAGATGGATCGTTTCCTCGGCGAAAATCGCAAGAGCAGCGTGCATGAGGTTGGATTGCTCGACCTCAGGTCCGTTTCGCTTCTCACCGGCCATTGGCCGTCCCGGCGCGCACTGGTCGCCATCCAGCCGGCGCTGGTGGGTTGGGGCGAGACGCTGACGCCGGCCGTGGCGGCGGCGCTGCCGCACATATGCGAAATCGCCGAGGGGATCGTCACGCGGTTCTCTGCCGACATGTAGCTGTAATACGACATGCGATGAGTTGACGCAGCCGATGCTCGCGCGCAGAATTCGCTGGCGTTCCCTGGTTCAACGACCACAAGGAGTCAGCATGAAGCAAGCACAGCAACAACCGGGCTACTTGCCCGGGACCGTAGGCGAAGGCTTGGCGCAGCGCGGGGTGACCCGCCGCGAATTCCTCCAGTTCTGCACCTCCCTGGCTGCCCTGTTGGCGTTGCCGCCCGCGATGGCGAGCGTGATGGCCGATGCCATCAGCAAGGCGCGACGGCAATCGGTGATCTGGCTCTCCTTCCAGGAATGCACCGGCTGTACCGAATCCATCACGCGCTCGCATTCGCCGACACTGGAAAACCTGATCTTCGACCTAATTTCGCTGGACTACCACCACACGCTGCAAGCAGCTTCCGGGGAAGCGGCAGAGCATGCCCGCGCACAGGCGATGAAAGACAACGAAGGCAAGTATCTGCTGATCGTAGATGGCTCGGTTCCGGTGGGCAATCCCGGATTCTCCACCATTGCCGGCATCAGCAACTACGACATGCTGGTCGAGACCGCCAAAGGCGCTGCGGCGATCGTTGCGGTGGGAACCTGTGCAACCTATGGCGGCATCCCCATGGCCAATCCCAACCCGACGGGAGCCGTTCCGGTGAGCGAGATCGTCAAGGACAAGCCCATCGTGAATGTACCCGGCTGTCCGCCCATCCCGGTGGTGATGACCGGGGTGCTGGCGAACTTCCTGACCTTTGGCAGTCTTCCCGAACTGGATGATCTGGGACGGCCGAAATCCTTCTATGGCGAAACGATCCATGACCGCTGCTATCGCCGTCCGTTCTACGACCAGGGCAAGTTCGCGGAGAGTTTCGACGATGAAGCGGCACGGCAGGGCTGGTGCCTGTTCAAGCTGGGTTGCAAGGGGCCGGTGACCTACAACTCGTGCGCGACCACCAAGTGGAACGACGGTACCAGTTTCCCCATCGAATCCGGTCACGGCTGCATCGGCTGTTCCGAACCCAAGTTCTGGGATGCCGGTCCTTTATACAAGGCCTTGTCCATGCCGATATCGGCTTCGACCGCCATGCTGGGCAAAGCAGCCGCGGTCGGCGCCGCCGCCGGGGTGGCGATCACCTGGTACAACCGCTCGACCAAGGCTGCTGCAAAAGCGGCGCATGAAAGAGTGACCGTGCAGGATCTGGTCAGGGAGGACAAATGAACCATCTGGAACTCCTGACTTTCGCACGCGGTAGCGCGTTGAACTGGGCGCTTTCGATATTCGTGCTGGGTATCGTGCTGCGCCTGTTCGAGATCTTCGGCCTGGGACGAAAAGCCGATCTGGCCAGGGCCAGGAGCGACACGCCAGGCAGCGGTTGGCGCACCATGTTCACTCGTTCGATGCCGGTGCCGGGAATGCTGAAACGCGATTCAGTGACCTATATCGGCGGTTATGTTTTCCATTTCGGATTGTTTGTCGCCATCTTTTTCCTGGCAGCGCACATCGAATTCTTCCGCAGCATGACAGGCCTGGTCTGGCCCAGCCTGCCCACAGCGCTGGTCGACGCCCTGGTTGTGGCCGCGATCGTGGCGCTGGTGGTGGTGCTGGCGCACCGGCTCAACAACCGGGTGAAGCGGATGCTGTCGCGATTCGGCGATTACCTGGCCTGGACAGTGACGCTGTTGCCGTTGCTGACAGGCTATCTTTCCTATCATCACCTGCTGTTCGAATACACCCTGATGCTGGCGCTGCACCTGTTCTCGGTCGAGTTGTTGCTGGTGCTGCTGCCTTTCACCAAGCTGTTCCATACCTTCTCCCTGTTCGTCTCGCGCTGGTACAACGGCGAGATCGCTGCGCGCAAGGGAGTGGCATCATGAGCCGAGCTGTGGGGATGGGAGCATTCGAGCATTCTGCCGGCAGCCGATGCCCGGATTTCCGACCCATAACCGGTCGAAAGGGGACTTAGCCATGACCGCGACACTAGAAAAAGGCCTCAATTCCTTCAAGGAAGTGATCGATGCGCCGATTGCCAGCTTCTTCTCCAGCTGCGTGCATTGCGGCCTTTGCGCCGAAGCCTGCCTGTTCTACACCGAGACCGGCGATGCGAAATACACGCCGATCCATAAACTGGAACCATTGCGGCGCGTCTGGAAACAGGAGTACACGCTGCTGGGCAAGCTGGGGAAAATGTTCGGTTTGTCCACAGCGGTGACGGATGCAGAACTGGACGAATGGGAACCGCTGGTCTACGACAGCTGCACGTTGTGCGGGCGTTGTTCCATGGTTTGCCCGGTGGGTAACGATATCACTTACATGATCCGCAAGATGCGCGAAGGCATGGCGGCTTCCGGACATGCACAAGAGGATCTGGTCGATGCCACCACTCGTGCCGTCACGCTCGGCAGCCCGATGGGGATCAAATGGCCGGCGGTGCTGGCACAGATCAAGCATGTGCAGGCCGAGACGGGTATCGAGGTGCCGGTCGAGCGCGCAGGGGCTGATTACCTCGTCCTGATGTCCTCGATGGAGATCATCAATTTCCCCGAATACCTGTCTGCGCTCAGTCGCATCTTCAAGCAAGCCGGGGTGAGCTGGACCCTGGCCGAGGATGCATTCGAAGCAACCAACAGTGGCATCCAGATCGGCGCTTCGGATCTGGCGCGCGAGATCGTCAGCCGCATCGTGGTGGCGGCAGAACGGTTGAAGGTGAAATGCGTAATCAGTCCGGAATGCGGCCATGCCTTTACCGCGATACGCTGGGAAGGGCCGAACCTGATGGGAAGACCCTTCGGTTTCGAGGTGAAACATATCCTCGAGGTACTGGACGAACTGCACAAGGCGGGCAAGCTCAAGACCAAGGGCAAGGATAAACGTCCGCTGACTTACCACGATCCCTGCCAGATCGCTCGTCGCGGCGGTGTGGTCGAGCAACCGCGACGCTTGCTGGGCGAGGTGGCCACGGATTTCCGCGAGATGCCGGATGCGGGTGTGATGAACTGGTGCTGCGGCGGCGGTGGCGGCGTTTCGGCCAATTCGCGTGCCGAACCATTGCGGCTGGAAGCTTTCAAGCACAAGAAAGGGCAGATCGAGGCCACCGGCGTGCAGACGCTGATCACTGCCTGCGCCAATTGCCGCATCGTGATGGAAGAGGGGCTGGAGCATTACCACATGAAGGTCGAAGTGGTTGGTCTGACCGAGTTGCTGGCCGAATATCTTGTTGAGGAAAACGCATCATGAACGAACCAGCTGTACGTCGCGTCATCGTCGATCCGGTCACCCGTATCGAAGGACACTTGCGTATCGAGGCGGAGACCGACGCCTCTGGTCGCATCACTCGTGCCTCATCGGCCGGGACCATGGTACGCGGCATCGAGATCATCCTGCGCGGACGCGATCCGCGCGAAGCATGGGCATTCGCCCAGCGCATCTGTGGCGTGTGCACGCTGGTGCACGGCATCGCTTCGGTACGCGCGGTGGAAAGCGCGCTGAAGATCGAAGTGCCGAGCAATGCGCAGCTGATCCGGAACATGATGATCGGTGCTCAATACATCCACGATCACGTGATGCACTTCTACCATCTGCATGCGCTGGATTGGGTGGATGTGGTCTCGGCGCTGAAAGCCGATCCCAAGGCAACTTCTGCGCTGGCGCAAAGCTTGTCTGGCTATGCCAAATCTTCGCCGGGGTACTTCAGCGATGTACAGAAGAAACTGAAGGGTTTTGTCGATGCCGGCCAATTGGGTATTTTCGCCAATGGCTACTGGGGGCATCCGGCCTACAAGCTGCCGCCCGAGGCCAACCTCATGGCGGTGGCCCATTATCTGGATGCGCTGGCATGGCAGCGCGACGTGGTGAAATTGCATGCCGTGTTCGGCGGCAAGAATCCGCACCCGATGTTCCTGGTCGGCGGTGTTCCTTGCGCGATCAGTATCGATCCGAGCCATTCCGCTCAGGGCAACGGCCCCCATTTCCACGGCGGGAATTCCGGTACTGCGCTCAATGCGGTCGGGCTGCAAACGGTGCAGAACGCGATCAACCAAATGCGCAGCTTTGTCGACCAGGTCTATGTGCCGGATACGCTGGCCATTGCCGGTTTCTACAAGGACTGGTTCAAGCAGGGCGAGGGAGTCGGTAACTTCCTCACTTTCGGCGATTTTCCCGCCAAGGGGATGTCCGATCCGTCCTCCTACCTGATTCCCTCCGGCGTGATACTGGATCGTGACCTGAGCAAGATACATCCTATCGATATGGATGCGGAAGGGGAGATACAGGAGTTCGTCAGCCATGCCTGGTACGATTATTCGGTGGGCAAGGATCAGGGGCTGCACCCCTACAAGGGCGAAACAAAACTGGATTACACCGGACCGAAGCCACCTTACGACTATCTGGATGTGGACAAGGAATATTCCTGGCTGAAATCGCCGCGCTGGAAAGGCAAGGCGGTGGAGGTTGGACCGCTGGCGCGAGTGCTGATGTTATATGCATCTGGCCATGAGCAGACCAAGGAACTGGTCGGCATGACGCTGAAGAAGCTCGATGTGCCGGTGCAAGCGCTCTATTCGACGCTGGGTCGTACCGCGGCACGCACGCTGGAAACCAAGATTGTCGCCGATGCGATGCAGGGCTGGTACGACCAGCTGGTTGCCAACATCAAAGCCGGCGACATCAAGACCTTCAACGAATCGAAATGGGAGCCATCATCCTGGCCCAGCCATGCGCAAGGTGTGGGGGTCATGGAGGCGCCGCGCGGCGCACTGTCGCACTGGATCGTCATCAAGGATCAGAAGATCGACAACTATCAGGCCATCGTGCCCAGCACCTGGAATGCGGGCCCGCGCGATGGGCAGGGCAATCAGGGGCCATACGAGGGCGCGCTGAAAGGTCATCAACTGCACGATGCCAAACAACCTATCGAGATCCTGCGTACCGTGCACAGCTTCGACCCCTGCATCGCCTGCGCAGTGCATGTTACCGACCCGAACGGTGAAGAGTTGGTGCAGGTGAAGGTGGTTTAACCTCTTGTGGCGATGGCTGTCCGGCCATCGCCGTCTCATCTATCATTCTGGCAAGTGGGCAGGGCGGGCTGCTGCTTCCCAAGAGCAGTCTTTTACGGCTGAGATGTGAAGCAGTCAGGAATCGGCCAACGGGAGACTTTCGAGGGCGTCTTCCAATTAGGAGCCGTTCGGTATGAATCGAGTCGCATGGACGCTTCTGACCTGGCCAGCACTGACGACAACGTAAAAATAAACGTCTGGCCTTTTGCTATCGTCTCCAGAATACCCAACTAATTCCCATAGCAGGTATAGGCAGTTATATAGATATTTTGGCCTATTCATAAATACGGACTTGTAAAGTAAAGTTCCAGTTGGGTTGCACCGCTACTTCTGCTGTCATTCAAGAATGTCAGGGGGAAAAGTTGACCAAGGATGACCATACCTTGCAGGAGCCGCTAAGCGGAAGTGCATTAGCGGTCGTCGGCAGCCACTGCTGAGATGCCATCTCGGCGCCATAAAGGATCGAGCCGTATGAGAGTTCCCAATCCGACTTCGACGCGATTTTTTCTTGTGACACCACCTCCTCGCTGGTTTCGGCATGCCTGGAAGAAACGAGCGGAACATTCATCCATGTCCATACATCAGCGATGAATCATCTCCCGGAAAAGCAGCATGACCCATTCTTCAAATTGTTGTTTGAGGCTAGTCCGCATCCTTACCTGATTTTACGGACGGATGCGGTGTTTACCATTATGGCTGTGAACGACCGCTACCTGTCAGCCACGGGAACTCAGCGCGATGCCATTATTGGCCACGGTCTCTTTGAAATATTCCCTGATAATCCGAATGATAAATCCGTGAGCGGCGTTGGCGATCTGCACATGTCGCTCAATCGTGTCGTCTCGGATCGCAAATTGGACACCATGGGCGTGCAGAAATACGACATTCCCCGGCGTGATGGCGGGGACGGCTTCGAGGTCAAGTACTGGAGCCCGGTTAACACTCCGGTATTTGCCGACGATGGCAGCGTTGCCTACATCATTCATCATGTAGAAGACGTGACTGAATTTATTCTAGGGCGAGAACGTGCCAATCTGGAAAAGGTGGAACAACTTGGAAAGATAGAAGCTCATGCAGAGCGCATGGAAGCGGAAGTAATGCGCCGGTCATCCGAGGTCAAGGACGCCAATCGAGCTCTTAAAATTGCAATGCAGAAACTTGAACAGCGCGAGGTGGAACTGGCGGCTGCCAACCGCGCCAAGGATTCCTTTCTGGCTACGATGAGTCATGAGATCCGCACACCACTGACCGGAATGCTCGGAATGCTTGAGTTGCTCTCCATGACCCAACTTGATATGGAGCAGCGGACAACCTTGGACACCGCTTGGGATTCCGGCAGGGGGCTGTTACGCATCGTCAGCGATATCCTCGATTGGTCGAAGATCGAGGAAGGCAAGCTGGAACTCTCGCTTCGCCCCACTTCGATTCCCCAGCTTCTGCAAGAGGTGGTCAATACCTATTCTCGAGTAGCCAGCGCAAAAAATCTGATTCTTTACCGGCGTGTCGATCCACGCATTAGTGCGGCTCACATCGTCGACCCATTGCGACTGTCACAGGTGCTGAACAACTTTGTCAGCAACGCGATCAAGTTTACACAGTACGGTGAGATCGAGTTGAGTGCCGAACTGATCGAGCAACTTGATAGTGGTGAGCGGATACGCTTCTCTGTCAAGGATACGGGCATAGGCATCGCCAAGGAAGTCCAAGAGCACTTGTTCCAACGATACCGACAAGAGAGTGCCGACACAGCCCGAATGTATGGAGGTACAGGTTTAGGTTTGGCGATCTGCCGACGTCTCTCGGAAATGATGGACGGGCAAATCGGATTGAGGAGCGAGCCGGGACTGGGATCCATCTTCAGCATCACGCTGACCCTGCCTGTTTCCGGTGTGCCTGGGGAGATTGTGCAGAACATTCATCCGGAAGTGAAGCATAGGGAAGTGTCTCCCTTGTTTACGGACAGCTTGAATGCACCGTTGGTACTTGCAGTGGACGACCATCCGACCAATCGCGACCTGCTTGCACGCCAGATCAAGTTACTCGGGCTTCAGTCCGAAACAGCGGAGAACGGGCAAATGGCATTGTCGATGTGGCGAGATGGAAGCTATGCGCTGGTCATCACCGATTGCCATATGCCAAACATGGATGGCTATGTGCTTTCTCAGGAGATTCGCCGGATTGAGGCCGAGGAGGCGCGCTCGCGCATACCGATCATCGCATGGACGGCGAATGCACAGGCGGTGGAGGCAGAGCGTTGCAAGCATGCTGGCATGGATGATTTATTGGTCAAGCCTGCAAATTTGGCACAGCTAAAGAAGACGCTGGCAAAGTGGCTATCTGTCATTGGAACAGATGGTGTCATTAACCCATCTTCACCGCATGCTACGAACAGCGGACGGACCGAACCTGTAGATTTCTCAGTCTTGAACATGGTCGTGACGGACAGGGAGGATCAAATTCAAGTGTTGAGGGATTTCCAGTCTCATATTCGCGCAGACAGTGGAAAACTGATGGAAATGCTGCAGCAAGGTGATCTAGCCAGGGTGGAGAGCACGGCGCATCGAATGAAAGGCTCCAGCAGAATGGTTGGGGCACATTATCTGGCAACAGCGAGTGCAACTATCGAGCAAGCAGCGCGAGATTTTGATATGGCCGGTGCAAGCGCAGCCAAAAGGTCTTTGGACGATGCTATCAGGCAGCTGGAAGTATTTCTTGACCCCTTGATGACAACAGAAAATCCGAGGTCGCATGATGAAGATCAGTGAATTGAATGTCCTGATTGTGGAGGATGACGATTTCCAGCGCCAAACACTGTCAAACATGTTGCGATCACTGGGCGTGACCTCAATATTCCCTGCAGACAATGGCCGACATGCGCTTGAAATCATTCGGAGTGAGGGTGCTTCCAATTCAATTGACGTAGCGCTTTGTGACTTGAACATGCCGGAAATGGATGGCATGGAGTTCCTTCGGCATCTGGGGCACGAAGGCAGGAATATTGCAGTCATTATTACCAGTGCGCTGGATGGCAAGCTGCTGGCCTCAGTGGCAAGAATGACCAAGATGTATGGCATCCAGCTGCTTGGAGCAATTGAAAAGCCCATTCTGCTGACGCATCTCAAAGAGATGCTGTTGAAATATGATCACTCAATAAAGAAGGAACCCCAACGAGTTCCCTCAATGAGCTTTACTCTTGAGGAGATATTACATGGAATCCGTGAAAATCAGTTCGTTCCATTTTTCCAGCCCAAAGTGGATGTTAAGACCGGCCGCATCGTGGGCTCTGAAGTGCTGGCCCGCTGGAACCACCCGACTCATGGTGTGGTTGGCCCTAATGCCTTTATTTCACCTCTGGAAAAGAGCGGAAATATTGATGATCTGACTTTCATGATGCTTGAGAGATCGGCTGCCGAGTGCCGCCTTCTTCACAACAATGGCCACTTGCTTACGGTTTCTGTCAATCTGTCACTGGTTTCATTGAATGATCCTGCATTGGCCGACAGAATCACCCAAACGGTCCGCAGGGCAGGAATCGAGCCGCAATATGTTGTACTGGAAATCACTGAATCATCAGCCATGACTGATATGGCAAGTGCTTTGGAAAATCTTGCGCGTTTATGCATGAATGGATTCTCACTATCCATTGATGATTATGGAACTGGTTATTCCAGCTTGCAGCAGCTCACACGTATCGCATTCAGCGAACTGAAGATCGATCAGTCTTTTGTAAAAGATTTCGCAGACAACGATGCGTTACGTATCGTTGTCGAATCAAGCATCGACATGGCACACAAACTTCGGGTCAAGAGCGTTGCCGAGGGGGTAGAGACACAACAAGATTGGGAGGCGCTAAAAGGAATTGGGTGCGATACCGTGCAAGGCTACTTTATTGCCAAGCCAATGGATGCCAGGGCATTTCACGATTTTGTGGCAAACTATAAAACTGCTTCCAGTTCACTGCTATCTGCTCAGGGCCAAAGTAAGAAAAATATCCTGGTCGTAGATGACGACGATTTCACGCGCAAAATTCTTGTTCGTGTACTTCAGGATTTCGGATTCGATAAAATTACTGGTGCAGACAGCGCAAGATCTGCAATCAGGCTACTCGAGTCCAACACGTTTGATCTGATTATTACTGATGTGGATATGCAGGGGATGAACGGCATCGAATTCGTTCAATTGATTCGTTCAGGTAAGGCAAATGCCAAGCATGATACTCGAATCGTGGTTGTAACTTCATTTTCCCAGCCGGAAGTAATTGGTTCCGCATTTGCGCTGGATATAAACGGCTTCCTGGTCAAGCCCATAATACCGGCAGTTGTGTATGAAAAGATAACCCATGCCTTGTCAGAGCGCCCCCATTTTCGCGCGCCTGTAGCGTACGATGCGGTCAGGACTGATTTAAAAGGTTTGTCTGGTTCTGATCATCGTCCTGTCAATAGCCACGACGGTGCCGCCATCATCATCGGGGACCATAAAGCAGCTGATAACAAAGTGCGCGCCAGAAGAGAGAGCCTGATGCAACATCATCTTTCGCTACACAGGTTGCGTCCAGGAATGACATTGAAAGAAAATGTTCATCTTAAAGACGGCACCCTGATCTTGTCAGCCGGACATATTCTTTCCGAGTTATCGATCAACCGTTTAAATGACCTCAAGGCTCTGTTGCCTGCAATAGGCATCAAGGTTCAAGAAAATCCATAGGTAATTCATTTTCGCTCTAATGGATGAACTGTAAAAAAACCATAACCTTCAAGATGGTCTGATTTCCGTATTTCAGGAATACTGATGCCCGTTGTGGGTTAGGAGCAACCAGTAGAATGCCATCAATCTTTTGATTGTTCGACGACCGCTTGAATCCGCAGCACCATGCTGCCAGTCAATTATCGGGTTTGAGCTGCGTTCCGACTTCAGCGATCCACTCTTGCGCCTTCGCTTCCGCCAGCTGCAAATTCGTTTCCGCCTCCGGGCTCATTCCTTCTCCCAATTCAAATCCATATCCCCGGATGCGTAGCAGATAGCTGGGCGGAGCTGCTTTGCCATAGAACTGGTGAAAGGCATGCAGCAAGGAATTGGGCGTCATGGCATGGCTGGTGTAGCTGTGATCATGCGCTGCGGTGATCGGTTGCAGCAGGCAGGGAGCTGCACAGGACATGTCTGCATCCACGAACAGGATGGCATCGCGCCCGGAGAGGTCGGTGACGTGCTCGACCTGTAACTGGAAATCTTCGACGAACTCGGCTTGGGGGAAATCTTGCGCTGCGAGTTGGCGCAGCAGCAGCGGGGCCAGTGCGTCGTCGCCGCGCGATTCGTTGCCGATGGCGAAGACAAGCAGTGGGGCAGGCATCAGGCAGCGCAGCTGAAAGAACCGTCGCATGAGCGCGTCAGCACATCCACATGCTCGCCTGAGGCATCCAGCAACTCAACCTCCAGCGGCATCTTGCCCAATGCATGGGTGGCGCAGGACAGGCAGGGGTCGAATGCGCGGATGGCAACCTCGATATGATTGAGCAGTCCTTCGGTCAGGCGGCGGCCGTCGATGTACTGCCGTGCCACTTGGCGGATGGCCTCGTTCATTGCCTGATTGTTGTGGGTGGTGGAGACGATCAGGTTGCAGCGTACGATCTGGTCGTTCTCGTCCACTTTGTAGTGGTGGATCAGCGTGCCGCGCGGCGCTTCGATCACGCCCACCCCGCGTTCCTGCCGCGCACCTTGGCTGACCAGCTCGCTGCCTTGCAGGTCCGGATCGTGCAGCAACTCCTGGATCACCTCGGCGGCATGCAGCATCTCGATCATGCGCGCCCAGTGGAAACCCAGCGTTGCTCCCGCGGCTGAGCCGCCGTTGAAGGCCAGGAACTCCTTGCGTGCCTGCTCGGCCAGCGGGGTGGGGATGAAATCGCACTGGGTGACACGCGAGAGCGGCCCCACGCGATACCAGCCATTTTCCGGTCCCAGGCTGCGCAGGAACGGGAACTTCATGTACGACCAGGTCTTCACATCCTCGAAGATCACATCCCAGTAATGACTGTAATCGTAATGGTCGAACAGCGTTTTTCCGTCCATGTCGCGGGCACGCAAGCCGCCGTGGTAAAGATCGAGTGCACCGTCTTCGCGCACCATGTTGAGCGTGTGCGCCTTGAAGCGGCCGAAATTGTTATAGAGATCGATGTTCTGTTCGAATAGCTGTCTGGCGATGCCAACCGATGCCTGGCTCCATGCCACGACCTGTTCGATGTCTTGCAGCAGGTAGTCACGTTCTTCGATGCCGACGTTCTTGTTCACCCCGCCCGGAATGGAGCCGGTGCCGTGGATGCGCTTGCCTGCGGTGATGCGGATCACTTCCTGGCCGAATTTGCGCAGCAGCACGCCCTGTTTTGCGATGTCCGGATAGGCGCCAACGACTCCGACGATATTGCGTTTGGCGACATCGGAGTCGAATCCGAACAGCAGATCAGGCGAACACAGGTGAAAGAAATGCAGCGCGTGCGACTGCAGAATTTGTCCGTAATGCATCAGCCGCCGGATTTTTTCGGCAGTCGGGGTCAACGTCGCGCCGACGATCATGTCCATCGCCTTGGATGCCGCCAGATGGTGGCTGACCGGACAGATGCCGCACAGCCGTTGTACCATCACCGGCGCTTCCCAGTAGGGACGGCCCTGGATGAATTTCTCGAAACCGCGGAACTCGACGATGTGCAGTCGCACCTGGTGCACGCGGTCGTTCTCGTCCAGCAGCAATGTCACCTTGCCATGTCCTTCGACACGCGACACCGGATCGATGGCCACGCGGCGCAGCTTCTCTGGATGGGCGGCGGTTTCCAGATTGTCGTTGATATCAGTCATATTTGATCAACCCATGTCCCAGTTCCGGCGTCTTGCCGGCGATGAGGTCGGTGAGAAACTTCCAGATGGCGTCGGCAGATGGCGGGCAGCCCGGAATGAAGTAATCGATCTTCACCACTTCGTGCAAGGGATGAACCTTGTCCAGCGGCAGCGGAAGCTCCGGGTCGTTCGGGATATGGCCATGTGCCAGTCCGGGCTCGGTGAGGTACACCTCGGTCAGGCAAGAGCCGAGGTCGAGATGGTTGCGCTGTGCAGGCAAGCCGCCATTGATGGCGCAGGCGCCGATGGCGACCAGTATCTTGCAGTTCTTGCGGAACTCGTGCAGTACGTGCACGTTCTCCGCATTGCAGACGCCGCCTTCGACGATGCCGATGTCGCTCGGCCCGCAGTGCTTGATGTCGTTGATCGGGGAACGATCGAATTCGACCAGATCGAGCAGGGCCAGCAAACGTTCGTCGATGTCGAGGAAGGACATGTGGCAACCGAAGCAGCCGGCAAGCGAAGTGGTGGCGACGCGCAGTTTCCTGTTCATGGTGTTCCTTCGCAGGCTGCGCAGTTCCCGCTGGCATCTGTCCGGCGCGGTGCATCATCCAGCGCCTGTTCGCTGATCGGTCGCTGGTCATAGCGCCGTTCGCCAATGGGAACGCTGAAACCGACACGCTTGGGCAGGATCACTCCAACCGGGCAGACTTGCATCGCCTTGTCGGTGAGCGCGATGCTGGTGTCCTTGAGCAGTCCGGATTCGGCATTGACGATCAGGTGCTTGGTGATGCCGCGCCCGGCCAGGGCGAACACGTTCTTGCCGTCCACCTCGCTGGAGGCGCGTACGCAAAGTTCGCACAGGATGCAGCGGTTGAAATCGAGCAGGATGTCGGGGTGGGAGGCATCCAGCGGACGGTCTGGGTAGAGGTGGCGGAAACCTGTGGCATGGACTTCGAGATCGTAGCCCAGCGCCTGCAGCACGCAGTTTCCGCTCTTTTCGCATGACGGGCAGAAATGGTTGCCTTCGGCAAACAGCATCTGCACCAGGGAACGGCGCAGCGCGTTCAATTCCTCGATGTCGCTTTCCACTACGATTGCCGATTCGGCCGGCATGGTGCAGGAAGCAACGGTACGGCCATTGACCTTGACCGTACAGAGCTTGCAGCTGCCATGCGGTTTGAACTCGGGGTGGTAGCACAGGTGCGGGATGTAATGTCCGGCCGCCAGTGCGGCCTGCATCACGGTCTGCCCAGGTTCGAAGGGAACGCTGGTGCCATCGAGCTGGAAGGTTTCGTTCATTCGTTCTCCTTCAGGTGTGCACCGGCATCGTCGCGCCCGGTCATTTGCCGTGCTCTCGCCAGCGCGCCGTCAAGATCGAAGGCCGGTTCGAATTCCAGCGATTTCAGGCGCGCTTCGTATGCCGGGCGGAAGTGCTTGAGGGTATGCAGGACCGGGTTGCAGGCAGTGCGCCCCAGTCCGCAGTGCGAAGTGGTCTGCAGTACACGGTCCAGCTTGTCGATTTCGGCAAGATCGTAGTGTGTCCCATGTCCGGCGGCGATCTTGTCCATGCCCTGTTTCAGCATCGAGGTGCCAACCCGACAGGGAGTGCAGAAACCGCAGCTTTCATGCGCGAAGAAATGCACAAAGTTGCGCGCCACTTCGAACATGTCGCGACTGTCGTCGAATACCATGAACGCACCTGCCGTGGGCAGGTCCTCGAAACCCAGCTTGCGGTCGAATTCGCTTTCCGGAACGCACACGCCGGAAGGGCCGCTAACCTGCACTGCCGCAGCATTCACCGCGCCGCAATCCTGCAGCACTTCACGCACCGTGACGCCGAACGGGTATTCGTAGATGCCGGGGCGGGGACAATCGCCGGACACCGAGATGAGCTTGCTGCCGCTCGATCTGGCCGTGCCGATGGCGCGATACTTCTCCGGTCCGATGTGCAGCACCATGGCTGCCTGACAGAAGGTCTCGACGTTATCCACCGCAGTGGGCTGCTGCAGATAGCCATGAGTCACCGGGAACGGCGGCCGGTTGCGCGGCACGCCGCGCTTGCCTTCCAGCGATTCGATCAGCGCCGATTCCTCGCCGCAGATATAGGCGCCGGCGCCGAGATGGATATCGATATCGAAATCGAAGCCGGGTTGGCCAAGGATATCAACTCCCAGCAGCCTGTCCTCGCGACGGCGCTGCAGCACCGCCCGCAGCGAGTCGAGCAGGTAACGGTATTCGCCGCGCAGGTACAGGAAGCCTTTCCTGGCACCGGTCGCCAGCGCACACAGGGTCATGCCTTCGAACACCAGGTCGGCTTGGCAGTTAAGCAGCACGCGGTCCTTGAAGGTGCCCGGTTCGCCTTCGTCGGCATTGCATACCACGTAATGCCCGCTCCCCGCCGCATGGCGGCATGCTTCCCACTTCTGGCCGGTTGGGAAACCTGCGCCGCCGCGCCCGCGCAATCCGGAAGCATTCAATTGTTCGAGGATGTTGTGGCTGCCGAGCACCAATGCTGCACGCAGCACTTCTCCGCGGGGCAAGGTGTTGCCGAGCAGCAGGCCGCTGCGACGGATGTTGTCCTCGATGCGGAAGAAATCCGCAGGCCAGTCGGCCAACGGCGTGCGGTTGCGGATCAACTGGACGATTTCCTGTATGCGCTGGTGGTCCAGGCGTGTGATGGCATGATCGTTCACCAGCATTGCAGGGCCCTGATCGCACATGCCGGTGCATGAGGTCGTGTCGATGCTGACCAGCCCGTCCTCGGAGAGTTTGCCCGGCTGCAGCCACAGTTGCTGGCACATCAGTTCCATCAATGCCTGGCTTCCCGACATGCGGTCGGTGACATTGTCGGAGAACAGGACGCGGTATTCGCCGTGAGGCCTGAGTTGCAGGAAGGAATAGAACGAGGCGACGCTTTCAATGCGGGCGCGCGGGATGGACAATCGGTCGGCTAGACGGGAAACAAGATGAGCCGGGATATGCCCGAAATGCTCCTGCATGCCCCTCAATATCTGCAACAGGCTGGACGGGTCGTTCCCGTGTTCCATGACCAGATGGTCCAGCCATGTCCGATCTGCCGCCTCAAAACGAATTGCATTGTCTGGTAGCATAGCGTCGCCGTTAATTCACCATCAAATCGTATTAAGGTAGTGTACCCCTAATCCTTGTAAACAGCACTCGACTTAAAGGAACAGATTAACCATGCACATGCAAGACCAGCATCATTTTTCTTATGACGTGGAAGAAGCCAATTTCGACGAGCGCGTGCTCGTTCGCTCACAGGAACTGCCTGTCCTGCTGGACATCGGCGCGGAATGGTGTGCGCCGTGCAAAGTATTGGGGCCGCACCTGGAAAGGCTGGCGAAGGAATATAACGGCAAGTTCCTGCTGGCCAAGGTGGACGCCGACGAGAACATGCGTATCGCCGGCAAGCACAAGGTACGCGGTTTCCCCACCGTGATCGCCTATAGCCGGGGAGCGGAGTTCGATCGTTTCCACAGTTCGCAACCCGACCACTTCCTGCGTCAGTTCATCGACAAATTGATTGCTCATCACCAGTCGGCTGCCTGATCCGGCGCTGGGCTGGATGCGCTCGAACGAATGATCGCCCTGTACGGAAGATCATTCATGCAGCAGGCAGTTTATGTCGGCAGGTCCTGCGATTGCCGGATCAGCGATGGGCTGAGCTGATGTTTCTGGAGCAGCTTGTAGAATTCGGTGCGGTTGCGTTTTGACAGTTTTGCCGCCTGGGTCACGTTGCCTTCCGTGATCTTCAGGATGCGGATCAGGTAGTCGCGTTCGAAACGGCTTTTCGCCTCTTCAAGCGACATCAGCATCTCTTCTTCTTTATGGATCGTCTGCTGGACGAGTACGGAGGAGATGAGCGGGGTGGTGCTCAGCACGACGCTGCGTTCGACCACATTCAATAATTGCCTGACGTTGCCAGGCCAAGGGGCGCTGATCAGCGTTTCCATTGCCTCTGCGGAGAATCCGTTGGTTTTCCGGTTGTATTTTTCGGCCAGGACAGCCAGGAAATGTTTGGCCAGCAACGGGATATCTTCCCTGCGCCTGGAAAGCGGCGGGATCGCCAGTTCCACCACATTCAGGCGGTAATAGATATCCTCGCGGAAGTTGCCGGCGGCGATTTCGGCGCTCAGGTTGCGATGGGTCGCAGAAATGATGCGCACATCGAGCGGAACGGACTGGGTTGCACCGACCGGGGTCACCTGTTTTTCCTGGAGCACCCGCAACAGCTTGCCTTGCAGTACCAGCGGCATGTCGCCGATCTCATCCAGGAATACGGTGCCGCCCATGGCCGACTGGAACAATCCCTTGTGGTCGCGCACCGCCCCCGTGAAAGCGCCTTTGACATGGCCGAACAGTTCGGATTCGAGCAGCTGTTCCGGAATCGCTGCGCAATTGATGGCCACAAATGGCCGTTGCGCACGCGGGCTGGCATCGTGTATTGCATGCGCAAGCAGTTCCTTGCCGGTGCCGCTCTCGCCGCAGATCAGTACGCTGGCATCCCCTTCGGCCACCAGCTTTGCCTTGGTCAGGACGTCCTCCATCATCGGGCTCTGCGTGATGATGGAGGCACGCCAGTCGTTCGCTTTTCCGGGTTGTGCCGCCGCGCATGAGATCTGGAGCGCCTTGGCGACCTGGTCCAGCAGCACCTTGCTGTCGAATGGCTTGGTCAGATAACCGAACAATCCGCGTTGTGTGGCGTCGACGGCATCCGGAATGGTGCCATGCGCAGTCAGCATGATGACGGGCAGGGTCGGTATGGTCTTGTGGATATGTTCGAACAGCGCCATGCCGTCCATGCCCTGCATGCGCATATCGGTGATCACGAGATGCGGCCTGGAAATGTCCAGGCTGTTGATCGCCGCCTCGGCGCTGTTTGCCGTATCCACTTCGAGGCCGGCAGAACGCAGCCGCATGGAAAGAAGCTGCAGCAGATCGGCATCGTCGTCCACGATCAGTATCCTGCGTGCAGGCGCCGTGGTTTGCTGTGCTGCACTCATGGCTGATCCCGGTGTATCAGGTTGATTTCAAGATCCTTGACGGCATCGATCTTGCCTTGCAGGAATTCGGCATGCGCCTTTTCGGCGGCGAGAGCCTTGGTCAGGTCGTCAACCGCACCATCCGCACGCAACTGCTGGGCGAGCAACCTGGCCAACATGCCGGCAATATCCTGCAGCTCAGAGGGGGCAGATGTTGTCCCTGCGGGCAGATGTTGCAGCAGGTCGAGTGCTGTGCCAATGCTGCGGAAACCTGTATCGGGCAGCGATAACAGCATTGCCAGCCGGAGGCGGTCGGAATCGCTCCCGGTGATCGAGAAGCTCCGGTTGGTGGCTTGATATTCCTTGTTGATTGCCTCGTCGGCCAATGTGCCAAGGCAGGAGTAGTAGCGCACGACCTGATTCGACGAAAGTGCGATTCCTGGTGGCGGCGGGCAAACGTTGAGGTTCGTCGACGGGCGAAATTGCGACAGCACAGAGCAGGCGGACAGCAGGGTTGCCGCCAAGAGCACGTTCAGGATCGGGAAGGACGGGGTTTTGATGCTCATGATGCTGCGATGGCTCGGGTCAGGGGAAGGGTGACACGGAAGCAAGTGCCTTGGCCGCTTTCCACCAATTCGATCGAACCGCCATGTGCCATCACGTATTCGCGCGCGATGGACAAGCCGAGTCCGGTGCCCCTGATGTGGCTTTGGGGCGCCTTGCGTCCCTGATAGAAGGCGTCAAAAATTTTCTCTCTGTCCATAGGGTCTATGCCAGGGCCGTGATCGAACACTTCCAGCCTGACATTATTGTCGATATTTGCCGCGCAGATTTTAATCTGTCCGCCCGGCGGTGAATATTTGATCGCATTGGATAACAGATTGTCCACCACGGTGCGGATTTTCTGCACATCGCATTCAATTGATAAATCAGGGGATTGAAGATCGATATTCAGGGATTTGTTGGTTATCGCCAGATATTGATCGTGCAATACCGAGTCAAGGATCGTCCGCAATGCCATTTTTTGCCAATGCAGTGCAGCTTTTCCAGCCTGCAGTGCGCTGAAGTTTAACAGGTCTTCGATTCGTTTCTGCAATTGAATGCTGTTGGCGGAAAGTATCCGCGCTATTTCATTCTGCTGTGCGGTCAATGGCCCGGCGATCCCGTCTGTGAGGAGATTGGCGCCTTCGCGGATCGAGGTGAGCGGCGTCTTGAGCTCATGGGAAACATGCTGGAGAAAGGTGGATTTCTGCTCTTCGATCTCCAGCAGGCGCAGGCGCATCCAGTCCAGTCTGTCGCCCAATTGTTGCAGATCCTGGGGGCCGTCGATCCTGATGCTCTTCGAGAGTTCGCCGTTGCCCATCGACCTGATCGCATCGTCGATCTGCCGAATCGGCCGAGTGATCAGCAGGGAAAAACCGAATGCCAGCAGCAAGGCTAATGGTACCAAGCTGATCAGCAACCAGATGGTTACCTTGTTCGCTTGCCCGGCCATTTCCTGCATCGCTTCCACTTCTCGTTCGACCGGGGCTTCACCATGGTTCAGGAATGCTTGTGTCGAATCCATCAGCGGAGTGAAGTCGATATTCCGTTTGCCCGTTTTTTTATGCGCAAGCGCGATGCTCTGCACGCGCGAAAAGATGGACGATTCTGCGGTATCCATCACGTCCAGCAATTGCTGTTGCTTGTCGGTGAGGGGGAGCTTGGCAAGGTTCTGCAGGGCTTCCCTGAAATTTTCGTGACTCTGGTAATACCCTTTCAGCAAAGATTTGTCGGACAAGATGAGCGAGAGCCGGGTACTGCGCTCCATCGCCGAAACCTGATCGACCAGGATGCGGCTGAGATGGGCAATTTGTTCCGCCTGATTGACGGCTTGTCGGCTTTGTTTGGAAAGCTGGCTGATGGAGGTCGTGCTGTATATGAGGGGCAGTATCAGGGGCAGCGCGACGATGAGCAGGCCGACAAGAATCAGGCCGGTGAATGACTTGGCGTGCGATTCAGGCAATCTGTTCTGCAGTGTCGCTATAAATTTATTGCTCATCGTGCATGGCAGTGGTGGATCGGGGGCTGTCGTCTGGCCGCTCTCGTCAACGACTATATAGTCGGCCACATGAAGCGGCAAGCAGATTCACGAAATGGCACGCATGGACGCGCCGCAGACGGTACAGACAAGCCCAATGCTCGTCCTTGAATAAAAAAACCGTCTGCAAGGACGGTTTTGTGTCTGGCGGAGAGGGCGGGATTCGAACCCGCGGTGGGGTATTACCCCACACACGCTTTCCAGGCGTGCGACTTAAACCGCTCATCCACCTCTCCGAAAGGGCGCGCAGGATAAACTAGAACGCCGTTTCCCGCAATCAAAAACGATCCCGCCACTCGCGCAGGGCAGCAAATACGGCAGTTTCGTCAGTGCTACCCAGTCCTCTGGCCTTCAGGGTTCGGATGAGTTCGGGGTTAGAACAGCGCAAGAACGGATTAGTCGCCTTTTCCAGGGCGAGGGTGAACGGGACGGTGGGTTGATTCTCAGCGCGCAAGCGCCTGGTATCGGCGATACGCTGCTGGATATCCGGGTTGTTGGGCTCGCAGGCAAGTGCAAAAGGCAGGTTGTAGGCGGTGTATTCGTGTGCGCAATAGACACGGGTATCGTCGGGCAGGACGGCCAGCCGCTGCAGCGAGCGATGCAATTGTGCGGCCGTTCCTTCGAAATTCTTGCCGCAACCGGCGCCAAACATGATGTCGCCGCAAAACAGTATCTGCGGGGCGATGAAAGCGATATGGTCGTCCAGGTGTCCGGGGACTTCGATGACGTCGAAGCTCGCCTCCAGCTGCTCAAGCCGGAGGCGGTCACCCTCACGCAAGTCATGGGTGATGTGCGGATTGTTCGGATGGCTTCGCCCATACACCGGCACGTTATATACTGCGCGCAATTCCTCGATGCCATCAACGTGATCGTGGTGGCGATGGGTGCACAGGATCGCGTCAAGCTGCAGGTTGCTCGCATGCAGAAAATCCAGTACAGGCGCAGCCTCGCCAGGATCGACGGCAACGGCACGGCCTGCGCGCTGAAGCAGCCAGATGTAGTTGTCTTGCAGGGCCGGGATGCCGTCGATGGTGAGCATGATATAAACGAGGGTTGGATGCCGAATTGTAAGTTAACTGCGCAAAGTTTGAGCGAATGGTTTGCCAGCGGCCAGGGCCAATATGTGCTGGCCAGCGAACAGGCTTATTTCGACCATACTGTCAGTGATATTTTCGGCTTCAACGCCGTGCAACTGGGATTGCCGGAGCACGATTTTCTGGGCAGGAGCCGCATGCCGCTGCGCTTTACCGCTGGCGCACTGGCTGGCAACGATGTGCGCTTGTGTTGCGATGAGCTACCGTTCTCCTGCGACAGCCTGGATCTGGTGCTGCTGCCGCATGTGCTGGAGTTCGCCGATAACCCGCACCAGATATTGCGCGAGGTAGAACGGGTGTTGAGGCCGGAGGGCAATCTGATCATTACCGGGTTCAATCCGTTCAGCCTGTGGGGCATGCACCGTGCGCTGGGCAGGAAACAGGGTTACCCGTGGTGCGGGCAATTCATCCGCCTGCCGCGCCTGAAGGACTGGCTGGCGCTGCTCGGCTTCGAGATCGCAGGCGGACGCTTTGCCGCGTACGCGCCGCCGCTGCATACCACGAAATGGCTGGAGCGCTTCGCTTTCATGGAAAAGGCGGGAGACCGCTGGTGGGCGGTGAGCGGTGGCGTGTATTTCCTGCATGCGATCAAGCGCGTGCCGGGGATGCGACTGATCAAGCCGCAGTGGAACAATGGATTGGTAAGGAACCTCTTGCCAGTCACTCCCAAGCTGAACAAGGGGGTGACGCAAAAGAAGAATGGAAACGATGAGTGAAATAGTGGAAATTTTTACCGACGGGGCCTGCAAGGGCAATCCCGGTATCGGGGGGTGGGGCGCATTGCTGCGCACGCAGGGCAAGGAGCGCGAGATCTATGGCGGCGAGGCGCATACCACCAACAATCGCATGGAGTTGCTGGCGGCGATCTCGGCGCTGGAAGCGTTGAAACGCCAATGCCGGGTGCGCTTGCACACCGATTCCAAATATGTGCAGCAGGGCATCAGCGAATGGGTGCATAACTGGAAACAGCGCGGCTGGAAGACGGCGGACAAGAAGCCGGTCAAGAACGAGGATCTGTGGCGCAGGCTGGATGCTTTGGCGGAACAGCACCACGTCGAATGGGTATGGGTCAAGGGGCATGCCGGCCATGACGGCAACGAACGGGCGGACCAGCTTGCCAACAAGGGTATCGAGACATTGCGAGGGGAAGCATGAGGCAGGTCGTGCTGGACACGGAAACCACGGGACTCGATCCGAAACAGGGGCATCGCATCATCGAGGTTGCGGCGATCGAATTGAACGGGCGCAAGGTCTCCGATCGGACATTTCACCGTTACCTCAATCCCGAACGCGAGATCGACGAAGGTGCGGCGGCCGTGCACGGCCTGACGCTGGACCGTCTGCAAGACGAGCCCAAATTCGCCGAGATCGCTCCCGCCTTGCTGGAGTTCATCGCCGGTGCCGAGCTGATCATCCATAACGCCCCATTCGATATCGGCTTCCTCAATGCCGAGCTGACCCTTGCCGGCCTGCCGCCGTTGACCAATTCGGTGATCGATACCCTGAAGGTGGCCAAGGAACTGCATCCGGGCAAGAAGAACAATCTCGATGCGCTGTGCGACCGTTACCAGATCGATAACTCGCACCGTACGCTGCATGGCGCGTTGCTGGATACTGAACTGCTGGCAGAGGTCTATCTGGGCATGACGCGGGGGCAGGAAAGCCTGCTCGGCGACGAGCGTTCCGAAGAGGATGGCGTGCAATTCACCGCAGAGGGCGAGGCTATCCGCCTGAACGTGCGCGTGTTGCCGGCCAGCGAGGAAGAACTGGCGCTGCACAATGCGCAACTTGCCGACATCGAGAAGGCCAGCAAAGGATCGTGCATATGGAAAAAGCTGGAAGAACAGCCGTCATCCTGAAGTGGTCCAGGCGCATCCGCTGGGCGCTGATGCTGGCGGTACTGGCGTATCTGTCGGTGTGCGCCTATATGTGGGCAACGCAACGCGAGAAGATATTCAAACCCGTTGCGATGCTGCAGACCTCGCCACAACGGCTCGGCATGAAATTCGAGGAGGTCCACATCCCTTCCGGCAGCGGTGCGGAGCGCGGCGACCTGTTCGCGTGGTGGATACCTGCGGCGAGTGCCGATGCCCCGACCATGCTCTATCTGCACGGCAACGACAGGAACATCTCGGCCGCGCTGGATATCGACAAGGCGGCACGCTTGCACGACATGGGCTACAACCTGCTGATGGTCGACTATCGCGGTTACGGCAAGAGCGGCGGGGGGGAACCCAGCGAATCCAAGGTGTATGAAGATGCCGATGCGAGCTGGAACTATCTGCTCAAGCAACGCGCAAGCGATCCGCAACGAACTTTCATATTCGGCCACTCGCTGGGAAGTGCCATCGCCATCGATCTGGCCGTGCGCCACCCGGAAGCGGCCGGCGTCATCGCGGAGAGCGGCTTCACCTCGCTGGTGGATATGGGGGAAATTGAATATCCCTATCTACCGGTGGAGCCGTTGCTGAACCAGCGCTTCGACTCGCTCGGCAAAATAGGCAACTTGAAGATTCCGCTGCTGCTGATCCACGGAACATGGGACAGTCTGGTGCCATACCGGATGAGCCAGCGCCTGTTCGAACGGGCACCGTCGCAGAAGACGCTGAAACTGATCGAGGGCGGCGAGCACAACAATAACGCCATCATTGCGCCGCTCGAATATCGCGCTGCAGTAGATGATTTCATCCGGCACCACACGATGCAGCATTGATGGATACAACCAGGTTCGATGTATTGATCGTCGGGGCAGGTGCTGCCGGGATGATGTGCGCCTTGACCGCGGCTCAGCGAGGGCGCTCGGTCTTGCTGCTGGAGCATGCGCCCAAGCTGGCCGAGAAGATACGCATCTCCGGCGGCGGACGCTGCAACTTCACCAATCTGCATGCAAAACCGGATAACTACCTGTCGCAGAATCCGCATTTTTGCCGTTCCGCACTCGCGCGTTTCACGCCGCAACATTTCATCGACATGCTGGACAGGCACGGCATCGGTTATCACGAGAAAACGCTCGGGCAGCTGTTCTGCAACGACGGTTCGGAAGCGATCATCGCCATGCTCAGATCGGAATGCGATACGGCAGGGGTGCGCTGGTGCATGCCGTGCAGCGTGGAAAAGATCGAGCGCAGCGATGCGTTCTACGTGACCGCGTCGCGCGGGAGATTCCGTGCCGCCGCGCTGGTCATCGCCACCGGCGGCATGTCCATCCCCAAGATCGGCGCCACTCCGTTCGGGTACAAGGTCGCCGAGCAGTTCGGCATTCCCATGACCAGGCTTAAACCGGGCCTGGTGCCACTCAGTTTCCATCCTGAAGAATGGGCAATGTACGCCGGATTATCCGGTGCTTCCGTGGAAGCGGTCGTCAGTTTCGGCAAGCGCAGTTTCCGCGAGAACCTGCTGTTCACCCATCGCGGCCTGAGCGGCCCAGCCATCCTGCAAATCTCGTCCTACTGGGAAGCGGGCAAACCGCTGTCCATAGACCTGTTGCCCGATCACGATGTGCGGGAAATCTTCCTGCAACAGCGCGGCAGCAAAATGCTGCTGAGCAACTTCCTCGCCCAGTACCTGCCGAAACGCCTGGCCGAGATCGTCGCCACGCAATGGCTGGAAAACAAGCCGCTCAACCAGTATGCGGAAAAGGAACTGAAGGCATTGGCCGACAAGCTGAAAGCGTGGCAGGTCACGCCGACCGGCACCCTGGGTTACAGCAAGGCGGAAGTAACCTGCGGCGGAGTGGATACGCATGCGCTGTCATCCAGGACGATGGAGTGCAACGAGGTGCCCGGGCTGTATTTCATCGGCGAAGTGATGGATGTCACCGGCCAGCTCGGCGGATACAATTTCCAGTGGGCCTGGTCGTCTGCCTACGCGGCAGGGCAGGCGGTTTAGTGATATATTTTCCCGGGCAGAATCCTGGTTCAACTAAGGAGATTCAACGATGCGAGCACTATTGGCGGTACTGATGACAGCGTTGTTAAGCGGTTGCGGCTACAACGATTTCCAGAGTTATGACGAGCAGGTCAAGGCCGACTGGGCGGAAGTGCTGAACCAGTACCAGCGCCGCTTCGATCTGGTCCCTAACTTGGTGAACACGGTCAAGGGTTATGCGCAGCAGGAAAAGGATGTGCTGATCGGGGTGACCGAGGCGCGTGCCAAGGTCGGCACCATTCAGGCAACGCCGGCACTGATCAACGATCCCAAGGCATTTGCCCAGTTCCAGGCTGCCCAGGGGGAACTGACGACGGCATTGAGCAAACTGATGATGGTGACGGAGAACTATCCGCAACTGAAATCCGATGCCGTCTTCCGCGACTTGCAGGCGCAGTTGGAGGGTACGGAGAATCGCATCACCGTGGCGCGCAACCGCTACATCAAATCGGTCCAGGCCTACAATGTGCTGGCGCGTTCGTTCCCGACCAACCTGACGGCAATGTTGTTCAGCTACAGCGTCAAGCCTTCGTTCACCGTGGAAGACGAGAAGGCTGTTTCGAAGGCGCCGACGGTGGATTTCTCCGCGCCCAAGGCTGCGCCGGCAAAATAAATGAAGCGGTTCGCACAGCTTCTCCTGCTCGCGCTGCTGCTGTGCGGCACAGCGCGGGCCGAGGTTGCGGTGCCCCGGCTTACCCAGCGCGTCACCGATCTGACCGCCACGCTCGACGCCTCCGAGATACAGGCGCTGGACGCCAGACTGGCGGCATTCGAAGCTAGCAAGGGGTCGCAGGTTGCCGTGCTCATATTGCCCAGCACGCAACCGGAAACGATTGAGCAATTCGGCATCCGCGTGGTGGATGCCTGGAAGCTCGGGCGCAAGGGGGTGGACGATGGCGTGCTGCTGCTTGTCGCCAAGGATGACCACAAGCTGCGCATCGAAGTGGGTTACGGCCTGGAAGGCGCGCTGAACGATGCCACGGCGAAGCGCATCGTGTCCGAGGTCATCTCACCCTATTTCAGGCGTGGCGAGTTCTACCGCGGCATCGATGCCGGCGTGAGCGCCATCATCCAGGTGGTCGAAGGAGAGTCGCTGCCGCCTCCCGCACCGAAAGCATCGCCATCATCCGGCAACGGTTCTGATAGCCTGGGACAGTTGCTGGGTATCGGATTCATCATCTTCATGGTTGGCAACATCATATTGCGGCAATTGCTGGGCCGGCTTCCCAGCGGCCTGATCGTCGGCGGAGTGATCGGGTTGCTGGTCTGGGCGACCTTGTTCTCGGTGGCCTGGGCGATCGCCGCCGCAGTGGCGGCTTTCCTGTTCTCCCTGCTGTTCGGGACGAGCGGATGGGGGCCATCCTTTCCGTCAGGCTGGGGAGGCGGCGGAAGCTGGGGAAGCGGAGGAGGAGGGGACTTCGGTGGCGGTGGTGGCGGATTCGGTGGTGGTGGGGCCTCGGGAGATTGGTAAATGGATATCAAACGCATCATCAAACATCTCTCGTCCAGCCAGGCTGCGATGCGCAGGATCTTCCCGCGCGCCGCGCTGGAAAACATCGAGCGCACCATTGCGGAGGTCGAGCGGACGCATGCCGGCCAGATCCGCTTCGTTGTTGAGGCGGCACTGGACACCAGGCCCTTGCTGGCCGGACAGAGCGCCCGAGAACGGGCGATCGAGGTCTTTTCCATGTTGCGTATCTGGGATACCGAACATAACAATGGTGTGCTGATCTATCTGCTGCTGGCCGATCGTGATGTCGAGATCGTGGCGGACCGCGGCGTGCATGCCAAACTTGGCAATGAAACCTGGGAAACGGTCTGCCGGCAAATGGAAGCGGCCTTTCGCCAAGGGAAATTCGAAGCGGGTGTCATTGCCGGGATACGCAGCGTAGGAGGGTATCTGGCGCTTCATTATCCGCAAACCGGCAGCAAGGCCAACGAGTTGCCGGATGCGCCGGTTCTGCTCTGAATCCATCGTGATCGTCGAAACCGAAATCAAGCTGCATATCTCGCCGGAGCATCTGCTCAAGCTCAAGCGCCATCCATGGCTGCGCTCGCTGGCTACCGGTCGCGCCAGTTCGCAAAAGCTCTATAGCATCTATTACGATACTGCCGATCTTGAGCTGCGCCGGCAAGCCATGGCGTTGCGGCTGCGTCGTGCCGGCAGGCAATGGATACAAACCCTGAAAGGCGGCGGACAGGTGAGCGCCGGTCTGCATCAGCGCAACGAATGGGAGACGCCGGTGCCATCCGAGCAGCTCGATTTCGAGATGCTCAAGGCCGGTGGCGGCGAGTTGCCGCACGGTGTGCGCAACCGGCTGCAGCCGGTGTTTGTCACCGACTTCACGCGCAACGTACGCCTGCTGGAATTCGGCGGTGCCCGGATCGAGCTGTGCATGGACAGCGGCGAGATACGGGCCGGGAAATCGAGTTGTCCGATCTCCGAGGTGGAACTCGAACTCATATCCGGCGCACCGCGGCAGCTGTTCGAGCTGGCCCTGGCGTTGCTCGACATCGTGCCGCTGGAGGTCGAACATACCAGCAAGGCGGAATACGGCTATCTGCTGTTTTCGGCATCCGGACCTTCGGTCAGCAAAGCCCGTTTTCCTGAATTGAGGAAATCGCAAAGCACCGCCAGTGTATTGCCCAGCCTGATCGGCGCCTGTCTGGCGCATGTGCAGGCCAATGTGCCGGGGGCATTGCTGAAAGTGGATGAGGAGTATCTGCATCAGGTGCGTGTCGGGTTGCGCCGGTTGCGCGTGGCACTTTCCATCACGCAACGCTTTGACGGGGATGACGAAGAGCTGGCGGAATTGCGCGAACAGGTTGCCAGGCTATGCGTCGAACTGGGAAGATCGCGTGAATGGGATGTGTTCGTGACACAGACGCTGGCCCCCATCTGTACGCGCATGCCGGAGCATTCTGGATTGCGCGAGGTGCTGCGAGCGAGCGAGCGAGCGCGCAAGAAACAGCATGCCGGCATGGAAGACAATCTGTCATCGCAGGAATTCCAGCGCCTGTTGCTCCGTTTGGGCGCCTGGATGCACAGTGACCGATGGCTCGGGACGGGAGCAAGGCTTGACCGGTTCGTTGCGAAAATACTTGAGAAGCGAAGCAGGCAAGTACTCAAATATGGCGCTGGAACGGCCGGCGAGAATGCCGAACAGCTGCATGTTCTGCGTATCGCCTGCAAGAAATTGCGCTACAGCATAGAAATGTTCGGCTCGCTGTTCCATGATGCCGCGATCAAGGAGTATGTGGCCGTCCTGTCCAGGCTGCAGGATATCCTGGGAGCCTTGAACGATATCGCCGTGGCACATCGGTTGCTGAACGAGTTGGATAATGCCGCACGGCGCGATACACTGGCGCTCATACGCGGCTGGATGGAACATGATTATGCGGAACGGGTTGCCGAGTTCCGCAGGATCTGGTCAAGATTTGCTGCACAAAAAGGTTTTTGGGATTAATCGTTTGCCGGGAATTGGCGAACCAGCGAGATTGGAAAGCAGAGCATGGCCAAAAAGAACACCCCGTTGCGTGTACCCGTTACTCAGGGGCTGAAAGACATCTACGCGATGGACATGTACCTGCCTTATCAAGCCGCATGCGAAGGAAAATTCAGTGTCACCGCATTTAGCCGTCTTGCGGTGGCGCTGTGTGTCGTCCGCTCGGCACTGGCGCAGAAAAACACCCAGATCCCGGATGCCATCGAAATACTGGACACTGCGATCACGACACTGACAGACGTGCGCAGGAGGGGCGACAGCACTGATGTGTGGGAGATCACGGAAGCGGAACGTCCTGCGGTGCTGAACGGAATCGAGGTCGCCGAAGAATGCATCGGTGTCCTTGATGTTGCGCTTCTGGCGCACACCGCGGCGACACTGTTCGATCAGGTATAGCGCACGCCCGGCGGTCCCTGATACTGAATTACTTGACCAGCATCGCCTTCAGCCGCGCCAGCTTGTCCATTCCTTCCTCTTTCGTCACTTCGGGGGCGTTGCCCACCGTCGCCACACCCGCATAGACGATATCCGCCTGCGGCAGTTCGGCGATGAAGCGGCTGGGATCGCACCCGGAGAACTCCTTGCCGCGTTTGCGCCGGGTGCAGTAGCTGATCTGCAGCGAGCGCTGCGCGCGGGTGATGCCGACATACATCAAACGGCGCTCCTCCTCGATCTGTTCCGGTGCTTCGCTGCGCTCGTGCGGCAGGATGCCTTCTTCCACACCGACCAGGAACACATGACCGAACTCTAGTCCTTTGGCAGCATGCAGGGTGGAGAGCGAGACGGCATCGTTTTCCTGCTCGCGTGATTCGAGCAGGTTGAGCAGGGCGATCAGCTGCGTCATCGCAATCATGGTTTTTTCGTCCGCCTCGGATTTCCGGTTCATCCAGCCGACGAAGTCCTGCACGTTCTTCCATTTGGTTTCGGCCTGGCGCGGCTCATGGCTGTCGAACAGCCAGGCTTCGTAATCGATGGCGCTCATCAGGTCGCCCATCACTTCGTTGCAGGGTTCTTTTTCGGCCCTGGCCTGCATGCGGTTGATGAAGTTGCAGAAGGTGAGCAGGTCCTCGTGCTGGCGCGGTTGCAACTGCTCCGCCATCGCTGGCTCGAATGCGGCCTCGAACAGGCTGATGTGGCGGGATGCGGCATAGCCGGCCAGTTTTTCCAGCGTACTGTTGCCGATGCCGCGCTTGGGGGTGGTGATCGCGCGGATGAAGGCGGGATCGTCGTCCGGGTTGGCGATCAGGCGCAGGTAGGCGGTGAGGTCCTTGATCTCGGCGTAATCGAAGAATGAGGTTCCGCCGCTGACCGTATAGGGTACTTTGTGCGTGCGCAGCTGTTCCTCGAACACGCGCGACAGATGGTTGCTGCGGTAGAGGATGGCGTAATCGGTAAAACGCGTCTTGTGCTCGAACTTGTGCGCCAGCAGGCGCAACACCACAGACTCGGCCTCGCTCTCGTCATCCTTCGCCGCGAACACGCGTACCGGGTCGCCGGGGCCGTGTTCGCTCCAAAGGTTCTTCTCGAACAGCTTGGTGTTGTTCTTGATCAGGTGGTTGGCGCTTTGCAGGATGCGCTGCGAGGAACGGTAGTTCTGCTCCAGCTTGATGACGCGCAGGCTGGGATAGTCTTTCTGCAGGTTGCTCAGGTTGGCCGTGCTGGCGCCGCGCCAGGCGTAAATGGCCTGATCGTCGTCGCCCACCGCCGTGATGGCGGCACGATCGCCCGCCAGCAGCTTCATCATCTGGTACTGACAGTCGTTGGTATCCTGGTATTCGTCGACGAGCAGATAGCGGAAGCGATGCTGCCAGCGCTGGGATGCTTCTTCCTGCGTCTTGAACAATTCCACCGGCAGGCGGATGAGGTCGTCGAAATCCACGGCCTGGTATGCGCGCAGCGTTTCCTGGTAGCGGGCATAAAGTAATGCAAGGCGCTGTTGCTCTTCGTTCTCGGCCATGCTCCCTGCCTGTTCGGGCGTAAGGAAGGCTGCTTTCCAGTTCGACATCACGCTTTGTGCGGTGCGTACCTCCTGTTTATCTGGGCTGCCCAGCAATTCGGCGACGATCTTGCCGGTGTCGGCGGTGTCGAAGATGGAGAACTGTTTTTTGTAGCCGAGCAAAAGGGCTTCTTCGCGCAGGATCTGCATGCCCAGCGCGTGGAAAGTGCAGATGGTCAGTCCCTTGGCTTCCCGCCCGCCCAGCAGTTTGCCGATACGCTCATTCATCTCCCTGGCGGCTTTGTTGGTGAAGGTGATGGCGGCCAGATTGCGCGGCGAATAGCCGCACTCCTCGATGAGGTAGGCCAGCTTGTGCGTGATGACGCGCGTCTTGCCGCTGCCCGCTCCGGCAAGAACCAGCAGGGGCGAACCAAGATGTTTGACCGCTTCGCGCTGAGTGGGGTTGAGTTTGCTTAACATCTGTATTTGGTGCCCGGGACCGGAATCGAACCGGTACAGAGATTTCTCCCCGACGGATTTTAAGTCCGTTGTGTCTACCAATTTCACCACCCGGGCAGATAGGCGATAACGGAACATCAGTTCCGAAATTAACGAGCGGCGCATTATACAGAGGCGGGCGAAACTCGAACAAAACAAAAATATCTGTGCTGATTTTCTTGACACGAAGTTCGATATCCATATAATGCGGACTTCGTTTTTTGCGGGAATAGCTCAGTTGGTAGAGCGATACCTTGCCAAGGTATAGGTCGCGAGTTCGAGTCTCGTTTCCCGCTCCAGATAACTTGGGAAAGCCTTCACGGCTTTCCCATAATTTTTGCTACTATGCAATTAGCCTGACGGCGCGATAGCAAAGCGGTTATGCACCGGATTGCAAATCCGTGTAGGTCGGTTCGACTCCGGCTCGCGCCTCCAACATTCATTGCGCTTCTTTACGGCATAAAAAAATCCCTGCCTAGGCAGGGATTTTTATTTTGAGCCATGCCGCAGGATGGTTATTTTGCGACCTGGCGCTCTCTGATCTCATCCAGTGTCTTGCAGTCGATGCACAAGGTTGCCGTCGGGCGCGCTTCCAGGCGGCTCAGGCCGATCTCCACACCGCATTTGTCGCAATAGCCATAGTCGCCAGCTTCGATCCGGCCCAGCATCTTGTCGATATTTTTGATCAGCTTGCGTTCGCGGTCGCGGTTGCGCAATTCTAGGCTCATGTCCGATTCCTGGCTGGCGCGGTCGTTGGGATCCGCGAAGACAGTCGCTTCGTCCTGCATGGTGTGTACGGTGCGGTCGATATCCTGACTCAGGCCCAGCTTGATCTCATTCAGAACATTGCGGAAATGCTCCAGCTGGTCCGGATTCATGTATTCCTCGCCTTTTTTCGGCTTGTATGGTGCGGAGGTTTTGCTTGCTGGTGCTGGCATTACGTCGATCTCCAAGGTGAAACTAAAAATTTTCAAGCGCGCTTTAATACCAGAAAGAAATTTCAGTCGCAACCTGAAAATTCGGACGCCTCAATCACAAAACCCTAACGCCTTGTTTTTCAAGCATACTGACCAGCAGAATCAGGGGCAGGCCAATCAGCGCATTGGGGTCGTCGCCTTCTATGCGGCTGATCAGGGCGATTCCCAGTCCTTCGGACTTGGCGCTGCCGGCACAATGATACGGCTGTTCTTTCTTGAGATAGCGTTCGATCTCGTCGTCGCGCAGGTCGCGAAAGCTTACCTTGGTGATGGCGACATCGGTTTGCATTGCACCGCTGGCTGCGTTCAGCAAGGTCAGCGCGGTGTAGAACGTCACTGTCTTGCCGCGCATTGCGCTCAGTTGCCGCACGGCATTGTCATGGTTGAGGGGCTTGCCGATCTGTTTGCCATCCAGCAAGGCCACCTGGTCGGAGCCGATGATCAGCGCATCGGGGAAGCGCCTGGCGACGACCTGTGCCTTGGCTTGTGCGAGCCGCCACGAAGTTTGTTCGGCGCTCTCACCGGGCAACGGTGTTTCATCGACATCGGGTGCGGCGGTCTGGAACGGGAGTTGCAGGGTGGAGAGCAGCTGACTTCTATATATAGAGGTCGAGGCAAGCACAAGCGGCTGAGAATTCAAGATGTTCCTTTAACAGCGTCTTTGACAGAGGTGGTCGGAATATATATCATGCGCGCCTCATGTTTGCACGGCCTTTCATAGAAAGCGTGGACTTTGCCCGAAAAGGCAAGGAAATACGCGGCGAAATAGCGGTGTCAGCGCTGCCCAGATTGGTCGACGTATTGGCTAAATCCGAAGGTTCTTTGACTTATATAGTACGTGGCTACCATGAGGACGGTCGCGACATGCTGGAAGTCACCCTGCAAGGGGTTTGTGCCTTAAGGTGCCAGCGTTGCCTGCAGGAACTGGCGTATCCGGTGGATATCGTGTCGAGGTTGTGGCTGTTGCCTGCAGACAGGCTGGATGAGGCCAGAGAGGATGACGACGAGATGGATGCCATCGAAGCAGTCCCGAATCTGGATGTGCTGGCATTGATTGAGGAAGAGTTGTTGTTGAGTTTGCCATTCGCGCCCCGGCATCCGGAAGGTGAATGCGCTCCGGCAGCAAGTGATTTACAACAGAAGGCAAGCCCGTTCGCGGTGCTGGCCGGATTGAAGAAGTAAGACAGTTTTTGTGAGGAGTAGATAAATGGCAGTTCAGCAGAATAAAAAATCCCCGTCCAAACGCGGGATGCATCGTGCGCATGATTTCCTGACCAACCCGGCGCTGGCTATCGAGCCTTCCACCGGCGAACCGCATCTGCGCCATCACATCAGCCCCAGCGGCTACTATCGCGGCAAGAAAGTCGTCAAGACCAAGGGCGAATAAGTCCATTCGGTCCTTTGCTTGGCTCTCCCGTGCGGGAGCCGAACTCTGTCCATTTCTCGCCTAAGAGGATCGCCCGGTGGATATCACGATAGCTATTGATGCCATGGGCGGCGACCACGGGACGCGGGTGACCGTTCCCGCGGCTGTCGCTTATCTGAAGAAACATCCTGACGATACTGTGATACTGGTCGGCTTGCCCGATGCCATCGAAGCCGAGTTGAGCAAACTCGGCTTTGCCGATCGTACGCGCCTGCGCATCCATGCCACGACTGAAGTTGTCGGCATGGATGAATCGCCCCAGTCTGCCTTGCGCGGCAAAAAAGACTCTTCCATGCGCGTTTCCATCAACCTTGTGAAGAGCGGCGAGGCATCTGCATGCGTCAGCGCCGGCAATACCGGCGCGTTGATGGCGACGGCCCGTTACGTGCTGAAAACCTTGCCGGGCATCGATCGTCCTGCCATCGCTTCCTTTTTGCCCACCGTCAACGGACAGGTCTGCATGTTGGACCTGGGGGCAAACGTGGACTGTACGGCCGAGCACTTGTTGCAGTTCGCCTTGATGGGCAGCACGCTGGTATCCGCGCTGGAGCATAAGGAACAGCCTACGGTCGGCCTGCTGAACATCGGCAGCGAAGACATCAAGGGCAATGAAACGGTGAAGCAGGCCGCCGAATTGCTGCAGGCCAGCGACCTCAATTTCTACGGCAACGTGGAAGGCGACGACATCTTCAAGGGCGTGACCGATGTGGTGGTGTGCGACGGATTCGTGGGCAATGTCGCCCTGAAGACCGCCGAAGGCGTGGCCAAGATGATGGGCGGCTTCCTGAAGGAAGGCTTCAGCCAGAACTGGTTCACCAAGCTGGGGGCGTTGTTGTCCATGCCAGTGCTCAAGGCCTTCAAGCACAGACTGGATCACCGCCGCTACAACGGCGCCAGCTTCCTCGGCCTGAAAGGCATCGTGGTGAAAAGCCACGGTTCGGCCGACTCGTTCGCATACCTGTGTGCCATCGAGCGTGCCGCCGAAGAATCGCGTGGCGGCATGCTGAACCACATCAGCGAGCACATCGAGAAATGGCATCACGCACGCCAACAAACCGCAGGAGAGGGGCTTTGATTTATTCCAATATCATCGGCACAGGCAGCTACCTGCCGGCCAAGGTGCTCACCAACCACGACCTCGAAAAGATCGTCGACACCTCGCACGACTGGATTGTCACCCGCAGCGGCATCGTCGAGCGCCACTTTGCGGCCGACGGCGAGCTGACCAGCGATCTGGCGCTGCAGGCCAGCCGCAAGGCGATAGAAGCGGCCGGGATCCAAGCCGATGAGATCGACCTGATCATCGTGGCCACCACCTCGCCGGATATGGCGTTCCCCAGTACGGCCTGCATCTTGCAGGACAAGCTGGGCATCCGGAACGGCGGGGCGGCCTTCGACATGCAGGCGGTGTGCGGCGGTTTCGTCTATGCCTTGAATACGGCAGATCTCTATATCCGGGGCGGGCAGGCCAGGACTGTGCTGGTGGTAGGCGCCGAGGTTTTGTCGCGCATGCTGGATTGGAATGACCGTACCACCTGTGTGCTGTTCGGGGACGGAGCCGGTGCAGTGGTATTGCGCGCTTCCGACACGCCAGGCATCGTGGCGACCAAATTGCACGCCGATGGCATTCACCGCAACATGTTGAAAGCCGACCCCAAGGTCTCGATGGATGGGAAGGCTGTTTTCAAGTTTGCCGTCAATGTGTTGAGCGAGGTAGTTGAGGAAGTGCTGGATCAGCAGAAACTGAGCGGTACTGACATCGATTGGCTGGTGCCGCACCAGGCCAATATCCGCATCATCGAGGCGACCGCCAAGAAGCTAGGCCTGGGAATGGGCAACGTGGTGGTGACTGTCGCCAACCACGGCAATACGTCGGCAGCCTCGATCCCGCTGGCATTGGATACTGCCGTACGCGATGGGCGCATCAAGGCCGGACAAAACATTCTGCTGGAGGCCGTGGGTGGCGGGTTCACCTGGGGTGCCGTATTAATCAAGTGGTAGGTTCGATATGACTCAATTCGCTTTCGTATTTCCGGGACAAGGCTCGCAATCGCGCGGCATGATGAACGGCTATGCCGATTTCGCCGCTGTGCGCGATACATTCGTCGAAGCATCCGATGTGCTGAAACAGGATCTGTGGCAACTGGTTGCCGAAGGCAGCGATGCCGACCTGAACGCCACGGTGAATACCCAGCCTGTCATGCTGACTGCCGGCGTCGCGGTATACCGCGCATGGCAATCGCAGAACGGCGCGAAGCCGGCCATCATGGCCGGACACAGCCTGGGCGAGTACACTGCGCTGGTTGCCGCCGGCGCCTTGAACTTTGCCGATGCCTTGCCGCTGGTGCGGTTCCGCGCCCAATGCATGCAACAAGCCGTGCCGGAAGGGGTGGGCGGCATCGCTGCGATCCTCGGACTGGACGACGATGTGGTACGTGCCGTGTGCGCCGAGGGCGCCCAGGGCGAGGTGCTGGAAGCGGTCAATTTCAATTCGCCCGGGCAGGTCGTCATCGCCGGTAATCGCGGCGCAGTCGAGCGCGGTATGGAACTGGCGAAGGCCAAGGGCGCAAAGCGCGCCATCATGCTGCCGATGAGCGTACCCTCTCATTGCAGCCTGCTGAAAGGCGCTGCGGAACAATTGCGTACCTACCTGAACGATGTGTCCGTGCAAGCCCCGGCTGTTCCCGTGCTGCATAACGCCGATGTCGCTGCATATGCCGATCCAGCCAGGATCAAGGACGCACTGGTGCGCCAGTTGTATTCGCCGGTGCGCTGGGTCGAGACCGTACAGTCGTTCGGTAAACAAGGTATCACCCATAACGTAGAATGCGCCCCCGGCAAGGTGCTGGCAGGGTTGAACAAGCGTATCGATACCAACCAGCAGGCAATGGCCATCAATGACGGCGAAGCTCTGAAAGCGGCCTTGGCCGCACTCGTATAAAGGGGAAGGGACATATGACGCTACAAGGACAAATCGCACTGGTTACCGGCGCTTCGCGCGGCATCGGCCAGGCCATCGCACTGGAACTGGGCAAGCAGGGTGCAACCGTAGTCGGCACCGCCACCAGCGACAAGGGCGCGCAAGCCATCAACGAATACCTGAGCGCAGCAGGAATCAAAGGGAAGGGCTTTGCGCTGAACGTCAATGACGTGGCCCAGAGCGAACAGGTACTGGCCGCCATCCGCGAACAATTCGGCGAAATCTCCATCCTGGTGAACAACGCCGGCATTACCCGCGATAACCTGCTGGCACGCATGACCGACGAAGAGTGGGACGACGTCTTGGCGACCAACCTGAAATCCGTATTCCGCCTGAGCCGCGCCGTGCTGCGCGCCATGATGAAGGCGAGGGGCGGACGCATCATCAGCATCTCCTCGGTGGTCGGCAGCATGGGCAACCCAGGGCAGGCCAACTACGCCGCGTCCAAGGCCGGCATGGTCGGCTTCACCAAATCGCTGGCGCAGGAGATCGGCAGCCGCAACATTACCGTGAACTGCGTCGCCCCCGGCTTCATCGATACCGATATGACCCATGCTCTGGGTGAGGAGCAGCGCACCAAGCTGGTCGAGCATGTACCGCTGAAACGCCTTGGCCAGCCTGCCGATATCGCTGCCGCCGTGGCATTCCTGGCCGGTCCTGGCGCAGCCTACATCACCGGTGTCACCTTGCATGTGAATGGCGGGATGTACATGGAGTAAACGTGGTGTTTTGGAATTCGGCGCAAGTTTGGTAGAATACTTGCGCTTTTTGAACTTTAATCAGAGTAGGAGAATCAGGGATGTCTAACGAACAACGAGTCAAGAAAATCGTAGCTGAGCAACTGGGTGTGAACGAATCCGAAGTCAAGAACGAGTCTTCTTTTGTGAACGATTTGGGTGCCGATTCCCTGGATACCGTAGAACTGGTTATGGCCTTGGAAGAAGAGTTCGGCGTTGAGATCCCTGATGAAGATGCAGAGAAGATCACCACCGTGCAACAAGCGCTCGACTACGTCAACGCTCATTCCAAGTAATTTAGTCCGAATCTAATCGTTTCTTTCCGCAGCGGAGTCCAGTTTGGCTAGGCGCAGAGTTGTAGTGACCGGATTGGGCGCGATCACGCCCGTCGGTATGGGGGTTGCCGAAACATGGCAAAACATCGTGGCTGGCAAGTCCGGTATCGGGCGTATTACCCGTTTCGACCCCAGCCCGTTCGCCTGCCAGGTGGCGGGTGAGGTCAACGGCTTCGACGTAACCCAATACCTGCCGGCCAAGGATGCCCGGCGCATGGATCGCTTCGTGCATTTCGGCCTTGTGGCCGGAATGGAAGCTTTCAAGGACTCCGGCCTGACGGTAACCGAACAGAACGCCGACCGCATCGGCGTATGCATCAGTTCCGGCATCGGCGGCCTGCCGATGATCGAAGAGACGCATAGCGACTTCCTGGCTGGCGGCCCGCGCAAGATTTCGCCTTTCTTCATTCCCGGCACCATCATCAACATGATCTCGGGCAACCTGTCCATCATGTACGGGTTGAAGGGGCCGAATTTCTCCGTTGTGACGGCTTGTACCACCGGCACGCACAGCATCGGCGAATCCGCGCGCATCATCGAATACGGCGACGCCGACGTCATGATCGCCGGCGGTTCCGAATCGACCATTTCGCCTCTGGCGGTCGGCGGCTTTTCTTCCGCCAAGGCATTGTCCACCCGTAACGACGACCCAGCCACGGCCAGCCGCCCCTGGGACAAGGATCGCGACGGCTTCGTCATGGGAGAGGGGGCCGGCGTGCTGGTACTGGAAGAGTACGAACATGCCAAGGCCCGTGGCGCCAAGATCTATGCCGAGATCACCGGCTATGGCATGAGCGCGGACGCCTATCACATGACCGCTCCCAGCACGGACGGCCCCAGGCGCAGCATGGTCAATGCGTTGCGCAATGCCGGCATCACCCCGGATCAGGTGCAATACGTCAACGCGCACGGCACCTCCACGCCGCTGGGCGACAAGAACGAAACCGAAGCGATCAAGCTGGCTTTCGGCGATCATGCCAAGAAGCTGGTGGTGAGCTCCACCAAATCGATGACCGGCCACTTGCTGGGCGGGGCGGGCGGCATCGAGTCCCTGTTCTGCGTGCTGGCTATCCATCACCAGATCGCACCGCCCACGATCAACGTGTTCGAGCAGGACCCGGAGTGCGATCTGGACTACTGTGCCAATACCGCACGCCAGATGAAGATCGATGTGGCGATCAATAACAATTTCGGCTTTGGCGGGACCAACGGCTCTCTGGTGTTCCGCAAGGTCTGATCCCGCGCCGTGATGCTGATCAACGGCGCGCCGGGCAATACAATCAATGCAGAAGATCGCGGCCTGACCTACGGCGACGGCGTGTTCCGCACGCTGCTGATGCGGTCCGGACGTCCTGTATGCTGGGAACGCCAATACGCCAAACTGCAGCGCGATTGCGGTGCGCTGAAGATCCCTTGTCCTTCGGCGCTGATCCTGTTCAGCGAGCTGCAACAGCTTGGCAAGGCCCAGCCCGATGGAGTCGCCAAGATCATTATCACCCGCGGCCCCTCTGCGAGAGGCTATGCGCCTCAAGCCCAATCCGAAGCAACCCGCATCCTTAGCGTCACTCCGCCGGTCGCGTATCCAGCGGAAAATGCCATACAGGGCGTGCGCATGCATGCCTGCAAGATCCGCCTCGGGCACCAGCCGCTGCTGGCCGGCATCAAGCATCTGAACCGGCTCGAGAATGTGCTGGCAGCCAGTGAGCTGCAGGGACGCGACATGCCGGAAGGCTTGATGAGCGACAGCGCCGGTTATGTCATTGGCGGCACCCGCAGCAATTTGTTCATGTTGCGCGGTAATATCCTCTATACGCCGAACCTGTCGCGTTGCGGCGTGGCTGGGGTGCAGCGCGACCGCGTGATGGACTGGGGCAAGCACCATGGCGTAACCTGCAAGGTGGCCGACCTCCGTTTGGAAGAACTGGTCCAGGCCGACGAGATATTCGTTGTAAACAGCGTATTCGGGTTATGGCCGGTATGCGAACTCGCCGCCTACCGGCGCACGACGCATCCACTGGCCTGGAAAATACAGGAATGGTTGAAAGATGAGCATCATTAAAGAATTGGCGTTGTGGCTGCTGTTCGTACTGGTCATCGTGGCAGGCCTGTTCACTTACTATGCGCGTACCCCGATCCCGCTGGAGCATACCCCGTTCGAATTCTCGCTGAAGCAGGGTAGCAGCCTGAAAAGCGCCGCGCATCAGATGCAACAGGCTGGCGGCCTGAACAACGAATGGCTGTTCGTATTGCTGGCCAGAGGGCTGCGCAAGGCGTCGCAGATCAAGCCTGGAAACTACCAGTTGGAACACGAAGTGACGCCGTTGCAGCTGCTGAACATGATCAGCAAAGGACAAGTCGAGCAGAGCTCCGTTACGATCATAGAAGGCTCCACCTTCAAGGAGTTACGTTCCATACTGAATTCGGATTCCACCTTGCGCCACGACAGCCAGCAGCTGTCGGATGCGGAGATCCTGAAACGTATCGGTGCGAGCGAAACGGTTGCCGAAGGCCTGTTTTTTCCGGATACCTATAACTATGCCAATGGCAGCAGCGACCTGAAAGTGCTGAAGCGCGCATATCAGCTGATGCAACGCAACCTGCAGGATAGCTGGAAGAAGCGCGATCCCGACCTGCCGTTCGAGACGCCTTATCAGGCGCTGATCCTAGCCTCCATCGTGGAAAAAGAGACCGGACAATCCAGCGACCGCCCCATGATCGCCTCGGTCTTCATCAATCGCCTGCGCAAGAACATGCGGTTGCAGACCGACCCGACCGTCATTTATGGCTTGGGAGACAAGTTCGATGGCAATCTGCGCAAGCGTGACCTTACGCACGACACGCCGTATAACACCTACACCCGCGATGGGTTGACGCCGACCCCGATCGCGTTGCCCGGGGCCGCTTCCTTGCAGGCAGTGCTGCATCCGGCAGCCAGTCATGCCTTGTATTTTGTCGCGCGCGGCGATGGAAGTTCGCAATTCTCCAACTCCCTGGCCGAACATAACAATGCGGTTAACCGTTATCAATTAAAGAAATGAACTCAGCCAAATTCATCACTTTCGAAGGCGTGGACGGGGCAGGGAAGAGCACCCACCTGGAGTGGTTCGCCAATGTGTTACGCCAGCGCGGCATAGATCTGCTGGTGACGCGAGAGCCAGGCGGTACCCCGATGGGGGAACGTTTGCGCGAGATTTTGCTGAATCAGCCGATGCATGCCGAGACCGAAGCGCTGTTGATGTTTGCGGCACGCCGTGAACACGTCGAGCAAGTTATCCGCCCGGCGCTGCAACGCGGCACCTGGGTCATTTCGGATCGTTTCAGCGATGCCAGTTTTGCCTATCAGGGCGGCGGCAGGGGGGTGGCGCTGGCAAAACTGGAGCAACTGGAGCAATGGGTGCATGGCGATCTGCAGCCCGATCTGACCCTGTTGTTCGATATCCCGATCGAAATCGCGCGGCAGCGTCTTGCCAATAACGTCAGCCTAGACCGCTTCGAACAGGAACGGGGCGAATTCTTCGAGCGCGTCAGGCAGGCGTATCTCGCCAGGGCTGCCCAAAGCCCGCAACGTTTTGCCGTCATTCACGCCGAAAAGACTATGGCTGAAGTTCAACAGGCTTTGGCACAGATTGTCGCATCGCTTTGAAATGAAACCATTCTATCCATGGCAAACCGGATCGTGGCAAGCCCTGCAAGGGCTGCGCAGCCGGCTACCCCATGCATTGCTGCTGAAAGGAGCGCAGGGGATAGGAAAACTCGACTTGGCGCTGAATTTCGCCCAGTCTTTGCTGTGCGAAAATCCGTCGGCAGAAGGTGTGGCTTGTCAGGAATGCAGTTCCTGTCACTGGTTCGAGCAGGACAGCCATCCCGATTTTCGCCTCATCCAGCCAGATGCGCTGACCGCGGCCGATGATTCCGATGACAAGCCCGGCGGCAAAAAACCATCGCGCGAGATTTCCGTTGACCAGATACGCGATCTTTCCGGCTTTTCCAACCTGTCTGCCCATTGCGGCGGATACCGCGTCGTGATTATCAACCCGGCGGAAGCAATGAACAGCAATGCGGCCAACTCCTTGCTCAAAACACTGGAAGAACCGACAGACAAGTTGTTGTTTATTTTGGTCACTCATAAGCCGCAGCAACTGCTGCCGACCATACTCAGCCGCTGTCTCGGCTTTGCTGTGCATACTCCGACGCTTGCGGCCGGAACTGCCTGGCTCGCCCAGCAAGGTATCAAAAACCCGGAACACGCGCTGGCGCAAACCGGTTTCGCCCCCCTGCAAGCCTTGAACTGGGCCGAGTCGGGCGAGGGCGCGGAAGAACGCAATGTACTGCTGTCCGCTATCAGGCAGCCGAGCAAACTGGACGTCCTGGCGCTGGCCGACAGCCTGCAGCGCAGCACGCCGGTGCATGTCATCCATTGTTTGCAGCAATGGTGTCACGACCTCGCCAGCGCCAAACTGGCAGGCGCAGTCCGCTATTTCCCAGAGCAATCAGCTGTTATCACCAGGCTTGCCGAGGGCGTCTCGGCTGCTGCGTTGATGCGTTTTCAGAAGGAACTGCTCGAGGCGCGCCGAGCCGCATTTCATCCGCTCAACCCGAGGCTGTTCCTCGAATCCTTGTTATTGTCTTACCGGCAGATGTTTGCCGCCTGATCTGATCCATGTTCATCGATTCCCATTGCCACCTAAATTTCCCCGATCTGGCAGGTCAGCTTGAGTCCATTTTCGCCAATATGCGGGATAACCAGGTTTCGCATGCCTTGTGCGTCTCGGTCGATTTGCCCTCATTTCCGCAGGTGCTGGAACTGGCCCACAGTCACGACAACCTGTATGCCTCGGTCGGCGTTCATCCCGACTACGAATTGGAGGTCGAGCCCACCCAGGCTGAACTGGTTCGTCTGGCGCAGCACCCGAAAGTCGTCGCCATCGGCGAAACCGGCCTGGATTATTATCGCCTGACCGGTAATCTGGAATGGCAGCGCGAACGTTTCCGTACTCATATTCGTGCCGCCCGTGAATGCGGCAAACCGCTCATCATCCACACCCGGTCGGCCGCGCAGGATACGCTGCGCATCATGGCCGAGGAAAATGCCGGCAGCGTCGGCGGAGTGATGCACTGTTTCACCGAGAACCTTGAAGTCGCCAATGCGGCGATCGATCTTGGATTCTTCATCTCGTTTTCGGGCATCCTGACGTTTAAGAACGCGACCATCATCAAGGGGGTTGCGCAAAGCATTCCTCTCGACAGGATGCTGATCGAAACGGATTCTCCTTATCTGGCCCCGACACCGCATCGAGGCAAAACCAACCAGCCGGCCTACGTGAAGCATGTTGCCGAGGAGATCGCCAGATTGCGGAATATCACGGTCGATGAAGTTGGGCTGGCAACCACACGCAACTTCAAACGGTTGTTCCTGAATCAGCTGTAGTTAATTGATATTGAATGGATTAAAGTCGAAGCCGCTTTGTCTTCATCACACCTTTTTTGCGCATAATGTATATTATGTAAAATTGTAAAAATCATGCGGCAACTAATTGCGGATAAGCCCGGCGACGGCCACTCCCCATCCCAAACCAGAGAACTGCTGCAATTTGCCTGGCCGGTCCTGATTGCCCAGCTTGCCTTGATGACAAACAGCGTAATCGATACCGCGATGGCCGGCCGGTTGTCCGCGATCGATCTGGCCGCAGTAGGAATTGCCTCCTCGATCATGGCCACCGTGCTGATGTCACTGATCAGCGTGCTGCTCGCGCTCCCGCCGATAATTGCCCACTTATATGGTGCCGGGCAACGCGCAGACATAGGCCGCGAGATCCATCAGAGCATCTGGATTTCCCTGGTGCTCGCGCTTGTGGCGATCACTCTGCTTTGCTTCCCTGAGCCGTTCATCGCAATCTCGTCGCTGCAACCCGTGGTAGAAAGCAAAGTCAGAGCCTATCTGGCAGCATCAGCATGGGGTGTGCCTGCCACCATTGCGCTGAGAATATTCTTTGGCCTATCGACAGGCATTGGCCGCCCGCAACCTGTCATGTTCATCAACCTGATGGCCCTGCTATTCAAAATCCCCCTGAATGCGGTCTTAATGTTTGGCTTGCTGGGATTCCCGGCGATGGGGGCAACGGGCTGTCCGGTTGCCACGGCACTGGATGCCTGGCTGATGGCTGTGTTCGTGTGGATCTGGTGCCTGCGACATCCGGATTACACGGAATTCAAGATACAGGCTCGATTCACCCTGCCAGACTGGGAAGCGATCTGGAATTTCTTGCGCCTGGGTATCCCCATCGGACTTACTTTCGTTGCCGACGTGACTGCGTTCACCATGATGGCGCTATTTATTGCCAGGCTCGGGCCGGTCGTGTCAGGCGCCCACCAGATCGCGGCGAATCTCGCCGCCATGGCATTCATGGTTCCGCTATCGCTTGGCAATGCAACCGCAGTAATGGCCGGACAAGCCATTGGCGCAGGACAACCCGAACGTGCCAGGCATATCAGTTGGCTAGGGATCCGCCTTGGCATGTCGATCGCGGTTGTCATCAGCTTGCTGTTCTGGCTAGGTTCGCCACAAATCGCAGCCATCTATACGACAGATCCGCAGGTCCAGAAGATCGCTATCCCCCTGATTGCGCTGGTCGGTTTGTATCACCTTGGCGATGCGTTACAGGCAGTGGCCGTCAATGCCCTGCGGGGATACAAGAAGTCAGCCGTACCGATGCTGATCTATGCCTCCGTCCTGTGGGGATTGGGCCTGGGGGGCGGGATCCTGCTGGGGTTGACAGACAAACTCGGTCCGCCACGCGGAGCGGTCGGCTTCTGGATCGCTGCTATCGGCAGTCTTTGGCTGGTAGCCGGCCTAGTTGCGCTATACCTCAATGCTGTCAGCAGAGTGCATCGGCGCATTTAAAGGCAGTCGCACAATACTTGACAAGTTAACTAGGTAATGCAAGCATGATCCCACGGTTTGCTGATGATCAGGCAGCGCGCTTCAATTGCCAGGTCGGCACATTCCGTTTCTCACGTTGATTGGTACGGCAAGCAAAGAAACAAAGGCGGATCGGTGTCAATCTCGACATTAATCCTGAGTTGATTTTTAATTTTCCAAGGAGAGTTAAATGTCTATAGTCCCATTTGTTATTTTTGGTATCGTCGTCGTTGCCGCAATCATCATCTGGATTGATGATGCAGCCATACATAGAGTCACCCACCACGATGATCTGATGCACGGACACTGATTCGTCGGAGGGATAAATTGAAGGGTTGGCGTAATTGCCAACCCTTTTTCATTGGAAAGTCTGTAGCGAACTGGTGGGCGGTACTGGGTTCGAACCAGTGACCCCTGCCGTGTGAAGGCAGTGCTCTACCGCTGAGCTAACCGCCCGATAGAGGGCGCGCATTTAATCATAGGGAAACATATATGGTCAATTTCTTTATCGGTATTGGCCAACTATCGTAGAATGCGCGGCTTCATTTCAAGCCCCATCAAACAGGAAAGCAACATGACCGTCCGTACCCGCTTCGCTCCCAGTCCAACCGGATATCTGCACATTGGAGGTGCCCGCACGGCACTGTTCTCCTGGGCCTACGCACGCAAACACGGCGGTACATTCATCTTGCGTATCGAAGATACCGATGTCGAACGCTCCACACCGGAGGCCGTACAAGCCATCCTGGATGGCATGGACTGGCTCAAGCTGAACTACGACGAAGGCCCCTACTACCAGATGGAGCGCATGCCGCGCTACAAGGAGGTCATCCAGCAGATGCTGGCTGCCGGCCATGCCTACTATTGCTATACCACGCCGGCCGAACTGGATGCCATGCGCGAAGCGCAACGTGCGCGCGGCGAAAAACCCCGCTATGACGGAACATGGCGCCCTGAGCCGGGCAAGACCTTGCCCGCCATCCCCGCCGATGTAAAACCGGTCGTACGTTTCAAAAACCCTGCCGAAGGTGTCGTTGGCTGGAAGGACATGGTCAAAGGACATATCGAATTCAGCAACACCGAACTGGACGATCTCATCATCGCGCGTTCGGACGGCACGCCGACCTATAATTTTTGCGTGGTGGTGGATGACTGGGACATGGGCATCACCCAGGTGATACGCGGCGACGACCACGTCAACAACACTCCGCGCCAGATCAATATCCTCAAGGCCTTGGGGGCGAAATTGCCGAACTACGCTCACCTGTCGATGATACTCGGCGACGACGGCACCAAACTGTCCAAGCGCCACGGCGCAGTGAGCGTGATGCAATACGACGAAGACGGCTACCTGCCGGAGGCGGTCATCAACTACCTGGCACGCCTGGGCTGGTCGCATGGCGACGACGAAGTCTTCTCGGTGACGCAGTTCTGCGAGTGGTTCGACCTCGACCATATCACCCCTTCCGCCGCCCAGTTCAACACCGAAAAACTGAACTGGCTGAACAACCATTACTTGAAACTGACCGACAACGGAAAGCTGGCCGACATGGTGCGGCCACGCCTGGAAGCGCGCGGTATCAAGATCGGCGACAGCCCGGACCTGGGCGCCATCGCCGGCCTGTATAAGGAACGCGTCGCCACCCTGAACGAACTGGCCGATGCGGCCGAAGTGTTCTATATCGACCTGCATCCGGAAGCCGCCCTGCTGGAAGCACAGCTTTCTGCCGAATCCGTCCCCGCCCTGCACGACCTGCTGCTGCAATTCAAGACCGTCGCATGGGAGACCGCCGCCATCAGCGCCGCCATCAAGGAAGTCATCGGCAAGCACGGCCTGAAGATGCCCAAGCTTGCCATGCCTTTGCGCGTCATGCTCACCGGGCAAACCCAGACACCTTCTGTGGATGCGCTGGTCGCACTCTTCCCGCGCGAAATGGTATTGGCGCGCATGGAAAAGAACCTCGCGAAAAAATCTGTTTGAGTTGCTTTACAAGGTCGGATGCCATCACTATAATGCGCGCTCTTTTCGGGGCATCCCGGGGGTATAGCTCAGCTGGGAGAGCGCTTGCATGGCATGCAAGAGGTCAGCGGTTCGATCCCGCTTACCTCCACCAAAAAGAAAAGCAGCAACGAAGTCCCCTTCGTCTAGAGGCCTAGGACACCGCCCTTTCACGGCGATAACACGAGTTCGAATCTCGTAGGGGACGCCACATTAAATATGCACGTTTCGTCAGGACGCTGCAAAAAAACTCCGCAACACAAATTAAAAGCCCTTCCAGGGCTTTTTTGTTGCCGTCCTGGGTGATCCGGTTTTTTCGGAACCTGCTGGATGTATGCCGCCTGAGATAGAATCGGTCGAGCACTTTATCCATATCGACGGATTGCCATGAACTCTATGCATGCCTACCTGGCCAGGAAACTGGCACAACTCAAAGCGATCACCGGCATCAGCCTGTTGATGTCGGCAAGCGGAATACTGCTCGTCGTGTTCGCAGCAAGCATGGCGATTCTGGTGTTCATAAATTCCGCCACCCCTACCACCATCACCATCGCCAGCGGCCCCAAAGGCAGCTCGTATCAGAACAACGCAGAGAAGTACAAGGCGATCCTGGCCAAGCAGGGCATCACGGTCAACATCGTTCCCTCGGAAGGCTCCATGGATAACCTCAGGATGCTCTCCAATCCTGCCGTCAAGGTCGATGTGGGATTCGTGATGGGCGGAGAAGTCGGCAACACTGACATCGAACACCTGATGTCCCTCGGCAATGTCGCCTATCAGCCGCTGATGATTTTCTACCGCGGCAAGCCGAAAAAACTGCTTTCCGATTTCAAGGGGCGTCGGCTGGACATAGACCTCGAAGGCAGCGGTACCCATACCCTGGCGCTTGCCCTGCTGAAAGCCAACGGCGTCGTGCCGAACGACGGAACCACGCTGCTGGCTACGGGGGAGGACCCGGCGAAAGCGCTGCTGGATAATCGCGTCGATGCCGTTTTCCTGATGAGCGATTCAACCTCGATAGACACGATACGCTCGTTGCTGCACAACCCGGATGTCCATCTGTTTAACTTCACCCAGGCCGAAGGTTATACGCGCCGCATCGAATACCTGAACATGCTGGAAATCCCCAGGGGCGCACTCGACTTCGGCAAGGACATCCCCCCGGCCGACCTGAACCTGGTTGGCCCCACAGTGGAACTCATCGCTCGCGACAACCTGCACCCCGCACTCTCCGACGTGTTGCTGGAAGCGGCGCAGGAGGTGCACGGCAAGCCCGGCCTGTACAAGAAGCGCGGCGAATTCCCCAACCCGGCGGAGCACGAATTCCGCATCAGCAAGGACGCCAGCCGTTATTACACATCCGGCAAGAGTTTCCTCTACCGTACCTTTCCGTTCTGGATCGCCAGCCTGATCTCGCGCGCACTCGAAGCCATCGTGCCGGTCGTCATCCTGCTGGTTCCGGCATTGAAGATCGCTCCGGCCGTCTACCGCTGGCGGATCAGGTCGCGCATCTATCGCTGGTACCGGGCATTGCTGGAGCTCGAGCGCAACGCCATCAGGTCGTCATTCGATCCCGCCCGGCGGGATGAATTCCTGCAGCAGCTGGAACGCATCGAAGATGCAGCCAACAGGATAGTCGTGCCAGCCGCGTTCGGCGACCTGCTTTACGAATTGCGCCTGCATATCAACTTCGTACGCGGGAACCTGCTGTCCAAGAATCCGCAGCCATGAGGCAAGAACCTACCGCGGATATCTGCAGCGGGCCGGTCAGTTCTTGCGGTTGAGCAATTCGATCATGGCCTGCAGCTCGGTAGCAGATTTGATCAGCGCCTGCGAAGCCTGCTTTGCCGCATCCGCAATATCGGCATTGCTCTCCACCAGCCCGGAGATATGTTCAAGGTTATGGGACACATCTTTGCTGGCGTGCGACTGATCCTCCGAGACACTGGCGATACGCCGGGCATTTTCCGTTACCTGCCGGCCCGATTCCATGATCTTTTTCAGGATATCCCCGTTCTCCTGGACGATCACCGCCTCCTCCTCGACCTCCTGTATCGCCTGATGCATCGAAGCAACCGCGCTCTGACTCACGGCATGGATGTTCTCCACCATATTGGCAATATCCGTGGTACTTGAGCCGGTCCGTTCAGCCAGCTTCCGCACCTCGTCAGCCACCACTGCGAACCCCCTGCCCTGTTCGCCCGCACGAGCGGCCTCGATCGCCGCATTCAGGGCCAGCAGGTTGGTCTGGTCTGCGATCTCCTTGATGACTTTGCTGATATCGCCGATCTTCTGGATGGCCGCCTTGAGCTCGTCGATAGTATTGCTGGAGGTCTTCACCGCCTGCACCACCTTGGTGGTCGAGGCGATGGCCTTCTCCATCCGCTTGTTGCTCTCCTCGATCATCGCCTGGGAACTCTGGGCTGCTCCTGCAGAATCATTGGCATCCTGGGCAACCTGGGATACAGACTGGCTGAAGTTCTCCATGGTGCTCGTGATCTGCTGGATGCCGTTTCTCTGGTTGCTGGAATGTTCGGCGACTTGAACCACCTTCCCATCCAGTTCGGCACTGCGCTCCATGATGATGGACGAGGCCAGCGCCATCTCGTCCAGCATCACCTGGATCTGCGATTGCATGATCTGCAACTTGCAATACAGCCGCCCGGTTTCATCCCGTCCGGAAATGTCGATATCGCCAGCCAGGTTGCCCTCAATGACATCCTCGAACTGCTTTTCCATTCCGACCAGCGGCTTCTCCACATATCGCCTGAAGCTGCCCCGCAGGATCACGAAGACCAGCAACTGCAAGCCGATCTGCGATGCGATCAGGATGAACAGCAGATTGTGCAGGTGGCCGAAATCGTCGGTCAGGTCCAGCGTGATATCGGATGCGCCATTCGAACTGCCTTCCGCGACATTGTGGCAACTCAGGCAGTCGGTGCCGTGAAACGAATGCGATTCGATGTAGGGGGTGATCGCCCTGAACAGGAACTTCCCGTCCGCCTGGAACTGCTTGAAGTAGGGAACGGTTTTTCCCTGCTTGACCGATGTTTCGATCACTTCCTTCACCAGCGGATCGTCGAGGTGCTCTTCTGGCAGCCCCGGACCAAACTGATCCACCACTTGCTGGGTTCGCATCAAACGCAACGATTTCAGCTGCTGGCCTTCGATGATCTTCTTGATCATCAGCTTCCGGTTATCCTGGTCGGAGATCATCCCGGTGACCATCAGCATGTTGGCGGTGTCGATCACCTGCATGGCGGTTGCCTCGGCACGCTGCTGCGCCGTATTGAGCACGCTCGTCTTCATCTGCTCATACAGACTGTACGTCGCACCTGCAAGCAAGAAGAACAATACCGGTTGAATGAGCAGCTGAAGCTTGAGGTTCAGGGAAAGGTTCCTGAACCTGAAACGATCGAATCTGGAGGCGATCGGCGCGCCCGACGCATTGAGCTGCTTGTACAGGGCATCTGCCGCGGCGACTTCATTTCTGGAGGGAACGCTTCTGACCGAGAGATACCCGACCACCTTTCCATCGCTCTTGATGGGAGACACCAGCGCCTTTACCCAGTAATGGTCGCCATTCTTGCAGCGGTTCTTGACGATGCCCCGCCACGGCAGGTCTTGTTTGATGGTGTCCCATAACCATTTGAATGCCTGGGGCGGCATGTCGGGATGGCGCACCACGTTGTGGTTCTTCCCGACCAACTCCTCCCTGGTAAAACCGCTGACCTCGATAAAGTCGTCATTCACATAAGTGATGAGCCCCTTAAGGTCGGTTTTCGAGACTATGCGTATATCTTGTGAGAACAGCTTCTCGATCTGCGTGACAGGCAAATTCTTTTTCATTCCCCCGCTCCTGTTTTTATTGTTTTTGGCCAGCTTGTTTGATTTTTCAGCTGTACCCGAGAATCCCGTGGTCTCTTGTAACTTACGGCCACTCTGCGGATTTCTTTAGTTTTCTGGCTTATCGTCTCAAGCGACTTCTTCGGTGCATACCCTGTTTCGTCCGGCTTCCTTGGCGACATACAGGGCCACATCGGCGCGCCGCAACATCTCGTCTATCTGGGTATCCGCAGCGACCAGGCTGGTGACCCCGATCGAAACCGTGAATTGTACCGGAAAGCCGCCACTTTCCTGCGGCACCGTTGCACCTGCGATGGCCACCCTCAGCCGCTCCGCCACCTCCTGTGCATGATCGGACCTGGTTTCCGGCAGCAGGATGGCGAACTCCTCCCCGCCGATGCGCCCCGCAATGTCGATCTCGCGCAGGGTCTGGGCACAAATCTGGCTTAGCTTCTGCAGCACCAGGTCCCCGACATGGTGGCCATAGGTATCGTTCAGTATCTTGAACTGGTCTACATCCAGCATCAGCAGCGAAAGCTGCTTGCCATAGCGTTTGGAACGTGCGAGTTCCTGTTCCGCCAGTTCGAAAAAATGGCGCCGGTTATGCAGTCCGGTCAGCACGTCGGTATGCGCCTGGTATTCCAGTTCCTGCTCCAGCCTCTTGCGGTCGGTGATGTCGCGATCGATGCCCCGGTAACCCTTGAATTTTCCATCGGCATCGAAGATCGGGGTGCCGCTGGTTTCCAGCACGAGCAGATGCCCGTTCTTGTGGCGATTGGTGTTCTCCAGACATTTCAAGGGTTTTCTTGCCGCGATGTGGCTGGCAAAGATGTCCCTCACTTTTGCCGCTTCGGCCGACGGCATCAGGTCGAATGGCGATTTTCCGAGCAGTTCTTCAGGGTCGTAGCCGAGCATATCTTTCACCCTGGGGCTGCAATAGGTGTATCTGCCCTGCTCGTCCACTTCCCAGACCCAGTCAGACAAGGATTCGACGAGTTCGCGAAACTTCTTCTCGTTCGCGGCCAAGGCCTCGGCGGCCTGACGGCGTTCGGTGACGTCTTCCAGAATGTGCACGGAATAGAGATAGGCACCCAGCTCGTCGTTCACGGTATAGGCGCGTGAACGGAAGACCTGATCGCCGAATTCCACCTCTTCCTCATGGCCCGCTTCAATTTTCTTTTCCAGCGACTGCAAGCAGTTGCGCAGCGGCGCATGAGTCTTGGGGAACACCTCGAAATAGCGCCGGCCGATGATCTCCGAGTAAGGAAGCCCGGCGCATTGTTGATAGGCGCGGTTGCAGCGCAGGACATGGAAATCCCTGTCATGCAGGAAAATCGGCGCTTCCACCACGTCGAGCGCAGCCATCCATTCCTGCTTCACGCGCTCGATCTGCTTGCGGGCATTCTCGAATTCATCCGCAGCAGCCAAGCCCTCGGCATTCAGGCGGGCATAGCGCTCCTCGGCTTCAGCCAGTGCATGCCGGGAAACTTCCAGTTCATGCCGCAGATTCTCAAGTGAATCGCCCACTGCCTTGCCCCTTGGTCTTGTCCGGAAACGAATCTAATCCACTACACGAACGCGCACTCAAATTCCGCCGAGCCGCCGGGCGAACGATAGCGCATAAGCGGGGGAACGGAACAGCAATATCGGATCGCCGGTCGGCGCGATGCCGTCTCCCATTACCAGGGGATCGAAATTGACCGGTTCGCATGCGGCGCCTTTCTGCGGCATCGCGGCGGTGATGGTCAGCGTACCTGCCCTGACCTGCTTCCGTGCCGCCGGCCACGCCAGCGTGGGATCGTTTTCCGGATCGCCCGCTTCGCCGATGCTGACCATCATATCCCAGCGCACTGGCCCCGTTCCGGCCCGCTCGATCAGTCGTTGCTCGAGGAAATTCGCGGGCAAGGATTTCAGCTCTTCATCCGTCAGCCGCTTCTCGCCATCCTGCGGCACGAAACGCCAGCGCACCAGGGTGGTCCTGTTTCCGCCATCGATGAATTTGAAGGTGTGGATGCCATAGTAGGCGCTGCTCGCATAACTGGCCGGCGGGTTGTTCTGCGCCATGAACTCGGATTGCGCCCGACTGTCCGGATGAGTGGCCTTGAAAGCCTTGATCTTTTCAGGATCGGGCTTGCCGGTCGCCGGGTCCGGCCTGGAGGCGACCATCAGGTCGAGAAAGGTGCGCGGCCGCATGGCGCCGAAAACCGGTATGTTCAGCATCGTCATGTGCTGCAGGCTGCCGTCGGGCAGCGCGAACTCCAGTGCCATCCCGCGCGGGCTCCTGGCGGTGTCCGGCGCTTTCGGGTTTCCGCCCGCGAGCGAGAAGCGCGCGACGACCGGGATCCGCTTCCCGGAAAACAGCGGCGAGCGCGAATACGCCGCAGCTTCAGGCATGCCGACGAATTCCCCTGTCGCGCAGGTGCCCTTGGTATGGTTGCGACGTTCGCCGGGCGTCACCCCGAACGTGTTCTCGATGGCGCCGACCACCTGTTCCGGGGTCACCGGATCTTCCGCCGCCACAGCCAGCCGGCAACCCAGAGCGATCAGGCCAGCCAGCAATATCCGGCTGCCGCACACAATTTTATCGATGTCTTGCATGATGTGTTCCTCCTGCCAACTATAGCGCCAGGACCAGCACCCCGCCGGCAACCATCGCAATGCCGGCCCACTCGCGCAACGACGGCCGCTCGCCCAGGAAAGCGACGGCGAAGATGGCCACCAGCACCAGGCTCAACTTGTCGACCGGGGCGACCTTGGATGCATCGCCGATCTGCAATGCGCGGAAGTAGCAGACCCACGAAGCGCCCGTAGCCAGCGCAGAGAGCGCAAGAAACAGCCAGGTCCGGGAAGACAGGGCGAACGGGTTGCTCCATTTCCCGGTGAACCAGATGAAAGCCGAGAGCACGACGACAATGATCGCGGTCCGGACCAGCGTGGCCAGATCGGAATCGACGCCCCTGATGCCGATCTTGGCAAAGATGGCGGTGAGCGCAGCGAACACCGCCGACATGAGCGCCCAGTAGAACCAGCTGGCGGAAGTGGACATCGGCGCGGCGTGCGGTCAGCTCAGACCGTCAGTACGGTCGAGCCCGTGGTCTTGCGCGCTTCCAGGTCGCGATGCGCCTGTGCCGCATCCTTCAACGCATAGGTCTGGTTGACGTAGATCTTGACCTTGCCCGAGCCGACCACATCGAACAGGTCGGCCGCATTCTCCTCCAGCAAGGGCCGGGTCGCCACGAAGGTGGCAAGTGTCGGCCGGGTGATCATGAGCGAGCCTTTTTGCGACAACACGGACAGGTCGAACGGCGGCACCGCGCCCGACGAAGCGCCGAACAGCACCATCAGGCCCCGCGGCTGCAGGCAGTCGAGCGACTTCATGAAAGTGTCCTTGCCGACCGAATCGTAGACCACCGGCAGTTTCTTGCCGCCGGTGATCTCCAGCAACCGTGCCTGGAAATCCTCGCGGGTATAGACGATGGGATGGTGGCAGCCGTTGGCCTTGGCAAGGGCGGCCTTCTCGTCGCTGGACACGGTACCGATCACGGTTGCCCCCAGGGCGGCGGCCCATTGGCAGACGATCAGCCCGACGCCACCAGCGGCAGCGTGTATCAGGATGGTGTCGCCCGGCCCGACCTTGTAGATGTCGCGGATCAGATAGCGTGCAGTCATGCCTTGCAGCATCATCGCTGCCGCTGTGCGGTCGTCGATGCTGGCCGGCAGCTTGACCAGCCTGTCTGCCGGGATGAGCCGGCTCTCGGCATAAGCGCCGATCACCGATGCATAGGCGACCCGGTCTCCGACTGTGAGGTGCGTGACGCCGTCGCCGACCGCCTCGACGACCCCGGCACCTTCCATGCCCGGCACGAACGGCAGCGGCAAGGGATAGAGTCCGGTGCGGTGATAGACATCGATGAAATTCAGCCCGACTGCTGTCTGTTTCAGTTTGACCTGGCCGGGGCCGGGAGCGCCGACATCGGCCTGCTCCCACTGCAACACTTCCGGACCGCCGGTCTGATGGATACGAATCGCGTGTGACATGAGCACTACCTCTCTGGAAACAGGAATGGATGCGTCAAATCATACCCCGAAATTTCGGCGTGACGTCAGGCCGAATGCGAGAAGTCATACTGCCAGTAGTGAATAAGGGAAGTTCAGATCAAGTCGTCACACCGGCGCAGGCCGGTGTCCAGCTTATTGAAAGAACTGGATTCCGGCCTGCGCCGGAATGACGAGTCGAAACTTAATCAGAGCTTACTTAGGCGGGCTCGTGCCAGTGCATCACGCCTTGGCCTGCAGCAGTTCCGCCACTCGCTCGGCGATCATCATGGTCGGCGCCGCGGTGTTCCCCGAAACGATGTACGGCATCGCCGAAGCATCGACGACGCGCAAACCGTCGATACCCCTGACGCGCAATTCCGGATCCAGCACCGCCGTCGGGTCATCTGCGCGCCCCATCTTGCAGGTGCCGACGGGGTGGAAGATCGTGGTGCCGATATCCCCAGCCGCCTTGACCAGCTGCTGCTCGGTTTGATGCTCGTTGCCGGGTTTGTATTCTTCCGGCGCATACGGCTTGAAGGCCGGACTGGCCAGGATCCGCCGGGTCAGTCGCAGCGAATCGGCGGCGACCCGGCAGTCTTCCTCGGTGGACAGGTAATTCGGCTTGATCTCGGGTGCGGCATCCACCTCGGGCGAGGTGATATGCACGCTGCCGCGCGAGGTGGGGCGCAGGTTGCAGACGCTGGCCGTGAACGCGTTGAAACTGTGCAGCGGTTCGCCGAACCTTTCCAGCGACAGCGGCTGCACGTGATACTCCACGTTGGCCCGCGCCTGGTCCGGCGAGCTGAACGCGAACGCGCCCAGTTGCGACGGCGCCATCGCCATCGGGCCGGAACGCTTCAGCAGGTACTCCAGCCCGATCATGGCTTTCCCCCACCATGAGTTGGCGCGGGTGTTCAGCGTGGCGATGCCGTTGACGCGATAGATCATGCGCAGTTGCAGATGATCCTGCAGGTTCTCGCCGACGCCGGGCAGATCGCTGTGCACCTTGATGCCCAGCCGGTTCAGACGTTGCCCGGAGCCGATGCCCGAGCGTTCCAGGATCTGCACGCTGCCGATCGAGCCGGCGGTCAGCAACACTTCCCTGCGTGCCTCCGCCGAATGGACGCTGCCACCCTGTAGGTATTCGACACCGAGGCAGCGTCTGCTCGCCGGATCGATGCTCAACTGCCTGACCTGGGCGTCGGTGCGCAGCGTCAGGTTGGGTCTTTGCGCGGCCTCCTTCAGGAAGGCGCGCGACGCATTCAGGCGCCAGCCCGCACGCTGATTCACATCGAAATAGCCCACGCCGAAATTGTCGCCGCGATTGAAGTCGTCCGAAAACGGGATGCCCGCTTCCTGCGAAGCCTGCCTGAACACTTCCAGGATATCCCACTTCAGGCGCTGCCTTTCGACGCGCCATTCGCCGCCCTGCCGGTGCCATTCGTTGTCGCCGCCGTGATAATCCTCGAACTTCTTGTAGCGCCTGAGCGCCTCCGGCCACGACCAGGCGGAATCGCCGGTCGCATCCACCCAGCGCGCGTAGTCGGCGTCCTGTCCGCGCATGTAGATCATGCCGTTGATCGACGAGGAACCGCCCATCACCTTGCCGCGCGGATAGATCAGCGAGCGTCCGTTCAGGCCGGGCTCCTTTTCCGTCCGGAAACGCCAATCGGTCCGCGGGTTGTCGATGCAATACAGATAGCCGACCGGGACATGGATCCAGAGATAGTCGTCCTGCCCGCCCGCTTCCAGCAGCAGGACCCTGACCGCCGGGTCCTCGGTCAGCCGTTTCGCCAGCAGACAGCCGGCGCTGCCCGCACCGATGATGATGTAATCAAATTGCCGTTGATCCATGTCGATGATCTTTCCCGTTACAGTCCGCTCAGCACCTTGATGTGGGTCATGGCGCTACGCCCGAGCGCATGCAGTTCGTAGCCGCCTTCCAGCATCGAGACGATGCGCCCGCGGCAATGTTTCTCGGCCAACTTCTTCAATTGCTCGGTCACCCAGCCGTAATCCGCATCCACCAGTTTCAGCATGGCCATGTCGTCCTCCCGGTGCGCATCGAAACCGGCCGAGATCAGCAACAGCTCCGGCTGGAATCGTTCCAGCGCCGGCAGCCACAAGCCTGTTACCGCATCGCGAAATTCCCGGCTGCCCGAACCCGCGGCCAGCGGCACGTTGACGATGTGGTCGTTGCCGCTGTCCGCGCCGCAATACGGGTAGAACGGATGCTGGAAAGTCGAGCACAGCATCACGCGCGGGTCTTCGTGGAACGTGTGTTCGGTGCCGTTGCCGTGATGCACATCGAAATCCGCGATGGCCACCCGGCTCAGGCCATGCGCCGCCAGGGCATGCGCCGCCGCCACCGCGATGTTGTTGAAGATGCAGAACCCCATCGCCCGGTCCCGCTCGGCATGATGCCCGGGCGGGCGGATGTTGCAGAAGGCGTTCTCCACCTTGCCCGCCATCACCAGATCGACGCCCATCACGGCGGCTCCGGCAGCGCGCAGGGCCGCCGGATAAGTGAACGGGTTCATCGAGGTGTCGCCGTCGAGATCCACCCTGCCCTGTTGCGGCGCCATGGCGGCGATGGCATCAAGGTAGCCGGCGTCGTGCACGCGCAGCAGCTGTTCGCGCGTCGCCTCCGGCGCCTCGTGATGCTGCAGATAACCGAACAGCCCCGAAGCAATCAGCTGGTCTTCGATCGCATGGATGCGTGCCGGGCTTTCCGGATGGTGGGAACCCATGTCGTGCTTGAGGCAGAGCGAATGAGTAATGTATGCGGTCTGCATGTCATCTGATCTGTAATGCCACGGTGCTATCATACCCAACGAATCCATCACCCAAGGTGAAAAATCATGGGCAAGCATTATCTCAACCCCCTGTTCGCGCCGAAATCCGTCGCCGTCTTCGGCGCCAGCGACCGGCCGGATTCGGTCGGCCAGATCGTGTTCCAGAACATGCTGCAGGGCGGTTTCAAGGGTGCGCTGTATCCGATCAACTCGAAACACCCCGAAGTGCAAGGACAACGCGCCTACGCCTCCATCGGCGAGATCGCGCAGCCGGTAGAACTGGTGGTGATCGCCACGCCGCCTGCCAGCGTCCCCCGCATCATCGAGGACTGCGGCCTGCACGGCGTGAAGGCGGCGGTCATCATCACCGCCGGCTTCGGCGAGATCGGCCCGGAGGGCGCAGCTTTGGAACGCCAGCTGCTGGAGACCGCACAGCGCTACAACATCCGCCTGATCGGTCCCAACTGCCTTGGCATCATGCGCCCCTCCATCGGCCTCAACGCCACGTTCAACAAGGGTAGCGCGAACATCGGCAACATCGCGCTCATCTCGCAATCCGGCGCTCTCTGCACGGCCATCCTGGACTGGGCGACCCTCAACGATGTCGGCTTCTCCAGCGTCGTATCGATGGGGTCCTCCACCGACGTGGATTTCGGCGAGATCCTCGATTACATGGTGTCCGACCCCAATACCCACAGCATCCTGATGTACATCGAAGGCATCCGCAATGCGCGCAGCTTCATGAGCGCCCTGCGCGCCGCCGCACGCATCAAGCCGGTGATCCTGGTCAAGGTCGGCCGCCATCCTGCCGGCTCCAAGGCCGCCATGTCGCACACCGCCTCGCTGGTCGGCTCCGACGACGTGTTCGACGCCGCCATCCGCCGTGTCGGCGTGGTGCGCGTGCAGACCGTCACGCAGCTGTTCACCGCCGCCCGCGCGCTGTCCTGCGGCTTCCGTCCGGTGGGCAACCGGCTCGCCATCGTCACCAACGGCGGCGGGCCAGCCGTGATGGCCGCGGACCGCGCCGCCGACCTCGGACTGTCCATGGCCACGCTGTCCGACAGCACCGTCGAATACCTCAACCAGCATCTGCCGTCGAACTGGCCGCACTGCAATCCCGTGGACATCATCGGCGACGCGCAGGCGGACCGCTATTACCACGCCGTGAAGGCCTGCCTGGACGACGAGAATGTCGATGGCGTGCTGGTCATCCTCACCCCGCAGGCGATGACCAAGCCGCTGGAATCGGCGCAGGTGCTGATCGACCTGGCCAACACCGACACCCACAACAAGCCGCTGCTGACCTGCTGGATGGGCGAGACGCAGGTGCTGGAATCGCGCAAGGCATTCACCCTGGCGCACCGTCCCCACTTCCGCACGCCGGAACCGGCGGTCGAGGTGTTCTCGCACCTGTATGCTTACTACCATAACCAGAAGCTGCTGATGCAGATGCCCGGCCCGCTCTCCCACCACATCGAGCCGGATGTGGAAAGCGCGCGCCTGATCATCGAAGGCGCGATGCTGGAACACCGCAAGGTGCTGAACGAGATGGAATCGAAGGCGCTGCTCGCCGCCTTCAACATCCCGGTCGCCCGTACCATGGTCGCGCACTCGCCCGGCGAGGCGCTGCTGATCGCGCAACAGCTCGGATTCCCCGTGGCGATGAAGATCAACTCGCCCGACATCACGCACAAGTCCGATTCCGGCGGCGTCGTGCTCAACCTGGAGAATGCGCACGAGGTGCGTGCCGCCTACCAGCACATCCTCGACAACGTGCAGCACAACCGGCCCAACGCCAAGATGGACGGCATCTCCATCGAGCCGATGGTGGTCAAGCCGAACGGCCGCGAACTGATGATCGGCGTTACCACCGATCCGATCTTCGGCCCGGTGATCACCTTCGGTGCGGGCGGCACCACGGTCGAGATCATGGGCGACCGCGCGGTCGCCCTGCCGCCGCTGAACCGTTTCCTGGTCAAGGACCTGATCCAGAGCACCCACATCTCCAGGATGCTGGGCGACTTCCGCAACATGCTGCCCGCCAATATCGATGCGCTGGAAGACGTGCTGCTGCGCGTGTCGGAGATGGTGTGCGAACTGCCGCTGCTGCGCGAGATGGACATCAATCCGCTGATCCTCGACGAGAAAGGCGCACTGGCGGCGGATGCGCGCGTGGTCGTGGAATACCGCCAGCCCAGCGCCGACCGCTATGCGCACATGGCGATCTATCCCTACCCCACCCACCTGGTCAGCCAATGGCAACTGGCCGACGGCACCGACATCACCATCCGCCCCATCCGTCCGGAGGACGCCGCGCTGGTCAAGCGCTTCGTGCACGACCTGTCCGAGGAATCGAAATATTTCCGTTTCATGAACAGCGTGCAGGAGTTGACCGAGGACATGCTGGCGCGGCTGACCCAGCTCGATTACAGCCGCGAGATGGCGCTGATCGCCGTCGTCGACGAGGCCGGCGTCGAAGTGGAGATCGGCGTCGCCCGCTACGCGATCAACCCGGACGGCAACACCTGCGAATTCGCGCTGGTGATCGCGGATAACATGGCCGGCAAGGGACTGGGGCAGAAGCTGATGGTCTCGCTGATGGAGGCCGCGCGCTCCAAGGGCTTGTCCACCATCGAGGGCGAAGTGCTGAACAACAACCACCGCATGCTGAAACTGATGACCCGCCTCGGCTTCGCCATCAAGAGCAGCGAAGACGACCCGGCCGTGATGAAAGTCACAAAACCATTATGAGTATAGGCCGGGAAAGCGTGGCGAAAGCGCGACAGGTTTGGCGTTTGCGCCTAGAATTGAGCCTTGCCTGATTCGGAACGCCAGCCCAAATCGCATCGCCTCCATGAGCATCGATCCTCACGCCGAAATCAAGATCCTGCGCAAACAGCTCCAGTCGCTGATGGACGAGGCACGCCTGAACGAGAAGAAATGGCGCCGCCTCGACCAGTTCGAGAAGCAGCTGATCGGCACCCGCACCCTGCCCGAACTCATCCAGGTGATCCTCGACGATTACAAGACCGCCTGCGAGACCGATGCGATCACCCTGGTGCTGTGCGATCCGGAACACGAGATCAGGCGCATCCTGGAGAGGTCACAAGCGGGCGGCGCCGAGATGCCCGGCCTGGTGTTGCTGGAAAAGCTCGATGCGGACGATGCGCGGCGCTATCCCTACCTGGGGCCCTTCGATGCCGAGTTGCCGCGCGCCATCTTCGACCCGTGGCCGGCCGATTGCCGCTCGATGATCCTGCTGCCGCTGATGCGGCAGGGCGAACCGATCGGCAGCCTGAACATGGCGAGCAGCAGGGCCGAACGTTTCACCGCCGACAGCAGCACCGATTTCATCGAGCGGCTGGCCAACATCTTCTCGATCTGCCTGGAGAATTCGCTCAACCACGAACGGCTCAAGCTGGTCGGCCTGACCGACCCGCTGACCGGCATCTTCAACCGGCGCTACCTGGAGACGCGCTGCCAGGAAGAGGCGGAGAACGTGCGCCGCCATCACACTCCGCTCTCCTGCATGTTCCTGGATATCGACCGCTTCAAGCGCATCAACGACAGCCATGGCCACGGCACCGGCGACCGGGTGCTGTGTCATGTGACCGGGCTGATCAAGGCCCAGCTGCGCAGCAACGATGTGCTGTCCCGCTATGGCGGCGAGGAATTCGTCGTGCTGTTGCCGCACACCGGATTGCGCCATGCCTGCGAGATCGCCGAACGCATCCGCCGCACGGTGGACGCGCAGCCCTGCCGGATCGACGCCGACAACGAACTGAAGGTGACCATCTCGATCGGTGTCGCCCAGGTCACCGACCAGCAGGAAGGCGACGACCGGACGCTGGCGCAGCGGCTGCTGGCCGCGGCCGACGAGGCCCTGTACCTGGCCAAGGAGAGCGGGCGCAACAAGGTGGTCAGTGACGACAACCGCCCCGTCTCGGTCACCGCGAAACGCAGCCTGATCAAGCTGCTCGGCTTCAATTCGGCCTGACCGCCTTGCCGTTTTACCCGCGCGTCGGCAATGCGCATTGACCATATTCGACGATATGGGTATCGTGCGCTGCGCCGGTTCGGCAGCCTGTCAGGCCGCGAGGAAAAACCGCTCAATGGACATATCGGGATAAGTGATGCAACTCAACGAAATCCAGGATGACCGGAATCAAATCTCGTTGCGCCGTTGGCGCGTGATGGAGGTCACCACGCAGGATGGCACCTGCACCCGCCATGCCTGGGGGCACGACGCAACGAACAACCAGGGGCGCGCCTCCAGCGCGATCATCGAATTCAGCCTCGATACCATGACGGCCAAGACGCGCAGCGGCACGCTCTACAAACTGGTGGGCCTGCCCGGCAATTCGCGCATCGGCCAGTCCGCCTGGGTCAAATGGTGCCGCGACAACGGCGTGGTCGCGGAACTCGACGTCACCGGCGAATACCTGGACATCAACAAGGTATCGACGCTCGGCTTCAAGAAGATCACCAGGTCGCTCAACCAGTAAGACCGCCAGCCCGTCCGGCTACTTTTTCAGTTTCATGAACGCCGCGGCCATCGCACTCACCGGCTCGTTCGCCGGAGCGCGGTTCGGCTTGCCACCCGCAGGCCTGCCCTGCCCGCGTTCGTCGCGCTGCGGACGCTGACCTTCGGGCTTGCCGCCCGCCTGCCCCGGCGTGTCGGTCAGGCGCATGGTGAGCGCAATGCGCTTGCGCTTCACGTCCACCTCCAGCACCTTCACCTTCACCACCTGTCCCGCCTTCACCACGGTGTGCGGGTCTTTCACGAACTTGTCGGCCAGCGCCGAGATATGCACCAGCCCGTCCTGGTGCACGCCGATGTCCACGAACGCCCCGAACGCCGCCACGTTGGTCACCACCCCTTCGAGGATCATGCCGGGCTCCAAGTCCTTCAGGTCTTCCACACCTTCCTTGAATGTCGCCGTGGTGAACTCGGGGCGCGGGTCGCGACCCGGCTTGTCCAGCTCCTTCAGGATGTCGGTGATGGTCGGCACGCCGAACTGTTCGTTCGCATACTTCGACGGATTGAGCGATTTCAGCAGGCTGCTGTTGCCGATCACGCCCTTGATGTCCTGCTTGATGTCCTCAAGGATGCGCTGCACCAGCGGATACGATTCGGGGTGCACCGCCGAGGCATCGAGCGGATCGTTGCCGCCCATGATGCGCAGGAAGCCAGCCGCCTGCTCGAAGGTCTTGTCGCCCAGGCGCGGCACTTCTCGCAGTTCGGCGCGGCTGTTGAATTTGCCCTTGAGGTCGCGATGGTTCACGATGGCCTGCGCCACGCTGCTGGTCAGGCCCGAGACGCGCGCCAGCAAAGGCACCGAGGCCGTGTTCACGTCCACGCCCACCGCGTTCACGCAGTCTTCCACTACCGCATCGAGCGAGCGTGCCAGCTGCACCTGGCTCACGTCGTGCTGGTATTGGCCCACGCCGATGGATTTGGGATCGATCTTCACCAGCTCGGCCAGCGGGTCCTGCAGGCGGCGCGCGATGGACACCGCACCGCGCAAACTTACATCCAGCTCCGGCAATTCGCGCGAAGCGAACTCGGACGCGGAATACACCGACGCGCCCGCTTCGGAAACGACGATGCTGGTCAATTTCAAACCACCGTCATTCCGGCGAAGGCCGGAATCCAGTTGATCAACAGATCCTCCCGCAAGGGTGACGACATCATTGGTGTTGTCTGCTGCGCCGCCCGTCTTATTGGCTGGATTCCGGCCTTCGCCGGAATGACGACCTGACGGAGCATCGGCGCTCCCGCAAAACTTGATCAAGTCATGCGCCAACCTGTCTGTCTCGCGCGATGCCGTTCCATTGCCGATGGCGATGAGCTCCACCTTGTGCTTCTTCACCAATGCCGCCAGTATCGCCAGCGAGACGTTCCACTCGTTGCGTGGCTGGTGCGGATAGATGGTATCGGTCGCCACCACCTTGCCGGTCTCGTCCACCACCGCCACCTTCACGCCGGTGCGCAGGCCGGGGTCCAGCCCCATGGTCACGCGCGGCCCGGCCGGTGCCGCCAGCAGCAGCGCCTTCAGGTTGCGGGCGAACACGTTGATGGCCTCGGTCTCGGCCTTGCCGCGCAGCGCGCCCATCAATTCGGTTTCCAGATGCATGAACATCTTCACGCGCCAGGTCCAGCGCACGGTGTCCATCAGCCAGCGGTCGGCGGGCCGGTTCATGTCCTTGATGTTGAAACGTGCGGCGATGCGCATCTCGCACGGGTTGTGCGGCGAGGCCCAGGTGGGTTTTTCTGCTTCGCTATCCAGGCGCAGTTCGACATTCAGCATCTCTTCGCGGCGGCCGCGGAACACCGCCAGCGCGCGGTGCGAAGGAATGGTGTTGATGGATTCGGAATAATCGAAATAGTCGGCATACTTCTCCGCCGCGTCGTTCTTGCCCTCGATGACTTTCGATTGCACCACGCCGTGCTCTTGCACATATTCGCGCAGCGATTGCAGCAAACCCGCATCCTCGGCGAAGCGCTCCATCAGGATCTGCCGTGTACCATCCAGCGCCGCCTTGGTATCCGCCACGCCGGGGTTGGCATCGCCCGCCTCGCTGGTGAATGGTTCACGCAGATACTTGGCCGCCTCCTCTTCCGGATTCAGCGTCGGATTCGCCAGCAAGTCGTTCGCCAACGGCTCAAGCCCCGCCTCCAGCGCGATCTGCGCCTTGGTGCGGCGCTTGGGCTTGTAGGGCAGATACAAATCTTCCAGATGCGTCTTGTCAGTAGCGAGCGACACCGCTTTCAGCAACTCCGGCGTCATCTTGCCCTGCTCGGTGATCGAGGCAATGATGGCCGCGCGGCGCTCTTCCAGCTCGCGCAGATAACGCAGCCGCTCTTCCAGCAAACGCAGCTGCGTATCGTCCAGCCCGCCGGTCGCCTCTTTGCGATAGCGCGAGATAAAAGGCACGGTTGCCCCCTCGTCCAGCAGGGCAATGGCAGCAGCGATTTGAGCAGGTTTGGCCGCGATCTCGGCGGCTAGGCGTTGTTCGATGGATGGAAGCATGGATTGATCTACTGAGTTAATAAATAGACCTCTGCGGAGAGAGGTCTATGGGTGATTTTTACGGGGTGCGGATTATGCCTATTTGGATTGATTACTGAAACAATTTCAATGAAAAAATACTACCGCCATACTTGCACGTTTAATTCCATTCGAACATGACAGCGTTAATCAATCTGTCGTTAGGTATCAACTGCCGGAATACACTAAAGAAGCTTTACGAATTGATTCATCTTTGTCAGTAGCGCTAAGATCAACAATTTGAAATTCATGCACCTTTCTTGATGCTGTGTACTGACTTAAATCCAACATATAGGCTTCAAACAATTCACCAGCAGCACCTCTTTTCAAGGTCACTCTTGACTTTACTGGGTGTATCAACCGCAAATCGATGAGTTGATCAATTGCTTCTCTGACCGGTCCGGCAAGCTTTTGCGGAATCAAGAACACATTGCATTTCGAATCCTCTGTGCAAAATGCAACAAGCGATGCAAAGGCAGCCTCCAATTCCTCACGCTCCGCATCTGTATCCAGCTTGAATTCTTCTTGCTTCAGTGGTGCGTAATCACCTGTTGCGAGGTTTACATCCTCTGCTCCAACTTTTGGGCCCCGATGGTGTTCAGCGTCTCGATTTTTAGCATGCGCAATGGCACATGCAAATATGCCAATAAAATCTCTTGTTACGCCGCCCGACGCTATTGTTAATCTATCAATAGCGGTTGGATTTAACAGCCCTTTTACTGTCAAAGGCGGTGTTTCCGCCATTAGATTCATTAGAATCTTTTTTAGAAAGTCACGTAGGGTTCCAAATTTCTCAAGAGAGATATCTAGGTTAATTTCTTTTGCATCGTCACCTAGCTTCATGCCAATAGGTGGGTCTGAATGCTGATACCACTGGCTACGATGCTTGATTGTCCCCACCTTCAACCACAAATTATTTCCCTTTGCGACTCGATGAAAATAATCGATAACCTTCGCTTGGTCTGATTTACGAATGTGATAAAGATCATCCAGAATTAAAAACGATGCACCATCAGAGAGTTTGGATAAGCTACTAAAGAAACTTTGGAAGCGAAGAATGTTCTGGTGCAGGTACTCAACCTTGTGGGAAATATATTTTGATTGCTCTTCGGTTGAGTTCGCAGCTTTGATCCCAGCACTCACCTTACTTTTGACGGTTGTACCAGGCACCCCTCCATCAACTGCCAATTCCCCTCCGGCAGTTTGTTCATCTGCTCGAGTCTGTTTGGTCTGCTTCTCGCTTGATTCCGGCTCCCTTAGTTGATGCTCCAAATCCTTGATGAGCGTGTCAAGTTCGTCCGACAAACTTGCTGTGTGTGTTTTATTAAATGGCGGCCTCTTGGGAATGGCATCAAATAATCTTTTCCAGAAGGTTTTTTTACTAGCAGGTGCTGTAGCTGCACTATCTAACCAATTCTTAAATTCATAAAGGCTTTTAATTAGAACACTGATGAGTACATCAGGGTAAGAATGACCTTTGAATGTCTCCATATCTACAAAAGCTATCGGACGTCGATCAATGGTTAGATCTGCCGCTGATTTTCTCAACAAGCTTGATTTTCCCGACCCGCGTCGCCCAAAAACAATATGGTGCTGATTTGATTTTGCTCGCGATAAAACACCTGGCGCTGGTTCAATGAACCGACGAGCACCTTCAGGTGTGGCGCGAGTCACTTCTTCGCATAACACAAGCAAATCATCTACTGCATCTAGGTCCAATTGAGAATCTGAGACTGGTGAATGATTTTTTGCCATAAAAAATTCCAGTTAAATTAAGAAGGCCCAGATTGAGAGCAAATTAAAGGGTCGGGTTCGCAATACTTTTCAACTCACCCGACCATCCAACGCGCCGAAGATTATCAGCAAAGCCCCTTCCAGACCATATGCCAAAAGGTATAGACCTTTTTGCTTCGGTCCTAGCCGCGCCGTTTTGATTTTGCCTGACTATTGCGATATACATTGCAGGCCTGCAGGCCAGTAATGACGGGCATCTTCAGGGGGTTTAACTTATCGGAACGAGATGTTTGTCGAGGTAATTCAGAGCTTGATTTCAGAAGCCAGGGATGCTGCCGTGATTTCCAGGTTACCCATGATCTGTTGCCAATCGTTTCCGCGATGAGTTCCGATATATTCGAGGAACGAAGTGTCCGGATCATTCAGGAGGATGCCGATCGCGTATCCGTCGACGTTGTCCGTGATCTTCATCAGCACATCGTACTTGGTGCCAGTCGCCATCGCATCATCGATCACGACGGGGGCCGGATCGAAGAACACCCGTGGAACCTCCATGCGCAGGGCTTCGGTAAAATCGGTTTGAATGGCTGATTTCGCTGCGGCGAGGCTGCGAAAATCCGAGAAATGCCCGAAGGTTTGTATCTCGAAATACTGCTGCACAGGCGGGGTGATCTCCTGTTCATGCGCCGTTTCGAATGCCGACTCAATTTCCTCTCTGTGACCGGCTTTCAGGCTTATCCGGATAATGAGCGCCTCGGTTATGCCGGCGAAGCCATTGGCCTGGAAATATCGAACAATGCGTTCTGCCGCTTCATTGCCTTGCAGAGGGTGAGTGTTTTTCATTGGAACTTGTCCTGAAAAAGAGGAGCCCAGTTTACCTAAAGCGGACAAGGAGCGCTCCCACTCTGGGAGGCGATAAGGCGGTAAAGACGATTTGCCCCCGGGCAAGGTAGAATCCGCGCCAGCCTTCCCTCCTGTCACTCGTGAATAGCGAAACGGGGTCAGCATCGGAATACTTTTCGGCCTCACCCCACCACCCCGAAGCCTAGCAGCAAAGTCCCTTCTCGCCCATATGCCAAAAGATATAGACCTTCACCAAGACCATCAGGTACTTCAGTTTAGCTATACACCAAGCATCCTGCGCGACAACAATGCCTGCATGTCACGTCGTCCGTCTGCGATGATGTAGATGAATACCTGTTTGCCGGTCACCCGATAGATGAGGCGCCAGGGTTTGAAGTGGACTTGGCGATATTCGCGGATGCCCAGTGCGATCAGTTCTTTTGGGTGGGTGCCGCGTTCGGGGAATGCGGACAGTGTCGCCACGACTTCCAGCAATTTATCCAGCACATGGTCTGCGTTCTTCTGGCTGTCGTGCTCGGCGATGTAGTCGTAGATGCTTTCCAGGTCGCGCTCTGCGCCTTGGGTGAGCAGGACTTTGAAGCTCATGCGGCGGCGGTTTTCTTGGCTCTAAGACGACGTGCGACCTCGGCCACCGGGGTGACTTTGCCTGCTTCGATCTCCTGGTTGCCCAGTGCCAGTATCTTGAGCAGGGCCAGCGTTTCCTGGGTGTTTTCGTATGAGGCGATGTCTTGGATGACGGCTTTGGCTTCGCCGTTCTGGGTGATCAGGTAGGGCTCGCGCTTTTCGGCCAGTTCTTGCAGCACTTCGGCGGCGTTGGCCTTGAGATAGCTGATGGGTTTGATGTTGGTTGAGCGCATGATTTAATCCCTTGAATTACTCGAACCGAATATAGTCTTTTAATGGTCTCGTGGCAATTCCTGAACTTCCTGAATGTTTATGAAAATAAGGAATTAACAGGGAGCGCAATCTTAGGCAACTGCGTGTTGATCTGGCTCCACCTCAGATCAATCATGGCCTCAACGTCAGATGCACGACCAGTTCAGAGTATTGGCTTAGCACGCCATCGGTGGTGAGTAGATAGGCCGGTAACGATTGCGCCTGCGCGATCAGCAAGCGATCAAACGGGTCACGGTGATGCCAGGGCAAATCCACCAGGGAATAGCAATCCTCACCTTTCAGCGTCAATTCGGTGAACCCAGTGTCCAGCGCAAGGCGGTGAATATCCTCTGGAGAAAAATCGAAATCCGCGCGGTTCAGGGAGCGCTTGATTGCGATCTCCCAAATGCTGGCCGAGCTGAAATAGACGGTGTTGGATGAATCGGATACCCCCGCAACGACTTCTTGCGGCAAGCGTTCGGGGGCAAGCAACGTTGCCAGTAGTACATTCGTATCCAGCAGGTACACGTGCCGGGCCATTACTTGCCCTGCTCGAACATGTCGGTTATTTCACCTGCATTCAGGTTGTCGAAGCTTGACGGGAAAGTGAAACGTTTCTTGCCCAGCCCCAGCTTGCGAGACTTTGGCGCAGAGGCGAGGGACACCAGGCGTGCCACCGGCTTTCCGGCACGCGCGATCACGATCTCCTCTCCCGCCTCCGCCTGCTCGACAATACGCGAAAACTGGGTCTTGGCTTCATGGATGTTGACGGTTGACATGATATACCTCGCATGGACTAAGTGGACTAATCTTAGTCCATATCATGCGATCCGGCAAGATAAGTCACCAGGGAATCACCACCCCGTCATTGCCGATGAATTTGCCCGAGTCCGCCAGGGTGAGACCGGCTATCACTTTGCGCATGTCGGCCACGCTTTGCTCGACTTCAATCATGGCATTGGGGCCGCCCATGTCGGTCTTGACCCAGCCGGGGTTGAAGGCCACCGAGGTGATGCCCTGTGCTTTCAGGTCGACGGAGAGACTTTTCACCACCATGTTGGCGGCGGCCTTGCTGCTGCGATACAGGTAACTGCCACCGCTGCTGTTATCGTCCATGCTGCCCATCTGGCTGGTGATGGTGACGATGAGCTTGAGTTTGCTGCGCGCGATCTGCTCGACGAACGTTTCGACCATCTTGAGCGGGGCCATGGTGTTGATGTTGAAGGCAGCCATCCATTCCGCATAATCGGTATGGCCAAAGCCGTGTTTGTCCGCCGCCGGATAGATGCCGGCATTGTTGAGCAGCAGGTCGATAGATTCTCCGGAGAGCGTCTTCGCCAGCTGTTCGATCTGCGCATGGTTGGTGATATCGAGGGCGTGGAGTTTGATCAGGTCGGGATGGCGGGCCGCCAGTCTGTTGAGCTCATCCGCCTTGCCGGGATCACGGCAGCAGGCCAGCACGCGCCAGCCATCGGCTGCATATTGCTTGCAGAATTCCAACCCGATGCCGCGGTTGGCGCCGGTGATCAATAGTGTTTTCATGCTCGGCCTCCTTTGCTCCATCAACATTCATGGCATCGTCGTCTGAAGGAGCAGGCTCGGAATCCTTTTCCGCTCAGCCCCCTGCCCTCACTTGCCCGGTACCACCTGCACATGCGCGCTGCCCAGTTTCTGGTACAGGCGTATCTTGCGCAGGATAGGCCACCAGTCGTAAAGGAATATCTGCATCGGCCGCCACATGGCGACCCAGCCGACGATGGTCAGGCTTTCGCGGGCGATGCGATAGCCGGCGTTGGGGCCGAGGTCGCCGATGAAATCGGCTGCGATCAGGCAGCTGGAGACGAAGATGATGCCGATCGCCATGCTGATGCGGCCTTGCTTCAGCACTTGATGCAGCCTGCGGCGGGTACGTTCGGCCTGGTACAGGAAGTGGTTGTGGATCGCGCTGGTCAGCATCTCGGTCGGATCGCCCTGCTCCGGCCAGTGTTCGATGTGGATGGTGAGGTGGAAGCGGCTGTTGAGCGAATGACTCGATGCCCAGGATTCGATGAATTCATTCGCCTGGGGGTCGAGGTCTTTGTTCAGGAACGGTGTCGGGTCCATTGAATTGAACAGCTGCGCGATCTCGCGCACGCGCAATGCCAGACGATGAATGGGGGCGGATGTGGTTGTCATTCGTGCATCATACCAAGGGCACGCTGAATTATCCTGTGCTACAGCAGTGCTGCCATGTCACGCCGCCTGCCCGCAAGAAGTCTGCTTGCAACGACGGGAATGGCGAAGGGGAATGTCAGTTCCGGTACTGCCGCATCTCGCCGAGGATATCCAGTGCTGTCTCGTGGAATTCGTCGGGCTCCATGCCGATGTGGTTGAGGGCATGGGCGTGGGCAGGCAGTTGCCCCATCGTGCCTTCCTCTTCAAATCCCATATAGACGCTGGCCATGTGCTCGGCCAGGAGCAATACCGCAATGAAGCTGCGCACCATGTTGGAGGCTTGATGCGAAAGATCGGTGAAGATGCTCAGGTCGTGGTGATGCAGGATGGTCTGGCAGATGTCCGCAGGCAAGCCCCAGTTGCGCGCCAGCATGTTGCCCACCACCGCGTGATTGGTGCTGAGCATGGCTTCTTCCTTGCGGTGGATGCTTTCCCAATCGCCTTCGTGCAAGGCGTCGTCGAATGGATGATCGGGAAAACGCTGCATCAATAGCGGCACCCCGCTGTCGTGGAACAGGCCGACGGTGTAGGCATCCTCGCTCGAAATGCCGGGCAGCGCCTTGGCCAGCATCGAGGCGGCCTCGGCCGTGCAGTTGGATTTGTCCCAGAACTTTTCCAGGAATGCCCGGACGTCCGGATCGGTGGCGCTGACGCTGTTGCGCAGGTACAAGGCATTCACCGCCAGCATGATCTTTTTCAAGCCGAGTACCGAGACTGCCTGCGGGATGGAGCTGATGCTGCTGTTGCGCCTGAAGGCGGGTGAATTGGCCAGCTTCAGCACGGCGGCCGAGAGACCGGGATCGTTGCCGACCATCCTGGAGATGAGATTGAAATCCGGTTCGTCCTTGCGCGCTTCCGCCATGATGTCCTGCATGATCGCAGGACAGGCCGGCAGCTGGATGTTGCCAAGGATCTTTTCAACGTTCTCCGCGGTTCCGTGCATGGTTCAGTCCCGATTTTGGAAATCGTAATACTGTATCAGAGATTCTTTACAAAAATAAAACGCCTTGCTGTGCAGGGCGTTCAAAGGCACAAATCTTATGGGGTTGTGTGAGGATGACTACCGGTGTCGATTTTGCATAAGCGTCGCTAAACGATTCGCCTCCGGCAGATTGTTCCGCTTCATCAAAGCGAACTGACTTGCGTGCTTTCCTCGTCGGGGAACGGCCAGACTGGTTCGGGTGGAACCAATGCGGCTTTTCTGGCGGCGGCCTCGGCCTTCTTCAGCGCTGCCGCAGCCTTGCGCGCTGCGGCTTCTTCCTGCTTGATCTGCTTTGCCTGTGCCGCTGCCGCTTTGCGCGCTTCGGCTTCCGCTTTCTTCGCTGCGGCAAGTTCCTGTGCGGCCAGCCTGGCTTGTTCGGTTGCCAGCTTTCTTGCCGCCGCCGCTTCTTGTGCGGCGATCTTCTTGGCCTCGGCTTCCGCCTTCTTGATCGCCGCTGCTTCCAACGCGGCCTGCTTCCTGGCTTCGGCCTCCGCTTTCTTTTCGGCAGCGGCCTGTTGCGCCGCCAGCTTGCGCGCTTCCGCTTCGGCTTTCTTCAACGCCGCTGCTTCTGCTGCTGCTTGTTTCATTGCTGCGGCCTCGGCTTTCCTGGCCTCGGCCTGTGCGATCTTCAGCGCGGCCGCTTCAGCTGCAGCCAGTTTCTTCGCTTCGGCCTCAGCCTTCCTGGCGGCAGCGGCCTGCTGCGCGGCGAGTTTTCTGGCTTCCGCTTCTGCTTTCTTCTGCGCTGCGGCTTCTGCTGCGGCCTGCTTCTTCGCTTCGGCCTCGGCTTTTTTCGCGGCCGCTGCTTGTTGCGCGGCCAGCTTGCGTGCCTCCGCTTCCGCTTGCTTCAATGCGGCGGCTTCCGCTGCTGCCTGTTTTTTGGCTTCGGCTTCCGCCTTCCTCGCTGCCGCGGCCTGCTCGGCGGCGAGCTTCCTGGCCTCGGCCTCGGCTTGTTTCTGCGCCGCGGCCTCTTCGGCCGCCCTCTTCCGGGCTTCGGCTTGCGCTTTTTTCAACGCAGCCGCTTCCTCTGCCGCTTTTTTCTTCGCTTCTGCAGCAGCCTGTTTGGCTGCGGCGGCTTCCAGCGCACGTTGCTTTGCTTGTTCCTTTGCCAGTTCTTTGGCGGCAGCTGCTTCCTGTGCCGCCTGTATGCGGGCGATCCTCGCGGCTTCGGCATCTGCACGCGCCCTTTCACCGGCTTCCTGCGCGGCGCGCATCTGCTGCTCGGCGCTGGCCTGGTTCTCTACGGCTGCCGCATAAGCGGCTTGCGCTGCATTGGCAGCTTCTTCCTTTTGTGCTGCGATGACCTGTCTGGCTTCCAGTGCCTGTCTGGCTTCTGCCGCTGCCTGGTTGGCTGCGAGCATCGATTTGTTGGCGAGGGTCAAAGTCTTTGTTGCGGCTGCCGCGTTCTTCGCAGTGCGAATCTCATCGGGTGTCAATTTCACCTTCTTCACCTCGGTCATCTACATCTCCTCAATCAATACGTTAATCAGATCAGGCACTTCGAAAAACTGTTGAATCCGGATTCAAGCTGCCGTGTCGCACCGGAAACGCCCGTTTTTGCTGCGTCCCGGAGCAGCCCCATGCATGAGATACATCTTGCCGAAGATACAGAACGAACGTTCTGATGTCAATTATGAGCGCTTCCTTGTGGCAACCGGCGCAAAAAAAACGGGGAAGACTTGCGCCTTCCCCGCTCTGCAGCCGGCCGCTTCAGTGCATCAGCAGCAGGTTGGAAGTGACAAAGCTCCAGGTGAGCAGCGTGAGATACATCATCGCAGCCCATGCCACCATGCCGGCTGCCAGGATGGAGCCGGACAGCAGCATGGCATGGCCTTCTTCCTCGACCTTGAGGATGGATGGCAGGCTGAAGAAGATCAGCATGCCGGAAAGGACCATCGCCGCTGCGCCTGCGGTGACATTGACGATCACGCTGGGGATGAACAGGAATAACGGCGCGATCCATAACGGTGTCGGCACCACTACTGCGAGTTTGTAGGCATCCTCAAAGGAGGGTTTGATGCTCACCACTTCGCCCAGGCGCTGGATGACGTAGGCAACCAGGAAGGTCATCGCCAGTTCGGCAATGAAGAACACGAAACCGATGGTCTGCAGTTGCCTCTCGTTCAGCACCATCCCTGCATGCTGGCCGTAGGTGACGCCGGCGTAATGGATCATGACCGGCGGCAGCACGGAGAGCGGCAATGCATACAGGAAGAACAGTTTCAAGACCGAGATATGACTGTGGGTCAAGGTTTCCCATCCGAGGAAGTGGGACATGCGAGGTAAATGGAGTTGCGCCATGATGAACCTCCTGACTTGTGATGTTGCGGGGTTACATAGACCGCAATAGTTGAGGAAAGTTACGGGGGTATATGACACGCAGGAAGGGTCGGAGCGGCTATGGGCGAGCCGGGAAAATCAATGATCCCGGTTCGAAATGCTTTTCTGCATGCCGTACGCGCACGATGCGGCATGCCGGAAAAGGCAGCTCGAACCTGGGTGCAGGGTTGCGTCAGAACTTGAGGACCAGGCCGGCGGATGCCATGGTGAGGGTCACTTTCGCGGTGCCCGGAAGACCATATTGGCCGTAGACATCGTAGGTGCCGAAATTCTCGAACTGCGCACGGATGGCGAAGCTGGAACTGATGTCGATCTGGCAGCCGATGCCGTAGGTCAGGGCGTTCTTGGCCGAATTGACGATGCCGATATTGTTTAATGACACGCCGGTGTAGTTGTTGCTGGTGTTGAGCTTTTCCTGGAACTCGGCGCGCGCGACGCCGATCTTGCCGAAGAACGAGACGGAGTCGCCCACGTGCAAGGTGCCCGTGCCGGCAAACGCCCATCCTCCGGATTTCAGCGACCAGTTGGACTGGTAAGGCACGCCCGTCATGAGTACCGTGCCATATCCCTGGGCATTGCCGAAATCCCCGTAACTCGCTTCCATGCCCCACGTGGGGGTGAACTGGTAGTCGTAGGCCAGGCGATAGGCCTTATGTCCTTCCGAGCATCCGGTTCCATTCATGACGGCGGTATACCATGGCGAGGTACAGGCGTTCTTTTCCTTGGCGTAACCGGCATTGATGATCAGCGCCGATCTGGTCACTTCCGAATAATTGCCAGCCCAGGCCGGGGTTGCCGATAAGGCGATGATCGCTGCCAGCGCGCATGTCTTCAGGTAGTTCAACATTTAGTCTGCTCCATTCGGGTCGATTGAATTATTGGGGGCGATGAACAACACGGGGCAGCCAGGCTGCCCCGGTGATCGGTTCGTTCATTTCTTGTTCTGGTAGATGTTGTCGACGACCTCGTCGACCATCTCTTGCGGCGACTTGCGTGTCAGCGAGGTATGCAGCGAGTTGCCCGTGGCCAGTTGGGCACCGGTCTTCGGATCGTTGATGTTGATGGTCAGTTCCAGCATGTACATGGTCATGTCCCACATCCATTTGTCGATGTAGACGACCACCGCATCGACGTTGGCCGGCGGAGCTTCTTCACCGGTGGTGACGGTGACGCCCTTGCTGCGGAATTTGTCGGCAACCAGCTCGTTGATCTTGCGTCCGTCGGCCGGGATCTTCTTCACGTACATGGTTTTCAGCGCCGACAGGTTGGTCGACGGACTGACATTGGCGGTGGCATGATTGGCGCAACCGGTGGTCATTGAAGCGACAAGTCCCAGAATTGCGGCCAGTCTCAGAAAATTCTTCACAACATTCCCCTTTGGTCTATTGAATGAATGAACAACGATCTTGTGCTGCAGGTGCTATCGATACTTCGCAGCGAAGACTAGCAGCAATGACCCTGCTGTCATATATGCCAAAAGATATAGACCTTCAGCTAAACCGAACCGGTTCGTCCACGCATACGGCCTTGTTTTGCGCATCGAAATTCCATTTTTCTTGCCTGTGCACATTCTCGCCACGCCATTTCGGCATTCGATATTTGTCTTTTGTTTTCAAGAAATAACCGGGATTTCCGCCTCAATTCATCACTTGCCTTTCTGTCCTGCCTGCTAACGTGTCAACATGCGGCAAAACCGCAATCGATGGCCATCAGATATGCCGGCATTCAGGGATAAAAAATATGAATCTGCGCTTTGAAAATTTCCAGCTCAAATACAAGTTCGCGCTTTATTGCCTTGCAGCCTTGCTCATCGCCGAGCTTTCCTTTGCGCTGCTGGTACAGCTTCTTGAAGTGCAATCTTCCTGGGCGATATTGGTGACCGGGGTGGCAACGGCGCTGGTCGCAGCGCTGATCTTCTATTGGTTGATCGCGCGCCAGCTCGTTAGCCTGAGGGACATCGCAGAACAATTGGCCAGGCTGGGCAAGGGAGACATCACGGCCCGGGTCGTATGGCAGGAAGCCCGCAAAGAGGCGGTGCAGGACGAGGCTGCGTTGCTGCAGCGGGTTGACCAGTTGGCCAAGACCTTCTCCGCTTATTTCCAGGGCGGCTTCTCGTTGCATCCCGAAGCCATGCAGACGGTGGGAAAGACCCAGGTGCCGGCGCTGAAGAACGAGCAGACGATACTCAACATGAACTTCAGCCAGGTGGATCGTTTGTTCGCCGAGACGAAAGGCGTGGCGACAATCTTTGCTCGACGCGGCGAAGACTTCGTCCGGATTGCCACTTGCCTGAAGATGCAGAACGGCACGCGTGTGGTCGGCACGATGCTCGACAGTACCCGCCCTGCTTATGGCAGTTTGCTCAAGGGACAGGCCTTCACTGGCCGCGCCAGACTGTTCGGCACCGACTACATGACCCAGTACAACCCGGTGAAGGGACGCTCCGGCGAGGTCATCGGTGCCTTGTTCGTGGGGCTGGAGATCGCACGCGCAGCCCTTGCCGGGAATGAGATCGCTGCGCTGGCACAGGGCGTCAACAGTGTGGCGGAAGAATTCGGCAGTTTCGTCAATGCCATCGTCAAGGCTGCCGAGGCGGTGGCCGATGCCTCCAGCGAACTGGCGGCCAACTCGGCCAAGGCTGCGCACAACTCGGAGCAGCAAAGCGAGGCTGCTTCCTCGACAGCGGCGGCCGTGGAAGAAGTCACCGTCAGCATCACCCTGGTTGCCGAACGCGCGCAGGAAACCGAGAGCGCCTCGGCTGGCGCCAGCGACCTGTCGGAAGATGCACAGCGACTGATACAGGAAGCCTCCAGCAAGATCGCCCGCATCGCCGACTCCGTGAATGACCTGTCACAGGCAATCGTCACCCTCAAGGATCATTCGACCGAGATCGGCGGCATCGTGCAGGTGATCAAGGACATCGCCGATCAAACCAACCTGCTGGCCCTGAACGCCGCCATCGAAGCGGCGCGCGCCGGCGAACAGGGGCGTGGCTTTGCCGTGGTGGCGGACGAAGTGCGCAAGTTGTCGGAACGGACAGGACAGGCGACGCTTCGGATCGCCGAGATGATCGACTCGATCAAGCAGGAGATCTCGGCTGCCACGCAAGGCATGTCTGCCAGCAGAGGCTATGTCGACGAGGGGGTGGTGCAGGTCAAGAGCGTGCATGACGCCCTGAACAGGATCAAGGACGGTTCCCACCAGATCGTGTCGATGATCGGGGAGATCAGCGCTGCTACCAGGGAACAAAGCATGGCCAGCACCGAGATCACGCATAACGTGGAAAAGATCGCCCAGATGACGGAGGGCAACAGTTCGGTGATTGCGGAGGTGTCGAGTTCGGCCGCCCATCTCGAGCACATGTCCTCGACCTTGCAGAACATGGCACATCGATTCAGGCTGTAGTGCGTCGGTCCTGCAGTATCGCCGGCCAGGCCGGCACCGGCTCAGTTCTCGCGCTGGCCGCCCTGCTGTTCCGCCGCGCTGAACAGGTAGGGATCGACCTTGGCGGCTTCGCTGCAGCGGAGTGCGGATGCCAGCAGGTGTTTCGCTTCGTCGATCTCGCGGGCATTCTCTTTTTTGGTCATGTCGAAGACCCATTGGCCCAGGAAATAACCCAGGACCGCCCCGCCGATCGCGCCGAACAGCCCCAATCCCCATTGACCGATCACCACCGGCCCGATATAGGCCGCCGCCAGCAGCGGCCAGGGGTGCTGTCCTGCCTTCGCTTCCGCCTTTGACACACCCTCCTTCGCCAGCGATACATCCTGCTCGCATTTGATCAGGTAAAGCTGGTCGAGCCTCCCGGTGGTCGAGATCAGTTTGTTCCTGAGCTCAGGGTCCGCCACGGAATAATAGGCATCGCGCAATTTGGCGGGTGAACCGGTCTCCCGCGCCTGCCTGACTGCCTGGCCGATCGCGGCTTTCGCTTCCAGCTTATCGATCAACGCACTCAGTTGGTCCATCTCGCGCTGCACTTCATTCTCTCCCATTTGCAACTCCCCCGATTCTTGTTTTCAACTGCCGCTGGCGTGATGCCGACTTGCGCCGACAAGCATACACCGGTTTCGCGCCCGCTATTTCTGCGCCTTCACGATACTCATCGCAGTCGCCACCATCGTCCCCATGTCCGCCAGATTGCCGGGCAGGATGAGGGTGTTGCCTTCCTTGGCGACGTTACCGAAGGCTTCGACGTATTTTTCCGCGACCTTGAGGTTGACCGCATCCATGCCCCCCGGTAACTGGATGGCCTGTGCGACTTGCTGGATCGCCTGTGCGGTGGCCGCAGCGACGGCCTTGATGGCTTCAGCCTGGCCCTGTGCAGTGTTGATCGCCGCCTGTTTCTCGCCTTCTGAACGCTGGATGAAGGCTTCGCGTTCGCCGGTGGCGATGTTGATCTGTTCTTGCTTGCGCCCTTCCGAGGCGGCGATCAGTGCGCGCTTCTCGCGCTCGGCGGTGATCTGCGCCTGCATGGCATGCAGGATTTCTTTCGGCGGCGTCAGGTCCTTGATCTCGTAGCGCAGCACCTTGACGCCCCAGCTGGTGGCTGCCTCGTCCAGCGCGGCCACCACGGCGCGATTGATGTCGTCGCGTTCTTCAAAGGTCTTGTCCAGCTCCATCTTGCCGATCACCGAACGCAAGGTGGTCTGCGCCAGCTGTGTGATCGCCATGATGTAGTTGCTGGTGCCGTAGGAGGCCAGCCGGGGATCGGTCACCTGGAAATACAGGATGCCGTCGACCTGCAACTGGGTATTGTCCTTGGTGATGCAGATCTGGCTGGGTACATCGAGCGGGACTTCCTTGAGCAGGTGTTTGTAGGCGACGCTGTCGATGAACGGGATGACGATGTTCAGGCCGGGGGACAGCACCGCATGGAAGCGCCCCAGGCGTTCCACCACCCAGGCGTGCTGCTGGGGCACGACCTTGAGCGCCTTGACGATGAAGATGATGGCTGCAACCAGTATGAACAGGGCGATTTCCATGTTTCCTCCTTAATGTTGCTGCGGTTTGCGATGCGTCAGGACCAGGCTGGAGCCCCGCACCGCCTTGATGTAGAACAGGCCGTCGTGCGGCGCTTCGACCGATTCGGTTTCCGCGTCCCACTCGGCGCCGCGATAGTGCACGCGCGCCGTCCCGTCGTCGTTCCATTTGAGCACCTTCACCGGCTGGCCGATATCGAGGCCGGCATCGGTCGTTTCCCTGGGCCGGCCGCTTTTCCAGCGCCGCAAAACGACGGTGCCCGCGACCACCATCAACGCACACAGCACCAGCTGCCAGCTGATGCCGGCACCGAGCAAGGCCGCCAATCCACCCGCGGCCATCGCGATGGCGATCATCAACAGGTAAAAGGTGCCTGTTGCCATCTCCAGGCCGATCAGTATCAACGCCAACAAGAACCAGTAAGCATATATTTCCATGGATGTTCCTTCTACCCCTCCGGGCCGCAGCCAGCCTCTCAAGCAAGGTCGCTTGCCGTCAATTATGCGGCATAAACCCGCAGGACGGAGCCTGACAGCAAAAGTATGCCCGACCCGCTCTTCAAAAAACAAAAGACGTGTACTGGAGCAGCACACGTCTTGCGATATCCGATGTCTTGTCCGCTGCTTATTTGGCCGCAGCCTTGGCGGGAACGATCTTGGCCACGTAGTGCACGCAGATCGTCACTTCGCTATCCGACTTCAGTTCCTCGTCTGCCAGGCGTTCGCGTTCGCTGGCCAGGTCGAAGGTGATCCGGTTCCCCTCCGCGTCCTTGATCAGCGAGAAGTCGGTCACTTCTATGCTGGTCAGGTGTCCCGGATTGACGATGCTCTTCCAGGACATCTTGATCTTGCATTTGTCCTTGGCAGCCGGTTCGACCGGCATCTGGATCGAGTAGATGCTCGATACTTTCCTGATCTGCCCGTACGGCACGACACGTTCGACCTTTTCCCAGGTGTGCGAATTGATCGGGGTCTTGGCGGATTCCGGGATGACCACGTCTTTCGAGCAGAAAACGGTATGCGGGGAATCTTCCGCGATGCTCCTGATGTAGACCTCTTCCATGTGGAAGTCGCCTTGCAGCGCCTTGGGAATGACGTCGAGCAGGAAGGCGCCGTCGACCACGATCCCGCCCGGTTTGGCCAGGTCGTTCAGCCGGGACGCCAGGTTCAGGATCTGGCCGGAATAATCGATGACCTCCTCGCCCGCATACAGGCAGAACGCGGTGCCCCGCGCGACGCCAAAGCCTATCCTTTCGGGCAGCGGATAGTTGATCATCAGATCGTCGGTGAACATGGTCGGGTAATCGTTGATCGCCTTCTGGCATTGCCGCAGCACGGACTCGGCGACCGACAGCAGGTCGGCCTGGTCGTATTTGTACCTGAAGGCCATCAGCAGGCCGTCGCCGGTGGGCTTGGCAAACACCGCATCGGTGAAATACACGCTGAGCAGCTTCTCGTAGAACTTGCGGATGAACATCGCGATCTCCGGCGCCTGGCGGCCGACGCTGAAGCCGGAGAAATTGCGTATGTCGCAGACGACGGCGATGACGAATTCCGAGCGCCCTTCCGCGTCCCTGAATTTCCTGATCATTTCTTCAAGCATCCCGATCCCTTTCCGAAAGCTGCCGTGCAGCCAGATGTTCGATGCCAAATCCAGGCTGATGCCTCCGTGCCGTCAACCCAGATAAGCCGCCAGTACGCGCTCGTTCTTGGCCAGTTCTTCCGGTGTGCCCTCGACGGCGATGCGGCCGTGCTCCAGCACGTAGGCATAGTCGGCCACCTCCAGCGCGCTCTTGGCAAACTGCTCGACCAGCAACATGGTGATGCCGGCCTCCTTCAGCTTGTTGATGATGACGAAGACTTCCTGCACGATGACCGGTGCGAGGCCCATGGAAGGTTCGTCCAGCAGGATGATCTTGGGGTTGGCCATCAGCGCGCGCCCGATGGCCAGCATCTGCTGCTCGCCGCCGGACAGTGTGCCAGCCGCCTGCTTGCGTCTTTCGTGCAGGCGCGGGAAGAGCGCATAGACTTTTTCCAGGTCCGCACCGGCTTTGGATGCGAAGCCGAATACCTTGGGCAGGCGGGTATACGCGCCGAGCAGCAGGTTGTCCTCGACCGAGAGCGGCGCGAATATCTTGCGCCCTTCCGGCGAGTGCGCCAGACCGAGGCGCGAGATCCGGGAGGCGCCCAGATGCTGCACTTCCTTGCCATCCAGCAGCACCTTGCCCTTGCTCGGTTTCAGCATGCCGGACAGCACGCGCATGGCCGTGGTCTTGCCGGCGCCGTTCGCGCCGATCAGCGCGACCACGGAACCCGTCCTCACCTCGAAACTGGCGCCGCTCAGCACTTCGCTGGCGCCATAGCCGGCATGCAGGTTTTCGACGCGCAGCATGGTGGATTCGCCGAGTTTCCTGGACGAGGTCGATGCTTCCTTGCTGTCGCCCAGATAAGCGGCGATCACGTGGGGATCGCGCTTGACGTCATCGGGCAGGCCTTGCGCGATGATCTTTCCTTCGTCGAGGACGGTGACGAAATCGCAGACCTCGTTCACCACGCTCATGTGGTGCTCGATCAGGATGGTGGTGATGCCGCGCGCGCGGATCTTGCGGACGATCTCGATGAGGTTCAAGACATCCGGATGCGCCAGGCCCGCAGCGGGTTCATCCAGGATCAGCAGCTTGGGTTTGCGCGCCAGCGCGCGCGCGATCTCCAGGAAGCGCTGTGCACCGTATGGCAGGTCCTTGGCCTTGGTCCTCGCCTCGTTCGCCAGGCCGACCAGTTCGAGCAGGGCCAGCGCATCCGCCTGTGCCTTGTGTTCCTCGCCGTAGGCGAAACCCAGCAGGACGAGCGGCAGCGATTTCCTGTATGCGCCTTCGCAGGCGACCATGACGTTTTCGAGCGCGCTCAATTCGGCGAACAACTGCAGGTTCTGGAAGGTGCGTGCGACCCCGGCCCTGGATACCTTGAACAGGCTGCCTTTGGGCAGGTCTTCGCCGCGCAGTCGCAACTGCCCTGCACTCGGCGCATACAGGCCGGAGATGACGTTCACCAGCGTGCTCTTGCCGGAACCGTTGGGGCCGATCAACCCGTGCACATGGCCGGCCAGCACTTGCATCGACACGCCGTCCACCGCCTTGATGCCGCCGAAGTGGCGTTTGACCTCGACGAGCTCCAGCAGCAGCCCGCTCTCTTCTTTTTTCGGCAGTACCGATTCCAGCGTGGAAGGCGCGGGCAAGGGACGTGCAGGCACCTTGAACAGCCGCGACAACTGTTTGCCGGCGAAGCCCATCAAACCTTCGGGCAAGCCCACCACGACCGAGAACAGCATCAGCGCGAAGATCGCCTTGCGCCAGTCTTCGGTATTCACCACCAGCAGGCTGCCGGCAACCAGCAGGGTCATGCTGACGATGGGGGCCGCGACCTGGAAAGTGATCTTGCGCTGCTTGCGGAAGGTGACCGTTCCTGCCATCAGCGCGAAAAACAGCCCGATGAAGGAGAACACCTGGAACAGCGAGCGGTTGGACAGCAGGTTGGGCAGCAGCACGATCAGGCAGGCGCCGACGAACGCGCCCCACAGGCTCTTGCGCCCGCCCAGCACCACGCCGAGCAGCAGGATCACCATCAGTTCATAGACGAAGCTGTTCGGCTGCAGGAACTGGAAATTGAAGGCGTACAGGCCGCCGGCCAAACCGCCCAGCCCGGAACCGAGCGCAAACGCCGCCACCTTGTGGCGGAATACGCCAACTCCCATCGCATCGGTGGCAATGGGGCTGTCGCGCAATGCCTCGAACGCCCTGCCCCATTGCGAATGCAGCAGGTTCTTCATGGCGACCCAGGTGAATGCCAGCAGGACCAGGCACAGCCAGAAGAAACTCTGCGGATCGAGATGGAAGCCGAACAGCAGCGGCCGGTCCACCTGCAGCCCCTGCGCGCCTTGCGTGATGCTCTCGAGTTCGTTCAGCGTCGTGGCGGTCAGTGCGGAGAAACTGAGCGTGGCCAGCGCGAATTGCGGCCCTTCCAGGCGCAACGCAGGGAAAGCAAGCAAGCCGCCGAACGCAAAGCCGACCAGCAGGCTGGCCAGCAAGGCGGGCAACAGGGTGAAGCCGAACGTCATCACGCACAAGCCGCCGGCATAGGCACCCAGGCCGAGGAAGGCAGCGTGCGCGAGGTTCACCTGCCCCAGATAGCCGACGCTGACGTCGAGCCCGATCAGCAGGATGCCGTAGATGGCCAGCAGCGTCAGCAGTCCCAGTACATAGGCGTTGCTGACAGCAAGCGGGATGCAGGCAAGAAGGATGAAGGCGACGAGTTCTGCGCCATTGACGAGCAGGATTCTTTTCAACTTATACTTTCCTTATGCTGGCCTTGCCAAACACCCCGTTGGGTTTCATGGCCAGAGCCAAAATGAGCAGGATCAGGCCGGGTGCTTCGCGCCAGCCGCTGCCGATATAGAAACTTGCCAGGCTTTCCAGCGCTCCCAGGAACAGGCCGATCAGCACCACGCCGAAGCCGGAATCGAGCCCGGCCACCACGGCCACGGAGAACGCTTTCAGGATGAGCGCCGACGCCATGGTCGGGCCGACAGTGGTGATGGGGGAAACCAGGATGCCGGCCATCGCGGCGACCATGCCGGACAATCCGTATGAGAGCATGATGGTTCGCTTCGCCGAGATGCCCATCAGTTCGGCCGCATCGCGATCGGCGGAGACCGCCTCGAACGCCTTGCCCCACAGGGTCTTGCGTTTGAACAGTTCGATCAGGCCCATCACCGACAGCACTCCGATCGCGACCGACAGTTCGACCGGCGTGACGCTGATACCGAAGAAATGCATGGGGTCGGAAGAAATCGGCGTCGGGAAGGGATGATCGTCCCTGCCCCAGATGTTCTCGGCCGCGGAAAACCCGAACAGGCCGAGGATGATGGTCATCAATATCCAGCCTTCGCTCTTCTGTTCGAGTGCTAGACGCACGGCCAGGCGTTCCACCACCAGACCGAGCAGGACTCCGCACAGCAGGCCGGCGGGGACCATCAGCCAGTAAGGCAGCCCAAGGTTGAGCAAGGTCAGGCTGATGAAGGCCGAGAGCATGACCAGCTCGCCCTGGCCGAAGTTGATGCTTTTGCTGGTGGCAAACGTGAGTTGAAAGCCATAGGCGATCAGAGCGTAAACGAGGCCCATCAGGGCCCCGCTTACCCCCATTTGGAGGACTACATCCATGGATTACTTCTCTTGCTTGATGAGGCGTTGCTTGTCGGCTTCGTTCGCAAAGACCACTCGACCATCCTTGACCATACCCATGACCGCATTCTCGCGACGGAAGGCTTCGTGGGTCTGCTCGTCAGCCGGGTTCCACTTCGAGAACGGGTGCTTCCAGGTGGCGATCACGCCCTTGACCGGCTCCTTCAGGTCTTCCAGCGCTTCCTTGATCTTCCTGGTGTCGGTGCTTTGCGCCTGCTTCACCGCAGCGGCAAAGATATACACGGCGTCGTAGCCCTGCGCGGCGGAAACCGGGGAAGGGATGCGATCGACCTTGTAGGATTTGTGATAGCCGTCGATGAAACTGCGGGCTTTCGCCGTGATGGGCTCTTCGATGAAGGTCTGCGGCATCAAGGTACCGTTGCCATTCTTGCCGGCATTGTCGATATAGTTCGACATCGACAGCGTCCAGCCGCCGATCAGCGGCACTTTCAGGCCGATCTTGTCCATGCCGTTGGCGACTGCGGCGAGTTCGGGACCGATACCCCAGATCAGGATCGCCTGTGCACCGGCTGTCTTGGCCTTGAGCAATTGCGCCGTCATGTCCTTGTCGCCGATGTTGAACTTCTCGGTGGCAACCACTTCCAGCTTGTTGCCCTGGGCCTTGATCTGCGCCAGCAGGTCGTCGCGACCGGAGACGCCGTAGTTGGTCGAATCGTGCAGGAGCGCAACCTTGGTGAGCTTGCGATTGATCGCCTCTTCCACCACCATGGCAGCCTGGATGCCGTCATGTGCGGCAAAGCGGAAGATGGACAGGTCTTTCGGGCCCGGCTTGTCAGTCTTGTCTGCCCACTGCGTCATTGAGGCGGAGCCTGCCGCCGGAGTGATGATCTTGGTGATGCCTTTTTCCTGCAGATGCTTGTCGCCCGCCATCACGACGCCGGTATTGACCGAGCCGATCACGCCGGAAAGGTCGTCCATCGAAGCGAGTTCCTGGGCAACCAGCGCACCGCGGTCGTTCTTGCCTTCGTCATCGCGCTCGATGACCTCGATCTTCAGTTTCTTGCCGCCGACGGCGATACCGCCTGCCGCGTTGATTTCGGCGATGGCCAGTTTTGCACCGTCGCGCATGGATGCGCCCATCGGAGCAGAACCGCCGGAAAAGGGGCCGGTGATAGCCAGCTTGATCGAATCGGCTGCATACACCTGTGCAGCGCATCCAAGCAAGAGCATTGAAAGCAGAGTTTTCTTCATTTTTTCCCCCGGGAATTAAAACAACAATGTAAGGATAGACGGGCCATTCTAACTTGAATCACGATTTTTGCCAGTACAGCGCCGGAAGGCTGTCCCTTAGATGCAACAACATGAAAATATTGTCCAGAAGTGCGCCCCCATATTCAAACGGCGATCATGAATTGTGACAACGCCATGTTGAAAGAGCGATTCTTGTGAATATTGCTGCTTAGAGTCGGTCGCGATTTGTCCGACATCTGATAAGTGTATTTATAATCAATTGCTTATTAAAAATATTGTTCTCAAGAAGAGGCTCGGCGCTCCTCATTCAGAATGACGATACGTCGCAACGAGGCTCCACCGATGCCAGGGCACTCATTCGCTGCGTTCTGCGAAGGTTATTTCTTGGGGGGAATCGACAGGATGAAATTGACGATATTGGTGATTTCTTTCGCATGAATTCCCTGCGGATCGTTGGGCGCCATGGGAATGTATTCGTTCCACTCGCCTTTGCCGCCCTTTGATATCTTCTTCACCAACCCGGCTACCAGCGGCAGCTTCTCGCCTTCACTGTCGATATTGAATCCCTTGTAGGCATAGCTGGTCTGGCCGCGATATCGATCGGCTACGTCCTGCCAGGCAGGCCCGAATTTGGTTCGCGTCCAGCCGTGACAAGCATCGCATCCAAGCATCCTGACCTGCGACTGTATTTCCGGAGGTATTTCGATTCTGAGGACTTCGGCTGCATGGGCAGTCATGCTGACCATCATCGTTGCAATCAACATTGCCCATTTGATGTGCGACATGCCCACCTCCAGTATTTCAGTCAATCTGCTCACCGCTGCGTGCTGCCTGAGTTCCGGCGATCTCGCTTGCGGCTGAATGCGGCCTTTTACATTCGACATCAGGGCGCCATGATCGGACAAAACCCGTTGCGCGGCCTTGCCTCGGCATGACGCTCCTGAAAAGTTGCAGCAACAACGCCCTACTTCAACCCGGCGATAAATTCCGACAGGCTCTTGATCTCGGCATCCGTTGCACCCATGCCCTTGGGCGGCATGTTGCCCATCTTCCAGCCGAATGCGCCACCCTTGGTTACATTGGCAGCTATCTTGCCGGCCGCATCCTTGTCGCCTTTATATTTCTTGGCCACATCCTTCCATGCCGGGCCGACCATCTTGTTGTCGATGGAATGGCAGGCGCCGCATTTTGCCTTGCCAGCCGCCGGCATGTCTGCCGCCAGAGTGGAGCCTGCAACCACCAGACCGATTGATGCGACCATGCTGATCAGAATAGTTTTCATAGTTCTTTGATCTCCTGATTATTCGTTGAATGCAAGTAATATTCCAAAAACCACCCTTATATCAGCCGACATACAAGAAGCAACCGATATGTAAACCAATTAGGCACGCACCCCAGATCGAAGTCCATACCTATAAGGTATGTAGGCGTATAACTCTTTTGAGGTACTTTATTGTCCTGCATAATTGTCAAGTATCGCCCAAGGAAGTCCCGGTGGATCATGAGTACGCTGGGCGTACGGAATGATGCTACCGCGAAAAACTCTTGTGCAGCAACCCGTACGGTGACTATGATTTGCCGCGGCCTCGGCTCCGCACAGGGGCGGTCCCGGCATGCTTCCTGCGACTGCTGAAAGCCATGCCGGAGCGAAAGGAGCAATATGATGAACGACACCAGCCAGACAGCTTACCTTGCGGGCGGATGTTTCTGGGGCATGGAGGAACTGGTGCGCCAGATCGATGGCGTGCTGGAAACAACCGTCGGCTATACCGGTGGCGCCACACAGGATCCCACCTATGAGACGGTCAAAATGGGCAACAGCGGCCATGCCGAATCGCTGAAGATCGTGTTCGATCCGCGACGGCTGACCTACCGCCACCTGCTGTTCGAATTTTTCCGCATGCACAATCCGACCACGCCCAATCGGCAAGGTAACGACATCGGTACACAATACCGCTCGGCGATTTTTTATCTCGACGAGATGCAGAAGCACACCGCAGAGGAAGTGATCAGGACGGTGGAAGCTTCAGGCGAATGGAAAGCCAGGCTGGTCACCGAAGTTGTGCCTTATCGCGCTTTCTACCGTGCCGAGGAATATCACCAGAAATACCTGGTCAAGCACCCTCATGGTTACACCTGCCATTATGTAAGGCGAATGGAATTGGGAGAATAAAACCCGAATCGGATCGTCTGACCAAGGCATATCGCCGAAACGCGAACAGGTCAGCCGGGGATCTCCATCAGGAAATATTTCGCCATGACATTCTGCAGCATCGCCTGCAATGACCTTTCATCGGCCAGATAGAATTGTTCGTAATATTCCGGCGCGATCTTCTCGAAGGCCGCAAGGATGTCCGGATCGAAATGACTGCCCGATTCGGCGCGCAGTATGCGCAACGACTCGTCGAACGGGATCGGCTCCTTGTATGGGCGGCGCGACGTAAGGGCGTCGAAGACATCCACCACCGCAAAGAGTCTGGCGATCAGCGGGATATATTCGCCGCGGGCACCGCGCGGAAAACCCTTGCCGTCGAAGCGCTCGTGATGCCCCAGAACCACCTCCCTGGATCTGCGCAGCCAGTTCGAATGACTGACTATGTCCGCGCCCAGTTCGACATGCGTCCGCATGATTCTGGTCTCTTCCGGGGTGAGGTCACCCGGCTTAAGCAGAATATGGTCGGGTATGCCAATCTTGCCCACATCATGCAGGAACGCTCCCAGGATCAGCGACTGGATCTCTGCGCGCTTCAGGTTGAGGAACTCGGCCAGCTTGACTGCATAAAGCGTGACACGGTAATTGTGGGCATCGGTATCGGAATCGCGCTTGGCGATGGCACTGCCCAGCGTCTGGAGCAGATCCAGATCGGTCTGCAGCAAATCGTCCGCCAGCCGGATTGTCTGGCGGTTGAGGGAAAGGATGACGGGATACAGCACCAGGCTCGTCAGCGTGACCATGACCACCACGGCGATCACGACATCTTCGATGTGATGTATCAGCGCGGCAGTGACGTGTGCATCGACCTGATAGATGCCTTCCAGGTAACCGTAGGTCTGTTTACCTTCGGACAATGGCTGGACCGACTGGATGTACAGTTTTTCGTCTATCCAGTAATTACGCGCCTGCTTGCCTGAAATACCCAGGAAGCGATGGTGATGGGCAGCGACGTCCTCCGCCACCTTCGCATCCAAGGTATTCCAGCGTTCCAGCAGTATTTTCTGCTGGGCGCCATACAGGCGGATACCGACGAAGCGCGACTCGGCCAGGGTCTTTTCGATTGCGGGAAGATAGCGGTCCAGTTGGCTTTCAAAAGCCTTCGGGGCGATACGGGCACTGATCCGGCTGGCTTCTGTCCCAACCAGCCTGGACACGAAATCGTCGAGTCGCCCCTGTTCCAAATAGTAGGCAGCCGAACCAGCTATCGCAGACAGGACCAGCCAGGCAACCAGCAGTCTTGAGGCAATCCGCCAGTGCAAAGATTTTGACACACTTGTCATATCCGCTCCCGACCGCTATCCATCAGATGAATAAGGCAGCGCCAAGCATCCGGCATGTGGCCGAATGCTCGATGACGGCCACCTCAGGTTGGCATCGCCCCGATCACTGCGACGCATACGGTAAGCAAGCCCAATATCACGTTCACCCCGACCAGCTTGCGTATCTTGCCCAGTATCTCGCCCGCCTCTTTCCAGCGCTCCTTGGCGACATGCAGGCTGAGCGGCACATAGCAGGCGAAAAATACATAACCATAGATGCCCATCATGATCAGCCCAAGCAGCAACATGACATGGACGAAACGCGGGGCTCCCGACATCCCGCCGTACAGATAGATCATGTATAGCCCGCTGGCAAGGATCGCCGCCACCGCGCCCCACACCCAGCTGAAGAAGCGTCGGAACACGTTGCTCCACAAACGCAGCCGCTCCGGCGGTTGCAGCACTTCAACAGCTGCCGGACGCAACACGACATAGGCGAAGAACATGCCACCGACCCAGATGAGCACGGCGACGAGATGGATGAGTTTGAACAGGGTCATGATGGTATGCAGTGGATTCAAATGGGTTGTCGAACAAGCATGGCAGACCGGATATCCCTCTGCCCGCTTTGAATGATACTACTTCCCGTCTGGCGGACGCCAAGTCGCAGGCTATTTACCCTGTTGTCCCGAGGGGGAAAGCAGGTCGCGTACCGGCTTGAAACTTCGGCGGTGCACGTCGGAAACCCCGTGCTCGCGCAGCGCGGCGAGGTGGGCTGCGGTGGGATAGCCCTTGTGGCCATCGAAGCCATATTGCGGATATCGCTCATGCAGATTCAACATGAGTTCGTCGCGTGCGGTCTTGGCCAGGATGGACGCGGCCGAGATTGCCGCAACCTTGCTGTCGCCCTTGACGATGGCCTCGCTCGGAATGCCGGTCTGCGGGCAATACAGGCCATCCACCAGCACCTGATGCGGCCGCAGGCTCAGTCCCTCCACAGCACGTCGCATCGCCAGCAGCGTCGCCTGCAGGATATTGAGCTGGTCGATCTCGTCCACTTGGGCATGGGCTACGGCCCAGGCCAGGGCGCGCTCGCGAATGATGGGGGCCAGAAGGTCGCGCTGCTTTTCGGAAAGCTTCTTTGAATCGGCCAGGCCAGCGATCGGACGGGCAGCATCGAGGATGACGGCAGCCGCACTCACCGGCCCCGCCAAAGGCCCCCGTCCTGCCTCATCCACGCCGCAGACGAGCAGGATATTGTTCATGCCAGATAGGGCTGGATGGCAGCCGCCGCTTTCTGTGCGGTGTCCTGGCGCAAGGTCTGATGCATCTGGGTGAATATCTGTTCCAGTTCCGCCACCGCCTGTTTGCTGTTGATCAGATTCAGCAACGCCTGCGCAAGGTTCTCCGGCGTAGCATCATCCTGCAATATCTCCGGCACGACAAATTTTCCGGCCAGTATGTTCGGCAATCCCACATAAGGCAGATACTGCTTGCGCTTGGCCAGCCAGTAGGACAGGCCGGACATCTTGTAGGTGATGACCATGGGGCGCTTGAGCAGCGCAGCTTCCAGCGTGGCGGTACCCGAAGCAACCAGCACGCCGTCGGCGGCGATCATGGCATCGTGCGCGTGGCCGAACAGCAGGGTAATGGGCAACTGCTGCGCTTCCTGTTTCCAAATCTCGTTCTCGAATATGGTACGAGTCTCGCGGCTGGCCAGAGGGACCAGGAATTGTGCCTCGGGCAGTTGCTGCAGGATCAACTTCGCCGTCTCGATATAGGTCCTGGCCAGGCGGCGTACTTCGCCCTGGCGGCTGCCCGGAAGGAAGGCGAACACCTTTGCGCTCTTGGGCATGATGCGCATCTGTTCGCGCATCTCGGCACGCTTGGGCACTTCGGGCAATATGTCTGCCAGCGGGTGGCCGACATAGCTGACGGGAACCCCAGCTTGCTGATACAGCGGCGCCTCGAACGGAAACAGCGCCAGGATATGCGACACCGCTTGCCTGATCTTGTGGATGCGCTCGCCGCGCCATGCCCAGATGGACGGGCTGACGTAATGGACGGTGGTGATGCCATGCTGCTTCAACGCCAGTTCGAGGTCGAGATTGAAATCCGGCGCATCCACACCGATGAAGATATCCGGCGGTTGTGCGATGAAGCGCTCGCGCAAATCGCGGCGGATCCCGACCAGTTCGCGGTAATGCCGCAGCACCTCCAGGTAGCCGTTCACCGCCAGCTTCTCCATCGGGAACAGGATTTCCATCCCTTCGGCCTGCATCTTGGGACCGCCGATACCGATGAAGCGCACATTCGGAGCAACCTGTTTGATGGCGCCCATCAGCAGGCTGCCAAGGAGATCGCCCGAAGCTTCGCCGGCGACCATGGCAATGGTTTTGGTAGTTGAATTCATGGGATGTTAACGAACGATGCCGCGGCTGGCATTGCCCAGGAAGGTCAGCATATTCTCCAAGTCCGCATCGGCCTCGGGTACCTGCCCGCGCAGGCCCGCGATCTCCTGCTTGGCCGCATCGAAACTGCTGCCGGCGCGATACAAGGTGCGGTACATCTGTTTAATCATGTCGAGACGGGCGGCCGAATAACCGGCACGGCGGGGACCTTCCTGATGTGGCCCCTTGGCTTCGGCCGGATTGCCGACGGCAGTCACGAACGGCGGCAGGTCCTGCGACAAGCGCGTCTGGAAGCCGATCATGGCGAAATCACCGATGCGGACGAACTGGTGGATGCCGCTCATGCCGCCGATCAGGGTGTGATTGCCGACCGTCACATGGCCCGCAAACTGGACGGAGTTGGCGATAACGTTGTGGTTGCCGATGTGGCAGTCGTGCGCCACATGCACGTATGCCATGATCCAGTTATCGCTGCCGATGGAAGTGACGCCGCCGTCCTGCACGGTGCCCAGGTTGAAGGTGCAATTTTCGCGGATGGTGTTGTTGTCGCCGATGATCAACTGTGTCGGTTCACCCTTGTATTTCTTGTCTTGCGGGATCTCGCCAATGGAGCTGAACTGGAAAAAGCGGTTGCCCTTGCCGATGGTGGTGTGTCCGTCGATGATCACATGCGGCCCGACCACCGTTCCGGCGCCGATCTCGACGTGCTCGCCGATGATGGAATAGGCGCCGACCGAAACATCGTCGGCCAGTTTGGCATGCGGGTGCACGATCGCGGTCGGGTGGCGCAAGCTGTCCATTACTTGGTCCGCAGGGTGCAGATCAGTTCGGCTTCGGCGGCGACCTGGCCATCCACCTCAGCCTTGCCGATGAATTTCCACATACCGCGCCGGTTCATGCCTATCGTCACAGTGAAGATCAACTGGTCGCCGGGACTGACTGGGCGCTTGAAGCGCGCGTTGTCGATGCCGACGAAGTAATACACCGAATCGTCGCTGGGCAAAGTGCCCATGGTCTTGAACGACAGGATGGCGGCAGCCTGCGCCATCGCCTCGATCACCAGTACGCCCGGCATCACCGGATGATGCGGATAGTGCCCGGGGAAGAACGGTTCGTTCATGGAAACGTTCTTGAGCGCCACGATCTTTTCGTTCGGAACGACTTCGAGCACTCGATCGATCAGCAGGAACGGATAGCGGTGCGGCAAATGCTGCAACACCTCATGGATGTCCATCGCGGTACTCATACTCTCTCCCCTTTTAATGATTCCAGCTCTTTTTCCAATACCTTGACGCGTTTGACCAGATCGCCCAGATGCCGCAGATGCACTGCATTGTTGCGCCACTCCTCGTTCTTGCTGAATGGGAACACTCCGGCATAGCTGCCTGCTTCGGTGATGGATTTTCCGATCAGCGTGAAAGAAGCGATTTCGACATGATCCGCGATCTGCAGATGCCCCAGGATGCCGGCGCTGCCGCCGATTCGGCAATATTTTCCGATCGTGGCGCTGCCGGCGATGCCCACGCAGCCTGCGATGGCGGTATGCGCGCCGATGCGCACGTTGTGCGCGATCTGAATCTGATTATCCAGCTTCACGCCCTCCTCGATCACCGTATCGTCCAGCGCGCCGCGGTCGATGGTCGTGTTCGCCCCGACCTCGACGTGGTCGCCGATGACCGCACGGCCGATCTGCGGAATCTTCAGCCATCTGCCTTCTTCCATGGCGATGCCGAAGCCGTCCGCGCCGATCACCGCGCCGGAATGCACAATGACATGGTTGCCGACGATACAGTCGTGATAGACCGTCACTCTCGGGTACAAGCGCGTGTGCTGCCCCACGGTCACGCGCTCGCCGATACTGCACCCATCCATCACCACCGTGCCCGCACCGATCACTGCACCTGCCCCTATCGTCACATGCGGGCCGATATGGGCCTGCCCGGATATCTGCGCGTCTTTACCGATGACCGCCGAAGGATGGATGCCGGGTATGCATTCCGGCAACGGATTGAGGAATGCCGAAAGCCTGGCGAAGTACGAATAGGGGTTGTCGCAAACGATACGCGGCATCGATGTTGCATCCGCATCGGCCTTGGACAAAATCACCGCAGAGGCATGGCTGCGTTCGAGCTGGCTGCGGTATTTGGCATTGGCCAGGAATGTGATCTGGCCGGCCGCCGCATGCTCCAGTGTGCCGATCTGCCGCACCTGGGTATCGGCATCTCCCATCACCTGCCCGCCGAAACGCGCTACGATGTCTGCCAGTCGGTAGGCTGTACGTTCCATCAAAACGATTCTTTCAGGTCACTTCTCGGATTTATCGGGCGCCTCGTTGGCGAGATACTTCAGAACCTTGTCCGTGATATCCACTTTGGGGTTGCGGTAGACCGCCTCCTGCAAAATGACATCATATTGCTCGCTCTCCGCGATCTCCCGTATCGCCTTGTCCGCATGGGCCAGTACCGCCGTCAGCTCTTCGTTCTTGCGCAGGTTCAGGTCTTCGCGGAATTCGCGCTGCAGCGTCTGCAGCGTCAGGTTCATATTGGCCAGTTCGCGTTCCTTGGTACGGCGCACCGGATCGGACATGTTCGATCCGTCTTTCTCCAGAGAGGCCTGCAGATCCTTGCTTTGCTTGATCAGCTTCTTGATCTCCTGATCGCGGGAGGCGAATTCGCGCTCGATCTTCTTCTCGGCACGGACGGCCTGCTCGGATTCGCGCAGGATGCGCTCGGTATCGACCACGCCGATGCGCGAGCCGTCCGCATGAGCCTGTATGACACAGGAGAAAAACATCAAACCTGCACAAAATAACGTCTTCATTTCATGCTCCTTCGAATAGGTCAGAACATCGAG